>NZ_DATILJ010000288.1:0-22645 GCF_035476535.1 Aquabacterium sp.
TTGGTTACTTTCTTCGGCCAGGAAGAAAGTGACCCGCCTGCCGGGGCGGAATCCCGGCGCAGTGCAACGAAGAATCACCGGCAAAGGCAAGACAGTCCAAACGTCCGCTTCCAGCAACCACCAAAGACCGCAATGGGCCGACTGCAGTCACGCGCACATGTGCCAACGATTCATGCGTCGCGAGTGGCGCGCAGCGCAATGAATCCCTGATATGGACGCCACCACCTACGCCGAGCTGCGCGCCTTCGCCGCCGCCTGGGGGCTGACGCAGCCGCGCATCCTGGCGATGTTCATCGCCGTGCCACTGTTCGCGCGGCAGCTGATGCCGGGCCTGTTGCGCCTCGGCCTGGCCGGCGGTATCGGATTGCTGGCCGCGCCGCCGCTGCTGTCGCAGCTGGATCAGGTGCCGCAGGGCCTGGCGCTGGCTTTGTGGGTCAGCAAGGAAGCCGGGCTGGGTTTCCTGCTCGGCTTCGTGCTGGCATTGCCGTTCTGGGCCTTCGAGGCTGCGGGCTTCTTCATCGACAACCAGCGCGGCGCCAGCATCGCCGCTACGCTGAACCCGCTGACCGGCAACGACAGCTCGCCGCTGGGCCAGTTGTTCAACCAGGCTTTCATCGTTTTCGTCTTCGTCAGCGGGGCCTTCGGGCTGCTGCTGTCGGTGCTGTACGAGAGCTTCACGCTGTGGCCGGTGCTGCAGTGGCGGCCGGCCTTCGCGGCCGACGGGCCGGCGCTGTGGCTGGGCCAGCTGGACGCACTGGTGCGCACCGCCATCGTCTGGTCGGCCCCGGTCATCGTGGCGATGTTCATGGCCGAGCTGGGGCTGGCGCTGATCAGCCGCTTTGCGCCGCAGCTGCAGGTGTTCTTCCTGGCCATGCCGATCAAGAGCGGGCTGGCCGTGCTGGTGCTGGCGGTCTACATGGGCACGCTGTTCAGTTATGCCGGCGAGTGGACGCGCGAGGTCTGGCAAGGCGGTACCCAATTCCTGCAACGCACTCTGACGGTGCGCTGACCGTGCGCTGAGGCCATGTCCGAAAAGACCGAACAACCCACCGCCAAGAAGCTGCGCGACGCGCGCCAGCAAGGCCAGGTCGCGCACAGCAAGGACTTCACGCAGACGGTGCTGATCCTGGCGCTGTTCGGCTACCTGATCGCCCATGCGAAGTCGCTGCTGGCCTCGTTGGCCGACATGATGCTGCTGCCGGCCTCGCTCACCGGCATGGCCTTCGACGCTGCCGCCGATGCGCTGATCAGCGGCCTGGCGCGCGCGGCGATCGAATTCTTGCTGCCCTTCATCGGCATCGTTGTCGTCATCGGCATCTTCGTGGAGATGCTGCAGGTCGGCGTGCTGCTGGCCTTCAAGGCCATCCAGCCGTCGGGCAAGAAGCTCGATGTCGGGCAGAACCTGAAGAACATGTTCGCCGCCAAGAGCTGGGTGGAGTTGCTGAAGTCGGTGTTCAAGATCGGCGTCGTCGGCAGCGTGATCTGGCTGCTGCTGGCGCATGAGATCGGCGGCCTGTTGACGGTCCCGCGCGCCGGCGTTGAAGGCGTGGGCGTGGCAGTGGGTGCGCTGATGGCCAGCCTGTTCAAGCAGGTGGCGGTGGCCTACTGCGTGATCGCCGGCTTCGACGGGGTCTACCAGCGCCTGCAGCACCGCAAGCAGCTGATGATGGGCAAGGACGAAGTGCAGCGCGAGTACAAAGAAATGGAAGGCGACCCGCACATCAAGCACAAGCGCCGCCACCTGCACCAGGAGATGCTGGCCGAAGGCGCGGTGCAGGCGGCGCGCAAGGCCAGCGTGGTGGTGACCAACCCCACCCACCTGGCCATCGCCCTGCGCTACGACGAGCCCGAGACCACGCCGCTGCCGCTGGTGCTGGCCAAGGGCGAAGGCGCGCTGGCCCAACGCATGAAGGACGCAGCCATCGCCGCCGGCGTGCCGGTGATGCAGAACATTCCGCTGGCGCGGGCGCTGATGGCCAGCGCCGAGATCGAACAGTTCATCCCGGCCGAACTGGTCGCGCCGGTGGCCGAACTGCTGCGCGCGGTGCGCGCCCTGAACGACGGCCACCACCACGGCCACGACCCGGAGGAGCCGCGATGACCCCCCATCCCCAGCTGCTGGCCTGCCTGCAGCGCAAGGGCCTGAAGTCCGACAGCGTGCGCCCCGATGGCCGCCTGACATTGGCGCTAGGCGACCGCGCCCGCATGCAGCTGCAGCCGCTGCCCGGCGGCGGCCTGCTGTTCGAAGCCCGCATCGCGCCGCTGCCGCCGGCCGGCCACCAGCGCAGTGAGCGAGGCGAGCGCATCGACACCTTGCTGCGCGCCGGCGCCGCGCGTCTGCGCGGCCACCCGCAGGCGCTGGTGATCGACGCCGAGGCCGAGGCCTTCATGCTGCAGCAGCGGCTGTGCGAGGGCTTGTCGCCGGTGGCTTTCGACGAGGCGGTGGACGACTTTCTGAAGTCGGTGGTGTTCTGGAAACACCTGGAGGCCGCGCGATGAAGCTGCTGTGGCGAAGCCTGGCCGCGGCGCTGCTGTGCGCCGGCCTGGCCGGAACAGCGCGCGGCGCCACGCCGCCCTGGCCCGAGGTGCCCTACACGCAGTACGCCGAGAACCTGCCGCTGGACAAGGTGCTGGGCGAATTTGCCGCCAGCTTCAGCCTGGCGCTGCAGCTCGACAAGGGCGTCACCGGCACCGTCAATGGCCGCTTCAACAGCCGCAACCCGAGCGAGTTCATCGAGCGCCTGGGCGGCGTCTACGGCTTCGTGTGGACGGTGCATGCCGGCACGCTGCAGGTCACGCGTGCATCGCAATCGGTGCAGCGTGCGCTGCCGGTCAGCGGCAACCCGGCAGCGATCAAGCGTGCGCTGTCCGACATGGGCCTGCTGGACCCGCGCTTCGGCTGGGGCGAACTGCCCGAGCAGGGCATCGTGCTGGTCTCGGGCCCGCCGGACTACGTGCGACGCATCGAGCAGACGCTGGCCCTGTTGCCGACCCAGGGCGCGGGCGGTCTGCAGGTGGCCGTGTACCGGCTGCGCCATGCCTCGGTGGACGACCGCACGATGATGTTCCGCGACCGCGAGATCACCACGCCCGGCCTGGCCACCGTGCTGCGCAACCTGATCAATGGGGCGGGCGGTGGCGCCAGCGACGTGCTGGTGTCGCTGGCCACGCCGTTGCGCACGGTGGCCGAGACCTCGCCCACAACCGTGGCCAACGCGGGCGCTGCGGCGGTCCCCGGCTCGACGGCCGCCGCCCAAGGCGCTACCGCCGCGGGCGCAGCCCCGGCCCGATCCTCGCGGCCGGCCGCATCACGCACGCCCAGCATCCAGGCCGACTCACGCCTGAACGCGCTGATCGTCCAGGACACGCCCGAACGCCTGCCGCTGTACGAGCGCCTGGTGGCGGTGCTGGACGTGCCGACGCCGCTGATCGAGATCGAGGCATTGATCATCGACATCAACGCCACGCGGCTGGACGAACTGGGCATCACCTGGGGCGGGCGCAACGGCACGCTGGCGCTGGGCTTTGGCAACCCCGCGGCCACGCTGGCGCAGGGCGCCTTGTCGGTGGTGAGCGGCGGTCGTGGCGTCACGCCGACGACGGTGTCGCAGGACACCGGCAACTACCTGGTGGCCCGCATCCGCGCGCTGGAAACCCAGGGCGAGGCGCAGATCCAGAGCCGGCCCTCGGTGCTGACGGTGGACAACGCCGGCGCGCTGATCGACCTGTCCGAGACCTTCTACATCCGCACCCAGGGCGAACGCGTGGCCACCGTCACGCCGGTGACCGTGGGCACCACGCTGCGCGTGACGCCGCGCGTGGTGGAAGCCGGCGACGGCCAGCCGCGCTCGGTGCGGCTGGTGGTCGACATCGAGGACGGCGCGATCCAGGACCGCACCGTCGATACACTGCCCACGGTGCGCCGCAGCGTGGTCAGCACGCAGGCCCTGGTGGACGAGGACGCCACGCTGCTGATCGGCGGCTACCGCAGCGATCAGAAGGTATCGAACGACGAGCGCATCCCCGTGCTCGGCGCGATCCCGCTGGTGGGCGCGCTGTTCTCGACCCGCAGCCACGACGTCCAGAAGCGTGAGCGCCTGTTCATGATCCGGCCCCGCGTGGTGGCACCGCTGGTGGCGGCCAAACCCTAGATCGGCCCCGTCTGCCGTGTTCCAGCGCACAGACGTGCGCGGCTTGCGTTGTGCAAGCTGTCGGAAAGGGACATCGCCATGAACCAGACCATCGTTTCGCGCCGTGTCGGGCGCGGTTTTCAGCTTTGAATGGAATGACAGCTTCTGGTTACCGCTGTTCCGGTTCGAGCGCGGTACCCTTGTACAGCAAGCCCGGCTCGCGGCAAATGCTGGGCGTGTTGGCCACGGTCTTTGACGAGCCCTGGCGCTATGGCTGTCCCAGCCCAACGCGTGGCTGGATCATCGCCGGCCGGTCGACCCGTTGGACACGAGCCTGAAGCGGGTGCTTGAAGCCGCACGCGCCGACCGTTTCATCGCGGCCGGCTGATCCTCGGCCGGTGGCGATGCCTCGGGCATGCGCTGACCGGCCCTTGTTGTCCCGAAGGAGTTTCCGTGAACCATCCGTTGTTGATTTCCTCGCTGCTGGTCGCCGCCGGTTTGTATGGATGTGACAAGCCCACCGTCGTCAATGTGCCGCCCCCCGCGGCCGCGCCGGCACCGGCCCCGGTTCCAGGGCCACCGGGGCCGCAAGGTGAGCCGGGCAAGCCGGCTGACAGCCCGACCGTGATCGTCGTGCCACCGCCGCCTGCCTCCGCGGCGTCGAACTGAGCGCCGGCCTTCGCGCTCGGCACGGGCACCGGCTCACGCCGGCCCGGTGGTTCAGCCGTGCATACGGCGCAGGTCTTCGGCCTGCTCACATGCTGGGGATGAACCCGCCAATGGGGCCGCTAATGCGGCCGCCAAGCGCGGGCTCATTCGACAGCGATCTTCAGGAACAGGTCGCGGTCCGGCGCGAAGTTGGCATACAGCGGCAGCAGCGCGCCGCCGATGGCGCGCGCGTCCGAGCCTATCGTGCCCGGCATCAGCCGCGGCGGGTTGATGCCTTCCCAGCTGTAGTCAGCCAGCGCGCGTTCGACGGCGGCCAGCAACGCCTCTTGCAGCTTGCGGCTGAAGGAGCCGTCGAGGATCACGCAGTCCAGGTCCAGCAGGCAGGTGGTGCCGTTGACCGCGAAGGCAATCGCCGAGGCTGCATCGGCCAGCCAGCGTTCGGTCAGCTTGAGCCAGGGCTTCTGAAGCGCGCGCTCGTCGGCCACTGCGGCGATGTCCAGCCCTTCGGCCTGGTACAGCCGCTCCAGGTTGTTCAGCGATGCCACGCTGAGCAGCTGTGCCGGCGCCGCCTGTTTGCCGCCCACCCGGGTAGCGCGCCCCATGGGCAGCGAGCCGATCGCGCCGGCATTGCCGTGCACGCCAGCGCGCAAGTGGCTGTCCAGCACCAGGCCGCCGCCGATGAAGGTGTCGACAAAGATGTACAGAAAACTCGGCGTGCTGCGGCCGCGGCCGGCCACCAGCTCGGCGACGCAGGCGGCGGCGGTGTCCTTCAATACCTGCACCGGCCAATCGCTGAGCTTGGCCACTTCAGCCCGCAGGTCGATGCCGGGCCAGCGCGCGGCCACTTCGGGCGGCATGTCCAGCAAGGTCTGCCAGCCGCCCAACGACAACGGCATCGCAATGCCGATGCCTTGCATGCGCTCGCGTGCCGTGGGGTCGAGCTTGCGTTTCACCGCCTTCAGGCGCTGGCCTATCTCGGCCAGCAGCTGCGCGGGTTCGGGGAAGGCGTAGTCGCCAGACCAGCGCTCTCGCACCGCACCGGTGAAGTCGACCAGCAGCACATCCAGGCTGCGGCGGCCGATCTTGATGCCGATGGCATAGGCGCCATCCGGGTTCAGCGCCAGCGGCACCGAGGGCTGGCCGACCTTGCCGCGCTGCGGCTCGCCCTTGATCAAGAGGCCATCGTGGAGCAGGCGCTTGGTGATCAGCGAGATGGTCTGCGCGGTCAGGTGCGTCAGCCGCGCCAACTCGGCGCCGGGCAGCGCACCGTGCAGCCGTATGGCCTGCAGCACCACACGTTCGTTGAACTGGCGCAGGCCGCCCTGGCTGGAGCCCCGCGGCCGCAGATGCGGATCAGGTGGCAAGCGGCTCTCCGATCACACCCTTTTTGAACAGGAAGTTGGCATAGGGCTGCAACTCGCCGGTGTGCACGATCGCAAAGGCCTGGCGGGCTCGTTCGTAGAAGCTGAATCGATCCATGGCTTCGCATTGTCCGGCACGCAACCAGCCGGCTGCCTCAAACGCGTCGATCGCGCGGCGCTGCAGCGCGCTGCGGTAGCCGTCGGGTGTATCGCAGACCTTCATATAGGCCACAGGTTGCGCGACCGCGGCATCCAGCGGCAACAGCGACAGCAGCGCGGCACTGGTGCGCTCGACACCGGCGCCGGGCATCACTATCACCGGCTTGCCGCGGCCCAGGCTGGTGGCCGTGAAGTTGGCATCGGCCACGACGATTTCGTCGCCATGGCCCATCTCGGCCAGTACCTTCAGCAGTTCGGGAGTCAGCAGCGGGTCTATGCCTTTGAGCATGGTTCGGGATTCCTTTTGTTCTCAATGCGCCAGGCGTCAGTGGGCCAGAGGTCAGTGAGACAGATGTCAGTGGGCCAAACATTCGGCTGGAATGTCCTCGGGCCGCATGGCGCCGGTCATCACCGCGACGGTATCGCTCATGCTGATCTTCTTCGGGTTCAGCACCGCGACACGGCGGCCCAGTCGCGCGACGTGGATGCGGTCGGCAATCTCGAACACATGCGGCATGTTGTGCGAGATCAGCACCACCGGCAGGCCTTTGTCGCGCACACGGCGGATCAGCTCCAGCACCATATTGCCTTCCTTGACGCCCAGCGCCGCGGTGGGCTCGTCCATGATCACCACATGCTGCGCAAAGGCTGCGGCGCGTGCCACTGCCACGCACTGGCGCTGGCCGCCGGAAAGCGTCTCCACCGCCTGCGTCATCGAGCGGATGCCGACCTTCAGGTCCTGCATGCGGGCGATGCTGATCTCCAGCATGCGCCGCTTGTCCAACATTCGAAAGACGCGGCCGGCCAGACCGGGCCGGCGCATCTCGCGGCCGAGGAACAGGTTCTCGGCAATCGTCATGGCCGGCGCCACCGCGAGGTCCTGGTACACCGTCTCGATGCCGGCGCGCCGCGCCTCGATCGGGCTCTTGAAGCGAATGGTCTGGCCATCGAGCCGGATCTCCCCTTCGTCCGGCGCCACGGCGCCAGACAGTGCCTTGATCAGCGAGGACTTGCCGGCGCCGTTGTCGCCGATCACCGCAAGGATCTCGCCGGCGCGCAGTTCGAAGTCCGCGCCGTCGAGTGCGACGACCTGGCCGTAGCGCTTCACCAGGCCGGTGGCTTGCATCACGATGTGAGGGGCGCTCATGTCAGCGGCTTCCTTTGCGAGACAGTTGGTCGGTGGCGACGGCCAGGATCACGAGGATGCCGGTCACCAGGACTTGATAGATCGACGAGACGCCCATCAGCGTCAGGCCATTGCGGAACACACCGACGATCAGCGCGCCGACCAAGGTGCCCAGCACCACGCCACGCCCGCCGAACAGGCTGGTGCCGCCCAGCACCACTGCGGTGATCGCATCCAGGTTCTCGGTCTGCCCGGCATTCGGGTCCCCGACACCGGTGCGCGCCACGCTGAGCCACGAAGCCAGGCCGTAGAACACGCCGGCCATCACATAGACGCCGAGCAGCACCTTCTGCGTCGGTATGCCGACCAGCCGCGTCGCTTCGGCGTTGTTGCCGACCGCATACACATGCCGGCCGGCAGCGGTTTCGCGCAGCACGAACCAGGTCAGGCCGAACAGTGCCAGCATCAGCAGCGTGCCCCAGGCCACCTCGGTGCCGGCGATCGTGAAGGTATTGCCCAGCCCGGTCATCAGCGGCGGCAAGCCGGTGATGGTCTGCGAATTCGAGTACAGCTGCGTGATGGCAAACGCGATGTTCAGCGTGCCCAGGGTGACGATGAAGGGCGGCAGCTTGATGCGCGTGACCAGCAGCCCGTTCAACAGACCGAACAGCGTGGTGACCGCGATGCCGCACAGGATGGCCAGCGCAGGCGGCACGCCCAGGTCGGTGGCGAACTTGGTCATCACCACGCCGCCCAGCGCCATCACCATGCCGCAGGACAGGTCGATGCCGGCGGTCAGGATGATCAAGGTCTGGCCGATCGCGATGACGCCGACCACCATCACCTGCTGCAGGATCAGCGACAGGTTGCCGCCGCTGAGGAAGCGGTCGGTCTGCGACGTGAAGAACAGGCAGGCAGCCAGCAGCGCGATCAGCGGGCCCAGGGTGCCGATATGCGCGTGCAGCGGCGCCAGCTTGTCTTTCAGCGAACTCATGAGGGTATGTCCTGTGGGGCTGGGCGGGCGTTCAGCGCGTTGCTCAAGCGTGTGGCCGGGCGGCACGCGGTGGGTGTGGGGGGTCATGGCAGCCTCGGGGCTGGGGATCCAGCGGGTGGCGCAATTCTCGGCACTGCGGTCTAATAAATCAAGCTGAGTGATTTAATGGTTAACCCTGGGGACTGATGGCCATGTTCATCGTGTGCGGAGAGGCGCTGTTCGATGTGTTCGTCACCGGCGATACGCCCAACGGCATGGGCTGCGATGCTCGCATCGGCGGCTCACCGTTCACCGTCGCGCCGGGGCTGGCGCGGCTGGGGCAGCCGGCCGGTTTTCTCGGCGGCATAGGCACGGGCCTGACCTCGGCCAACAACGCTTCGCGCGCCTGCTACGGTCTGAAAGGCGGCAGCTCCGGCTCAGGCCGCCCCGGTGGTGAAAGGCTCGGCCGGCAGTCCGCGGTGCACGGCGCCCAGCCGTTCGTATTCCGAGATCACCTGCGCGCCCAGCAGCAGCAAGGCGGCCGCCAGCTCCAGGCTCAGCAGCACGGCAATGGCGGTGGTCAATGAACCGTAGACCGTGCTGATCTGCGACAGTGTCGCGAAATACCACACGAGCACATGGCGCGATAGCTCCCATAGCACCGCGGCGGTCAGGCCGCCGATCAGCGCATGGCTCAATGACAGGCGGCCGACCGGCATGACGAAATACACCGAGGTCAGCGCAATGACCTCGCCGGCGAAACCCAGCAGGTACAGCAGCAGGCCGGACAGGCCGTGCAGCGACCAGCTGCGGCCGAGGAACGCCAGCTCCTCCTGGCCGATGGCCTGCAGGCTGCCGGCCACCAGCGTGACCAGCAGCAGCCCGAGGCCCAGGCACAGGATGTACAGGTAGGGCATGATCGCCGAGACCAGGAAGCGCCGCCGCCGGATCGCCACGCGGTGGTGGAAGATCACCGACATCGCGTTCTCCAGCACCGTGAAGGCCAGCGAGCTGAAGAACAGCATGGTGGCCAGCAGCAGCCAGCCCATCACGTCGCGGTGGGCGAGAAAGTTCGCCAACTCGGCGACGATGGCGCGCGATTGGCCCGGCACCAGCCATTCGAGGTAACGGCCCAAGGTTTGCAGCAGCATTTGCTGGTCGATCACGTGCGACAGCGCGATCACCGTCAGGATCAGCAGCGGCACGATGGACAGCAAGGCGTAGTAGGCCACCGCGCCGGCCAGCAACAGGCCCTGGTTGGCACGAAACGCCTTCAACGTGCCGAGCACGAACACGCCTGGATGACGTGCAATGTGAGCGGCCTGCGGTCCGAACCAGGACATGGCGGCGAGCTCGGCGTGGCGGGCTCAGGCCGACAGCAATTCGCCGGCCGGCTTCAGCGAATCGATGCGGTCGCAGACGGCCTTCAGCGCCATCAGCAGCGGCGCGCCCAGCAGCAGGCCCCAGACGCCCCACAGCCAGCCCCAGGCCAGCACGCCGACGAAGATCACCACCGGGTTCATGCGGCAGGCGCGGCCGGTGAGCCAGGGCGTGAGCAGCTGGCCGGAGACGATGTGGATGGCCAGCGCGGCGCCGCCCAGCAGCAGCGCCATGCTGGGCGTGCCGAACTGCATCAGCGACACCAGCATCAGCCCGCCGGCGGTGGCCAGCGCGCCGAGGTAGGGCACCATGTTCAGAACGCCCGCGGCAACACCCCACACCGCGGCGCGTTCCAGGCCCACGGCCAGGCACACGCCCCAGGTGGCCAGGCCGACCAGCGCGCTGATCAGCAACTGCACCAGCAGGTAGCGCTGGATCTGCTGCGTGATCTCGTCGAGCAACTGGATCGTGATCTTCTTGCGGCTGAAGTGCGGGCCAGCAATCTTCACCATCTTGCGCCGGAACATGTCGCCCGAGGCCAGCAGGAAGTAGGTGATGAAGATGACCGTCAAAGCCTGCCCGACAAAGCCGACCAGGCCCAGCGTACCGCTCCACAGATAGTCCTTGATGTTGAAGCGCGGCCGCTCGACCTGCACGCGGGTCACGCCCCGGTTGGTCAGGGGCGGCGCGCTGCTGCTCTCCTCGGCGGCCTGCTCCAGCTTGCTGGCGGCCTGCTGCACCTTGGCAATCGCGCCACTGGGCGCGCCGCGTGGGCTGCGCAGCGATTCACGCAGTTTCTGCGCCGCGCCAGGCAGCGATTCGACCAGTGCCGTGGTGTCGTCGCTCAGCGAATAGACCGCCGCGCCGACACCTCCCAGCACCGTCACCATCAGCAGTGCCGCGCCGATGGCCCGCGGCACATGCCAGTGCTGCAACCGGTTGACCAGCGGTGACAAGGCATAGCTGAACATCACGCTCAGCAGCAGCGGGATGAACACCGCCTGCGCCCAGTGCAGCGTGTACAGGCTGGCCAGCAGCGCGATGAGTGCAATGGCGGCGCTGCGCACATCGATCGGCATGTGCAGAGGCAGGCGATCGGGTGCAGGCGCGGGCGTGTCATCGGCCAACGCCGGCGCGATCGAGGGACCGGCTGGCATGAATCAACTCTCCCGTGACGTCACGGGTAGTGTGCGGTCCTCAACGCGCGTGCACCAGCGGCGCATGGCGCACGCTGCTGTCGGACGTGTCTGACGTGCCGGGCCTGCGGCACGCGCCGGGCTCAGCGCCGCTGCCAATGGCCCGGTGCGGCGCGCCAGCCGCTGCGGTCACGGTGCCAGCGGTGCGCTTGCCAGTGGTAGCCCGGGCGGTGGGCCTGCCAGTGGCCGCCCACCCACACATGGCGGTGGCCCACCCAGTTCCAGTAGCCGCCGATCCAGAAGTAGCCGGGGCCGGGCGCCACGGTCACCACCTCGGCCACCTCGCCCGGCGGCGCAGTGGTCACCGCGCCGCCGTAGTAGCCGTCGTAGTAGCGATCAGCCGGCACGACGACGCAGCCGGTGAGCGTGCCGACGGCAGCGGCCAACAGCGCGCGCCGGAGCGTGAGAGTCCGCAGAAACCAGTGAGACTTGCAGGCAGCCATGGCAGCACCACCGTTGCGTGAAGAGGATGACTTTTCAACGTCGCCGGCGATGTCAGCGCGCACAGCCCGGATTTTCTTTACATGGTTTCGCCGGCCCCGGAGACCCGCCCGCGTCGAGCGGCCGGTGGGCACGTCGATTGCCGGAGGGTCGGTATTGCCAATGGCGTGCGAGGGCTCAGGTGGTGCAGGTGAACAACAGGCGTCGGGTGGTCGGCCGCATGGCATGGGGCGCGCTGTGGGCGTTGCTCGGCGTGGCGCTGGCCGGCGGCCTCTTCATGCTGCTGATGTTGCCGCTGGCCCCGGGCGTCGACCGCCTGCACGAGGTGCAGCAGGCCCGGCCCAGCGTGCTGATGTCGGTCGATGGTGTGAAGCTCGCGGAATTCAGCCGTGCGCAGCAGCAGCGCATAACACTGGCGCAGGTGTCGCCACATGTCGTGCAGGCGCTGATCGCCACCGAAGACGCACGCTTCCACCAGCACCGCGGTGTCGATGTCTACCGCACGCTCGGTGCGGCATGGCGCACGCTGATGGGCGACACGCAAGGCGGCTCGACGCTGACGCAGCAACTGGCGCGCAACCTGTTTCCGGAAGAGATCGGCCGCTCGCGCACGCTGACGCGCAAGGCCAAGGAACTGGTCACTGCGGTGCGCATCGAGCGCGTGTTCACCAAGCCGCAGATCCTGGAGCTGTATCTCAACACCGCCCCCTTCCTCTACAACGTGGTCGGCATCGAGATGGCGGCCCGCACCTACTTCGACAAACCTGCCGCCGAGCTGGATGTGCTGGAGAGCGCCACCTTGATCGGCATGCTCAAGGGCACCCACTACTACAACCCGATCCGCTACCCCGATCGGGCCCTGAAGCGGCGCAACGTGGTGCTGACGCAGATGGTCAGGCACGGCATGCTGGCGGACGCACAATTCCAGGCGCTGAAGGACCGGCCGCTGACGGCGCAGCTGAACCGGCAGCCCGATCTGATGGGCGATGCGCCGCACTTCGCGATGCACCTGCGCAAGGGCCTGATCGCCTGGGCCGACGAACACGACCTGAACCTCTACACCGATGGCCTGGTGGTGCAGACCACCATCGATTCGCGGCTGCAGCAGGCCGCGACGCAGGCCGTGCAGCGCCAGGCCGATGCGCTGCAGGCGGTGGCCGACGTGGAATGGAGCGCCGCCGGCCTGCGCGTGCAATCCGGCTCGGCGCAGGCCTATGCCAAGGCGCGTTCACGCGTGCAGCCGTTTGCGCACTTCTGGCGGCAACGGCCCGAGCTGCTGTCGGCCTGGCTGCGTGAACGCCCCGAGTACCCGCAGGCCTTGAAGCAGACCGGCAGCGAGGCCGCGGCGCTGCAGCGGCTGATGGCCGATGGCGCGTTGGTGCAGGGCCTGAAGCAGGCCAAGACGCGGCTGGAGGCCGGCTTCCTGGCGATGGACCCGGCCAGCGGCGAAGTGCGGGCCTGGGTCGGCAGCCGCGGCTTTGCGCAGGACCAGTTCGATCACGTCGCGCAGGCCGCGCGCCAGCCGGGCTCGACCTTCAAGCCCTTCGTCTACGGCGCCGCGCTGGAGAGCGGCATCAGCCCCGACCACAGCTATCTCGACGAGCCGATCGAGTTCGTGCTGGCCGACCGCAGCGTCTGGCGGCCCACCGACATGTCCGAGGCCAGCTACCAGGGCATGCCCATGCGCGAGGGCTTGATCCAGTCGAAGAACACCATCACCGCGCAGGTGGCGCACGAGGTGGGCGTTGGCCGCATCGTCGCGCTGGCCCGTGCGCTGGGCGTCGACCAGAGCACGCTGGACGCCGTGCCCTCGCTGGCGCTGGGCACCAGTCCGGTCAGCCTGCTCGAGATGGTCAATGCCTACGCCAGCATTGCGCAGCTCGGCGAGCATCACCAGCCGCTGATGATCCGCCGCATCAGCGACCGGCATGGTGCGGTGCTGGCCGAGTACGGTTCGCAGACGCGGCGGGCGATGTCGGAGGCCGCGGCGGTCGAGTTGATCGACATGATGCGTGGCGCGGTCGATCGCGGCACCGGCACGCAGATCCGGTCGCGCTTCGGCGTGGTGGGCGATGTCGCCGGCAAGACCGGCACGACGCAGAACAACACCGACGGCTGGTTCATCCTGATGCACCCCTCGCTGGTGGCGGGGGCCTGGGTGGGCTTCAACGACGCCCGGGTGACGATGCGCAGCAGCCACTGGGGCCAGGGTGGGCATGGGGCGCTGTTGCTGGTGGGCGACTTTTTCCAGTCCGTGGCCAAGGCCGGCGGGCTGGATGCCAAGGCGAAGTTCCCGCCGTCACGCCGACCGCCACCGCCGCCGAACCCCGAACCGCAGTCCGAGGGCGCCCTGCAGCCGCTGGAGCCGCCGGAGGGACCCTTGATGCCGCGGCAAGCACCGCCCGCTGTGCTGGAGGTCGGGCCTCTGCAGCCGGAAGCTCCGGCCGCGCTCGACGAGCCGGCGCGCGTGCCGATCCTGTCGGCGCACACCCTGAGCCCCGCGCCGTCGCCGCCGCCTTCGGTCGACCCGGTCCTGCGCCGGTGATTGAAAACGCGGCCATCTGCGCCATATGCCAGGGTCCGGCGCGCCCGCGCCGCCTGGGTGCCCCCTCGCGCCTGAACCGATGCCACTTCGTTTGTTGTCGTTCCTGCTGCATGGCCTGATCGCCTGGCGGCTGCTGCCGGCCTGGCAGGCTTGGCCGGTGCTGCAAGCCAGCCTCGCGCTGCTGCTGCTGAGCTCGGCGTGGCTGATGCCGCTGGGCCTGAGCGGGCGCAACATGCAGCGCAGCCGCTGGTCGCGCGCGCTGATCTGGGGCGGGCTGATCTGCCTGGGGCTGTTCTCCTCGCTGTTCGTGCTGAGCTTGCTGCGCGATGTGGCCTTGCTGCTGCTGGCGGCGGCGAATGCGCTGCTGGGCTTGGCGCTGCCGATGGACACGCTGTCGCAGGTGAGTGGCCGCGCGGTGGCCCTCGTCGCCGCGCTGGTCACGCTGTGGGGTCTCGTCAACGCGCGGCGCACCGCGCGCATCGTCACGGTGGAGGTGCCGATCGCCGACCTGCCGCCGGCGCTGCACGGTTTCACGATCGCCCAGCTGAGCGATGTGCACGTCGGCCCGACCATCCGCCGCGGCTACCTCGAGGCCATCGTGCAACGCGTCAACTCGATCGATGCGGACCTGGTGGCAGTGACCGGTGATCTGGTCGACGGCAGCGTGCAGGACCTGGCGTCGCATGTCGCGCCGCTGGCCGGGCTGCGTTCGCGGCACGGCAGCTTCTTCGTCACCGGCAACCATGAGTACTACTCGGGCGCGGCGGCCTGGGTGGCCGAGTTGCGGCGGCTGGGCCTGCGCGTGCTGCTGAACGAGCATGTGCTGCTGCAGCAGGGCCCGGCGCAGCTGCTGCTGGCCGGCGTCACCGACTACGGCGCCCACCATTTCGATGCCCTGCAGCGCAGCGACCCGGTTGCGGCGCTGCAGGGCGCGCCGGCCAGTGCCAAGGTGCGCGTGCTGCTGGCCCACCAGCCGCGCAGTGCCGCCGCGGCGCAGCGCGCGGGCTTTCATCTGCAGCTGTCCGGCCACACCCACGGCGGCCAGTTCTGGCCCTGGAACCTGTTCGTGCCGATGCAGCAACCCTTCACCGCCGGCCTGCACAAGTTGCAGCAGCTGTGGGTCTACACCAGCCGCGGCACCGGCTACTGGGGGCCGCCGAAGCGGCTGGGCGCGCCGTCGGAGATCACCCGTCTGCGCCTGGTGCCGGCTTGAGTGTCAGCCCCTTGTATCTTCCCGTCTAAGCGATTTCTGGTTTTCATGCCTTGAGTCGCTTGATAGCCGTCGCGCGCTGTGGGGAAGTGGGCAGAGGTTGGCGCGGTGGGCAACGCGCAGCGTTGTCCACGGCAAGCCGACCGGTTCGAGCGCCAGCTCGAACTGTCCACTTGTCCACAGCGCCGTGGCCCGGTAGTTGCTTGGCACCTGCGGCGCCTGGAACGGCCCGGCGCTGGCTTGTTGCCTGTTGTCGGGCAAGCTCAGGTGGGCCGCGCCAGCTTGGCGGCAATGGTCGCCACATGGCGGCCCTGGAAGCGGGCCATGCCCAGTTCCTGCTCGCTGGGCTGGCGCTCACCCTTGTTGCCGGTGATGGTCGATGCACCGTAAGGGCTGCCGCCCTTGATCTCGTCCAGCCCCATCTGGCGTGATTCGCTGTACGGCAGGCCGACGATGACCATGCCCTGGTGCAGCAATGTCACGTGGAAGCCGAGGATCGTGCTCTCCTGACCACCGTGCTGGGTGGCGCTGGACGTGAACACGCTGCCGACCTTGCCGACCAGCGCGCCCTTCATCCACAGCCCACCGGTCTGGTCGAGAAAGTTGCGCATCTGCCCGCTCATGTTGCCGAAGCGGGTCGGCGTGCCGAAGAGGATGGCGTCGTAATCGGGCAGTTCCTCGGGCGTCGCTACCGGCGTGGACGCGTCGAGCTTGGCGCCGAGCTGGCGCAGCGCCTCGTCCGACAGGGTTTCGGGCACCCGCTTGATCGTGACATCCACCCCCGGCACTTCACGCGCGCCCAGCGCCTCGGCCTGGGCCATCTGTTCGATGTGACCGTGGATGCTGTGGTACAGCACCAGAACCTTGACCATCATTCACCTCGCAGCATGGAAGCCTGCCAGGTCGGGGCAAACGGGGTGCCGCTTCAGTCGTCCTTTGCCGGGTCCTGCGCCAGGCCCGCCGTCCACAGTACGGCCGAGGCGCTGAAGATCGACGCCTGGCCGCCGGCAATGCCGTCCCGCGCCAGCCGCACCCAGACCAGCGTGTCGTGGTGGCTGCCGGGAATGCGGTCCTTCGAGCGTTCGGCCACCAGCCAGGCATGCAGCGCGGCGTAATGCTGCGGGTGCCGCTGCTGCGTCCAGGCCAGTCCGACCAGGTCGCCAAAGGCTTCCTCGCGGCGCGCCGCCTGCATGTCGGCATAGGCGGCGCGCAGCGTGGCGGGCAGTGCCTCGGGCTCGGCGGGGGTGAAGCCGGCGGGCAGCGAATACCAGGCGCCGTCCAGGTAGCGCCGGCAATGGCCGAGTTCATGCGCGGCCATCAGCTCGAGGGTGGGCGCCAGCAGCGCCGGCGCGATGCGGTCCAGCGTGGCCTGCGCTTCCGGGTTGCCGCGCATCGACAGCACCAGCTTGCAGCGGCCATCGACGAAGGCCAGCGCCAGCGGCGCGGCTCCCGGCGTGGGTTGCGGCTGCACGATGACGTCGAGCGGCAACTGGCTGGCCTTCGCGAAGGCCAGCACCGGCTGCGCACCTTGCAGCCAGCGCAGTTCCGTCGGACTGAGTTCGGCCGCCAGGCCCGGCCCACAGGCCAGCCAGCCGGCACACAAGCCGGCGAGGTATTTCCACACGCGAAGACTCCTGCGATTCACCGGATCTTCGCCCGCAGCCGCCGCGGCAAGAGGGGCTCTTACAGTTGTTCGGCGGAGGTCGTGTGTTGCGTCACGCAGCTTGCAAGGGCGGGCAGGCACGCCACGTGCCCGGAGTCCCGAATACAGGCGCGAAGGAGGTCCCGATGATCCGACTCGACCAACCCTGGCGAGAGGCAGACAGCAGTCTGGCTACCCAGCGTGAGATCCAGCGCGACCAGGACCAGCGCGACGCCCAGGAGCCGCCCCCGCCGGCCGGCCAAGAAGACCCGGCCGTGCAGGCCGGCGCGCGCGAACAGCCGCGCGACATGCCGGCCCAGCATCTGCGCAAGCCCGGCCATGAGAGCGACTTGTTGCTGCGGCCGCGCTTCGAAGCGCCGGACTACCGTGGCAGCGGCAAGCTGCGTGGCTTCGGCACGCTGATCACCGGCGCTGATTCCGGCATCGGCCGCGCGGTGGCGGTGCTGTTCGCGCGCGAAGGCGCGGACGTGGCCGTGGCCTACCACTCGTCCGACGGCGATGCCGAAGAGACCCGCCGCTGCGTCGAAGCCGAAGGCACGCGCTGCCTGTTGCTCAAGGGCGACGTGACCGACGATGCCTGGTGCCGCCGCGCCGTGCAGCGCACCGTGGCGGCGTTCGGCCGCCTCGACGTGCTGGTCAACAACGCCGCATTCCAGGAGCACACGAACGCGCTGGAAGACCTGGACGACCGGCGCTGGATGCTGACGCTGAACACCAACATCGGCGGCTACATCCGCATGGCGCGTGCCGCCTTGCCCTACTTGCCGCGTGGCGGCTCGATCATCAACACCGGCTCGGTCACCGGCCTCGAAGGCAGTGCGCACCTGCTGGACTATGCCGCCACCAAGGGCGCGATCCACGCCTTCACCAAGTCCCTGGCCAGCAACCTGCTGGAGCGCGGCATCCGCGTCAACGCCATCGCGCCCGGCCCGGTGTGGACACCGCTGAACCCGGCCGACAAGCCAGCCGACGAGGTGGCCAGCTTCGGCCACAAGACCGACATGAAACGCGCCGCGCAGCCGGAAGAGTTGTCGCCGGCCTATGTGTTCCTGGCCGCGCCGAGTTGCGCCGGTTACATCACCGGGCTGGTGTTGCCGATCACCGGCAGCATCGGTGCGATCTAGCGGGCGGCAAGCGCGGCGGCAAGTCCTGGCGGCCTGCTGGCCGTGGCCGCTCTGTCAGGCCTGCGCAGGCCGGGCAGGCGCTGCGCCGGCGCCGCGGCTAACATCGGCCGCAGATGAGCCTGCTCCACACCCCCAGCATGACCGTGCGCAGCTACCCCGCCGGCGGTGGCCTGCACGCGCATGGCCATGCCCAGGCGGTGCTGCCGCTGCAGGGCGCGATGGCGCTGGCGGTGGGCGAGCGCGGTGCCGATGACGGCGCTGTCTGCGAAGGCGTGGTGCAGGACGGTGTCGGCGTGCTGATTCCCGCCGGCCTGCTGCATCGCTTCGGCGCGAGCGGTCCCAACCGTTTCGTCGTGCTCGATTTCGACTGCGCCGCGAGCGCCGGCCGCTTCTTCACGCTGGACCGCTCGCTGAGCCATCTGCTGCACTACATCCACGACATCGCCGGCCCGGCGCGTGAGGCGCAGCTGGCGCCCGAGGTCCAGCGCCACGCCACCGCGCTGCTGTGCGACGCGGTGCTCAGCCGCACGCTGCTGCAGCCCGCACCGCGCCTGAGCGCCGAGCTGCAGCAGGCGCTGGCGCTGATGCAGCAGCGTTTCGCCGAGCCGCTGCGGGTGGCCGATGTCGCGGCGGCGGTGGGCCTGTCGGCCAGCCACCTGCATGCCGAGTTCCGGCGCCAGCTGGGCAAGAGCCCGGCGCGCCACCTGGCCGATCTGCGCCTCGATGCGGCGGTCGCGCAGCTGCGCGGCGGCACGGCGCCGATCGCGCAGATCGCGCTGCGCTGCGGTTACTCCGAACAATCGGCGCTGAACCGTGCGCTGCGCCAACGCCTGGGCACCACGCCGGCGGCGCTGCGGCGGTCATAGCCTCGGTCAAAGACGCCATTGCCTGCGTCAAGACGGCTGCGTTGCCGGCGCCTAGGCTCGCCCCTGTGTCGACAACGGCTTTCACCATGACCCCCAGTTCTTCCCTCGATGCCGGCCTGCCCGCTGCGCGGCCGGCCCAGGTGGCGCTGGCCGGTGCCGGCATGGCGCTGCTGGCCGCTACGCTGTGGGGCACCACCGGCACCGCCCAGAGCCTGGCGCCCAGCGGGCTGCCGGCCACCTGGGTCGGCGCCTTGCGGCTGGTGGTGGCCAGCCTGTTCTTCCTGGCCTTCGTGCTGCTGCAGCGTGAACCGCTGCGCCGCGGCCTGGCGCAACTGCGCTGGCAGCCGGTGCTGCTGGCCGGCGCCTGCATCGCCGCCTACAACCTGGCGTTTTTTGCCGGCGTGCGCGCCAGCGGCATTGCGGTGGGCACGGCCGTGGCCATCGGCAGCGGGCCGATCTGGGCCGGCCTGCTGGAAACGCTGTTCACGCGCCAGGCGCCGCGGCGGTCCTGGTGGTGCGGCACGTTGCTGGCGGTGGCCGGCGGCAGCCTGCTGGTGCTGGCCGGCACGGCGCAGCTGCAGGCCTCGCCGCTGGGCATCGCCCTGTGCCTGATCGCCGGCTTGTCCTATGCCGCGTACGCGCTGCTGAACAAGCAACTGGTGACCAACGCGCCGCCGGCCATCGCGACCCTGGCCGTCTTCGGCAGCGCCGCACTGATCGCCACGCCACTGGCCTGGGCCCTGGCCGGGCCGGTCAGCGTGACGGCCAGCGGCGCGGCCGTGCTGTTGTACCTGGGGGTGGTGGCCACCGGTGTGTCCTACCTGCTGTTCAGCAGCGCGCAGCGTCACATCGCCGGCAGCACCGCGGTGACGCTGGCGCTGGGCGAGCCGATCACGGCCTTCGGCTTGGCCATCCTGGTGGTGGGTGAACAGCCGCGGCCGGCCGCCTTCATCGGTCTGGCGATGGTGATGGCCGGCCTGGGCGTGGTGGTGTGGACCGAGTGGCGCGCGGCGCGTCAGGTCGGACTCTAACGCCCATCATCACCGGAAGCTGGTGACGCCGCGCGCCATCATCGCGGCCAGCAAGGGCAGGGCGGTGAGCAGCAGCACCTGCACCCGCAGCAGCAAGCGCACGCGGGCCAGTGCGGCGGCATCGGGCACGAAGCCGCTCTGGCGCCTGGCGGCCTTGGACCACCCGATGAAGCGCACGGTAGGCAGGATCGACAACAGGGCGATCGCGACGAAGAGCCCGAACTTGGTGTGGAACACCGGATTGGCCAGGTAGTAGACGCCGCCCTTGGCGCCCCAGAACAGGCGCATGCCGCCGGTGAGCAGTGTTGCCGCCGCGAAGGCGCCATAGGCGCTGTCGACTTTGCGCAGTCGGTGCAGCGCGTCGCCTTGCAGGCCGGGACGGCACAGCACGAGTTCGCTGACCAGCAGGCTGGCGGTGCCGATCAGCGCGAGGAAATGCAGGTAGGCCAGCAGGATTTCGGGGTTCATGGGGTGTCCTTGTCAGCGGTGCGAGAACAGGTGATGTTGACAGTGGCTACATTGAAACGATAGGCCATAATGTTTCCACTGTCAACTTGACGAGGTGCTGCATGGCCCGTGCTCACGCCGCTGCCGACGCGGCCGCTGACAGCGGCAAAACGCGCTACCACCACGGCGACCTGAAGAACGCGCTGCAGGCGGCGGCGTCGGCGCTGATCGCGCAGCGCGGTGCCGAGGCCGTGAGCCTGCGCGAGATTTCGCAGGCCGCCGGTGTCAGCCATGCCGCGGCCTATCGGCACTATGCCGACAAGCAGGCCTTGCTGGCCGACTTGGCCGAGGCGGGTTTTCGCGAGCTGATTGCCATCAACCGCCGCACCGTGGCGGCCACGGCCGGCGGGCCCGCGGCGCAACTGCAGGCCTGCGGGCGCGCCTATGTGCGCTTTGGCGTGCGCCAGCCGCAGCTGCTGCAGCTGATGTTCGGCGCCGCCATCACCGATTGGCAGGCCCACCCCTCGCTGGCCGGAGCCAGTGCCGCGCTGGCCGACACGCTGAGTGATGTGGTCAAGGCCGGGCAGGCCAGCGGCGCGCTGCGCGAAGGCGATGTCGGCGACCTGACGCTCACCGCCTGGTCGCTGGTTCATGGCCTGGCGCTGTTGATGGCGGGGCGGCGCATTCCGCAGGCCGCGGTCGATGCCGCCTTCGTGCGCCGGGCCTCGCAGCGCTGCGTCGCGCTATTGATCGACGGCCTGGGCAGGCGCTGAGCATGAGCGTCGATCTGTTGCTGTTGTTGCTGGTCGGTGCCGCCGTTGCCGGCTTCGTGCAGGGCTTGTCGGGCTTTGCGTTCGGCATGGTGGCGATGTCTTTCTGGGTCTGGGGCATCGAGCCGCAGATCGCCGGCGTGTTGACGGTGTTCGGCGGCCTCACCGGCCAGATCGTCGCGGCGGTCTCGACACGCCGGTCCTTGATGCACGCGGTCTTCGTGCCTTACCTGCTGGGCGGCCTGCTGGGCATTCCGCTGGGCGTGCTGGCGTTGCGGGTGATCGACCCGCCGATGTTCAAGGCGCTGTTCGGCCTGCTGCTGGTCACCTGGTGCCCGGCGATGCTGTTCTCCGGCCGCATTCCGCGCATCCACCACGGCGGACGGCTGGCCGATGGCGCGGTCGGCGTGGTCGGCGGCGTGATGGGCGGCATCGGCGGTTTCACCGGCGTGGCGCCAGCGCTGTGGTGCACGCTGCGCGGCTACGACAAGGACCTGCAGCGCACCATCGTGCAGAACTTCAACCTCGCCGCGCTGGCGGTGACGATGGCGGTGCAGGCGGGCACCGGCGCGGTCACGCGCGAGATGCTGCCTCTGTTCGCGATGGTCGCGCCGGCGATGGCCTTGCCCTCGCTGCTGGGCGCGCGCGTGCACCTGGGCTTGAGCGATCAGACCTCCCGCCGCATCGTGCTGGCCTTGCTCACGGCCTCCGGCGTGGCGATGATCGCGGCATCGCTGCCCAGGCTGTTGGCGCGTTAGCGCGCCTCGATCACATGAACCCCTACTACGACCCCAGCAAGCCACACCATCGGCCGGACGGCTTCCGCAACAACCACAGCGACGAGGTGACTCGCAGCCTGGCTGATGTGATGCGATGGCGCCTGGACGCCGCACGTGCCGGCGTGCCCAAGCCGCCGCAGGCTCCGATTCCCACGGCCTGCCCGGACCTGCCGCGTCTTCAGGCCTATGCGCAACAGGCGACGCACGGCGAGCTGTCGACGCGCGATGCCGGCCAGCCCAGCGTCACCTGGATCGGCCACGCCACCGCGCTGGTACAGATGGCCGGCCTGACGCTGCTGACCGACCCGATCTTTTCGCAGCGCGCGTCGCCGCTGCGTGCCGTCGGCCCCAAGCGCCACCAGCCGCCGGGGCTGGCGCTGCACGAACTGCCGCAGATCGACCTGGTGCTGGCCTCGCACAACCACTACGACCACCTCGACGAAGCCTCGGTCAAGGCACTGAACCGCCAGCCTGGCGGGCCGCCGTTGTTCGTCGTGCCACTGGGCCTGAAGCCCTGGCTGGCCGCGCGCGGCATCCGCCATGCGGTGGAGCTGGACTGGTGGGACCACCACCGCCTGCCGCAGCATGGCGTCGACGTGGTGCTGGTGCCCGCGCAGCACTGGTCGGCGCGCGGCCTGAACGACCGCATGATGACGCTGTGGGGCGGCTTCGCGGTGTTCGCCGACGACTGCCATCTGTTCTACGCCGGCGACACCGGCTATTCGCGCGACTTCAGCGATGTGCGCCAGCGCTTCGCCGAGCGCCAGACGGCGGC
>NZ_DATILJ010000289.1:0-22267 GCF_035476535.1 Aquabacterium sp.
GGCCGGCACGCTGGCCGTTAGCAACGCCTCCACCTGGACGGGTGGGACGATGAGCGGCACGGGCAGCAGCACCTTCAGCGGCGGGCTGGCCATCAGTGGTGCTGCGGCCAAGACCCTGGACCAGCGCGACCTGATCCTGGCTGGGGCCAGCAGCTGGGCCGGGAATAGCACCATCGCTTTCAGCAATGGCGCGGTGCTCACCAACAACGGCAGCTTCGCCGACCAGAACGCCGGCTCGGTCAACCTGACCAGCAGCGGCACGGGCAACCGCTTCGCCAATGCCGGCACCTACACCAAGAGCGGCGCGGGCACGACCACCGTCAACACCGCCTTCACCAACAACGGCACGCTGGCGCTGAATGCGGGCGGGCTGAACCTGACCAGCGGCGTCAGCGGCAGCGGCAGCGCCAGTGTTGCCAGCGGCGCCACCTTATCGTTGGGGGCCAACAGCACGGTGGGCAGCATGGTCAAGGCGGGCACGCTGGCGCTGGGCCCGAACAATCTTTCGGTGGCGCTGGACTACAACAACACGGGCTCCGGCGTCGGCAATGCCTACAACCGCCATGCCGGGGTCACGGGCACAGGCCAGATCCTGGCGCTGGGCAGCGTGCAGCAGACGCTGTCGGGCGATCTCATCACGCTGGGCAACACCGCCAACGCCGTGCTGACGCTGGCCAGCGGGCGCGTGGGCGACGCGCCCATCACCACCAGCTTCAAGATCAACAACGTGGGCAGCGGCGCCAGCCTGCGCGGCGCGATCCAGACCGGTGGCGTCAGCTCGGCGGCCCTGAGCGGCAGCGGCGTCGCGGCGCAGAACTGGGGGGCGGTGGCGTCCGGCGGGTCAACGGGCGCCTACACCGTCACCTACAGCCCGACAGCGGCCGGTCAGTCGCTGGCCGGCCAGAGCCTGAGCATCGTCAACAACTTCGACAACGTGGCGGGCCAGACGCTGAGCATTTCGGGCGGCAAGGTCTACGCGCCGGCCGTGGCGCAGCTGGGCTCGAGCGCGATGAACTTCGGCATCGTCCATGTCGGCGACACGGTAGGCGGCGGCGTCACGGTGCGCAATGCGGCGACCGTGGCGGGGCTCAACGATGTACTGCAGGGCACGGCCAGCGGCGGTGGCGGTGCCTTCGTGGTGGGCGGCAACCTGGCCGGCCTGGCGGCAGGTGGGCAGGACAGCAGCAGCCTGAAGGTGGGCCTGGACACCTCGCGTGCGGGCGTCTACCGCGGCACCGCCGATCTGGCCTTCGCCAGCCACAACGCGGACATGAGCGACCTCGCGCTGGGCAGCCAGCAACTGGCCCTGAGCGCCCAGGTCAACAACTACGCCGAGGTCGGATTAGCGAAGGCAGGCGGCGCCGGCAGCCTGGGCGGCGGCGGCCACAGCTTCACGCTGGACTTCGGCACGGTGACCCAGGGCGACGTCGTGCGGAACGCGCTGCTGCAGTTGTTCAACTCGGCGAGCGGGCCGGCCGACCTGCTGTCGGGCAGCTTCGATCTGACGGACGTCGACCCGGCGCACAACTTCACGCTCGCCGGCTTCGGCGCGTTTGGCGGGCTGGAAGCCGGCGACGAGCTGTCGGGACTGTCGGTGAGCTTCGGCAGCCACCTGCTCGGCACCTTCGACGAGTGGATCGTGATTCACGCGGCGGGCAGCAACGCGAGTGGCTACAACGAGGCGCTTGGCGATGTGTGGTTGCACTTGATCGGCAGCGTGAGGGCCGGCGTGCCGAACGCTGTCCCGGAGCCCGGGACCTATGCGCTGGTGCTTGTCGGCCTGTTGAGCCTGGTGGCGGTGCGGCGGCGCCAGTGCAAGCCACGCCAGGAGGCCGCCGCACAGTGAGCGCCCGTCACGCCCTGCCCTTCCACAACCAACGAAACATCGCATGCTCAAAACTTGGCAATACGTCACCTTGATCGCACTCGGCGCCGTGTCGCTGATGCTCGTCGTCACCAACGCCAGCCTGTTCGCCAGCAATCGGGCCCAACAGGGCGAGATCAACCAGCGCCAGGTCTTCCTGCAGCAGACGCAGTCGCTCGACGGGCTGTACCGCGACATGGTCAAGGGCCTGGCCGAGCTGGCGGTGCGCAGCAACGACCGGCGAGTGATCGACGCGCTGGCGGCGCAAGGCATCAACGTCACGCCGAACCAGCCCGCTGTTGCCACTGCCGACACCGGCTCCAAGAAGTGAGGCCGGCGTGATGGACACCCAGATCGACAGCGCGGCCCGCCCTCACAGCCCCTTCATTCCGGTCGCCTTGCTGGCGCTCGGCTTCATCGCGTGGCTGGGATTCCAGACCTGGAACCTGGCGGGCGAACGAAGCCAGCTCGGGCTGGCCCACGCCACCCAGCAGCCGCAGATCGACCAGGCGAACAAGCTGCGCGCCGCGCTCGACACACTGGCCGTCACCACCCAGCGCCTGGCCGGCGAAGGCAGCGTGGCCGCGCGCGCGGTGGTCGACGAGCTCGGCAAGCGCGGCGTCACCATCAACCCAGCCGGCGCCGCGTCGGCGCCGCGGTAGCCGCTACGTCAAGGGCTTGGAGCGCACCGGCGGCGGGCGCGCGCCTTCAAGCGATGCTTGTCAGGGCTTGCGCTGGATGAGGCGGTCCGCCCACACCTGCCACGGCGCGTCGGCTGGCACGTTGCGGAAGGCGCCCTCGCGGGCCTGGGTCGCCATCCAGTCATGCTTTTGCGCAATGGCGCTGGCCATGATCGGCGGGAAGCCGGCTTCCTGCACGGTGCGCGCCGATTCGCGCATTTCCTCCGCACGGCGCTTGCCGTGCTGCGCCACCCGGCTGAAGAAGTACGCGCCCGTGCGGGCCCAGTCGATCTGCGGGAAAGTTTCTGCCAGCGTCGGCAGCACGTGGGACTCGACGCCATAACGGCGCGCCGTCGCGTAGCTTTCGATGACCAGCGCCTCCATGCCCTTGATCATGATGCTGCGGCACATCTTGATCGCCGAGGCCACACCGATCTCCGGCGAGACCGCACGAGCGTCCATGCCCCAGCCGGTGAGGGTCTGCGCCAGCGTCTCGGCCTGGGGGCCACCCAACAGCATCGGGACGGCGATGCCGTAGGGCGGGACCGAGGTCATCACGCCGGCTTCGACGTAACGGCCCCCTGTCCCCTCGATGGCTTTCGCCGCCTGCTGCTTGGTGCCCGGCGACGCCGAGTTCAGGTCCAGGAACACCGTGCCCGGACGGAGATGAGGCGCAGCTTCCTCGGCCACGGCCAGCGTGTTCGAAGCCGTCACGGCCGACATGATCAGCGTGGCCTGTTCGCACAGTTCGGCCATGCCCCGCGTCGGGCGCACACCGTGCGCGTCCGCGTGGGCGCGCTCGGCATCTGCCAGGGCGGGCGCCTGGAAGTTGATGTCCCAGGCGCAGGCGCCCGCGATGCCCGCCTTGCCTTGCAGGCCCGCGGCGAAGATCTTGCCGACCTCGCCGTAGCCGACGATCCCGAGGGTGATGGCGCTCATGAAGGGGTCCTCGTCCAGATGAGAAGAAAGTTCAGTCGTACCAGTACAGCCGCGTGGGGTTGTCCACCAGCAGCTGGTGCAGGGCCTGTGGCCCGCCGTAGTGCGGCAGCAGGTCCACCAGCCAGCCGTCGTCGGGCATCTCGCGCACGTTGGGATGCGGCCAATCGGTGCCCCACACCACCCGGTCGGGGGCGGCGGCCATCAGGCGTTGGGCATGCGGCAGCACGTCGGCATACGGAAAGCTGCCGCGCGACAAGCAGGCCGAGATACGCTCCGGGCCGCTGAGCTTGACCCATGCGCGCGGGTTCTTCAGCAGCTCGAGGAGCTGGGCCAGCGCGGGTTGCTCGGGCCCGTCCTCGACCAGGGTGCGCCCCATGTGGTCGATGACGAAGGGCACCGGCAGCGTGTCCAGGAAGGCCCGGTAGCTGAGCAGGTCCTGCGCATCCAGATGCAGCTGCAGGTGCCAGCCCAGCGGGGCGATGGCCTGGGCCAGGCTCTGCACCGCGGACAGATCGGGCGCGCCGCCGAGGTGCCGCACGAAGTTGAAGCGCACACCCCGCACGCCGGCGCGGTGCAGACGTTCCAGTTCAGCGATGGGCGTGCCGGGTGGCAGCAGGGCCACGCCGCGCCGACGCTGGGCATCGCGTGCCACGGCATCGAGCATCGCGCTGTTGTCGAGGCCATGCACTGTGGCCTGCACGACCACGACACGCTCGACGCCGAGCAGGCGGTGCAGAGCTTCCAGCCGCTCCACCGGCGCATCCTGCGACGTGTAGGGCCGCTCGGGCGCGAACGGAAACCGGTTCGTGGGGCCGTAGACGTGGACGTGGCAGTCGCACGTTAGCGGCGGGAGCCGGAAGGTCGGCGCCGTCGGCTTGTCCAGCGGAGGGGGCACGGTCTTCATGCCAATCCCGAGCTACTCGAGCTTGATGCCCGCGGACTTGACGATCTGGGCAGCTCGCTCGTATTCGGCCTTCAGCAGCGCACTGAAGCCGGCAGGTGTCTGCTGCGCCGCCGTGGCCGCTTCGAAACCCAGCGGGACCAGCTTGTCGAGCACCGAGGCGTGGCTCAGTGCCTCCGCGGCGGCCTTCTGCAGGCGGATGATCACCTCCGGCGGGGTGTTTGCCGGCGCGAGCAGCCCGACATAGCTCGAGGCCACGAAATCCTTGACGCCACCTTCGTGGAAGGTGTGCACGTCGGGCGCCGAGGGCGCGCGCTGCATCGATCCCACGGCCAGCACGCGTGCCTTGCCGGATTGGTGAAGCGGCAGCGCCGCGGACAGCTCCATGATCACCGCGTCCAGCGTGCCGCCGATCAGATCGCCCACCGGCGTGCTGCCGCCTCGGTAAGGGATGTGTTCGAGCTTCACGCCGGCCTGTGCGTTCAGCCTTTCCAGCGTCAGGTGCGTCGAGCTTCCGATGCCGGCAGTGGCCACCGACACCGGCTTCTTGCGGGCCAGGGCGAGCAGCTCGGGCAAGGTCTTGGCCGGCATCGACAGGCTCACCACCAAGGCGTGCGGCACCACGCCGGCCAGCGCGACCGGTGCAAAGTCCTTGAACACGTCGTAACGCAGCTTGGCTTGGAGCACCGGGTTCACGGTCAGCGGTCCGTTGGTGCCGATCAGCAGGTTGTAGCCGTCGGGGGGCGACTTGGCCACCGCTTCGGCGCCAATGCCGCCACCCGCTCCGGCGCGGTTCTCGATGACGAGCGTTTGGCCCAGGGTCTGACCCATGCGCGCACCCAGCACCCGACCCACCAGATCGGCATTGCCGCCGGGGCTGAACGGCACGAGGAGCTTGATCGGGCGATCCGGGTAGCCCGCGGCGCCTGCAGTGCCGGCGAACAGCGCACAGCAAGTGGCAAGGGCCGTTTGCAACAAGATTCGACGGGGGGTGTTCATGAGGGCGCCTTGATAAAGAAGGTCAGAGTCAACTGCTGCTGCAGGCCGGGGGGGATCTTGCGCCGAGATGCCGGAGCGCGGGTTGCTTTGTGGCGGAGCGAGCGTTCTAATTTGTTGATCGGGACATGCGCCTTGCTCAGCCTTCATCATCTGTACGCGTTTTCCACAATCGCTGAACACGGCGGCGTCCGTCGCGCAGCGGAGGTGATGTTTCGAACGCCCTCGGCACTCGCACGGTCGGTGGCACTGCTCGAGGCTGCGCTAGCCACCACACTCTTCGAGCGCAAGGACCGCGGCATGCTGCTCACCAACGAAGGTCAACTGGTGCTGGCGCGTGTGCGGCGCATCCATGGAGAACTGAACGAGGTGCGCACCGAAGCGCTGCGCCTGCACGGCAGTGGCGTGAGCGCAATCGAGGCGCTGTTCAACGAAAGCCGCCTGGCAGTGGCCACGCTGCTCGCCGACGTGCACCACATGCCCACGGTGGCACGCCGCCTCGGCCTGTCGCAGGCCGCGGTGAGCACGGCACTGGCCAAGCTCGAGGCCACGCTGGCACAGCCGCTGTTCCACCGCTCGGCCCGGGGGATGACTCCCACCGATGTCGGCGCTCGCTGGATGACGCGTTTCGAACGCAGCCTGGCGGACCTGCGCCACATCGAGGCCGACATCGCGGCGACCCGAGGCGAACTCCGGGGCGTCGTCACGCTCGGTGCCCTGCCATTGATCCGCACCTCCTTGCTGCCGCAGGCCATCACTGCCGTGCTCGCGCGCCATCCGCACTTGCGCGTCGTTTCGCTGGAGAGCCCTTACGAGGAACTGGTGGGGCAACTGCTCAGCGGCCGGGTGGACTTCATCCTGGGCGCGCTGCGCGCGACCCCCGGCACGCGGCTGTCCACCGAAGCGCTGTTCGTCGACCACATGGCGCTGCTGGCCGGGGCCGGGCATCCGCTGGCCGCGCGCCGCCGCATCGCCGTGCACGACCTCGCTGCGTATCCGTGGGTGCTGTCACGCGCGGGTACGCCGCTGCGCGACGCGCTGGAAGCGTATTTCGCTAGCGAGGGCTCGCCGATGCCGCAGCCGGCGGTGGAAACGGGCGACCTGGCACTGGTGCGCGGCCTGCTGGTGCGCGGTGACATGGTCGCGCCCTTGTCCGAGCACCAGATGCGCTACGAGGTCGACACCGGCAGCCTGGTGGTGCTGCCGCTGCCGATGAAAGGCCTGCAGCGCCAGATCGGCATCACCACACGGACCGGTGCCCAGTTGCCGCCCGGCGCGAAGGCCTTGCTCGACGAACTGCGCTGGCTCAGCGCGGCGGCGCACTGACAGGGGGTGAAGCTGGCGCTCGCCGCGCAACGTCGTTCAGCACCACGGAGGCGCGGACCGGGCGCATCGGCGAAAGTAAGATGCTCGCCCCGTTCGACAAGCCGTGAAATTCAGCCAAGGGAGATGATGTGTCAGGGAGAGCCATGGCTGAATCCACAGTCGCCAGAAATTCTTTGCAAACCAACGAATTAGCGAAGAGTTCGGCGTCGTCGCAGCCAGGCGGCGACATCGATCTGTCGGCCCACACGCCCATGATGCAGCAGTACCTGCGCATCAAGGCCGAGTTCCCGGACACGCTGGTGTTCTACCGGATGGGCGATTTCTACGAGCTGTTCTTCGACGATGCGCGCAAGGGCAACCGCCTGCTCGACATCACGCTGACCAGCCGCGGCCAGAGCGCCGGCGAGCCGGTGGTGATGGCCGGAGTACCGGTGCATTCGGTCGAGAACTACCTGGCGCGGCTGATCAAGCTCGGCGAAGCCGTGGCGCTGGCCGAGCAGGTCGGCGACGTGGCCACCGCCAAGGGGCCGGTCGAGCGCAAGGTGGTGCGGGTGGTGACGCCCGGCACCGTCACCGACACCGAGTTGCTGAACGAGCGCGTCGATACGCTGCTGATGGCCGTCACCCGGACCCGCGCCGACAAGGGCCGAACGGCCTCTGCCGAGGCCGTGTGGGGCCTGGCCTGGCTGGGCTTGAGCAGCGGCCAGCTGGGCATCACCGAGTGCAGCGAGAAGGAACTCGCCGGCTGGCTGGCCCGGCTGGACCCCGCCGAGCTGCTGCTGCGCCAGCAGGACGCCCACGGCGAGCTGCCCGCAGCGCTGTTGCAGCACCGTGCGGCGCGCACGGCCCGGCCCGATTGGCAGTTCGACACTGCACTCGGCGTGCGCAAGCTCACCGCCGCGCTGAAGGTGGCTTCACTGCAGGGCTTCAACGCGCAGGACCTGCCGGTGGCCCAGGCCGCCGCCGCCGCACTGCTGAGTTTTGCCGAGCACACGCAAGGCCAGGCACTGGCCCATGTGCAGACGCTGGACGTGGCGCGGGCCAACGAGCTGATCGAGCTGCCGCCGGCCACCCACCGCAACCTCGAGCTAACGCAAACCTTACGCGGCGAGGACGCACCGACGCTGCTGTCGCTGCTGGACAGCTGCAAGACCGGCATGGGCAGCCGCGCGCTGCGCCACTGGCTGACGCACCCCCTGCGCGAGCGCAGCACCGCCAGTCAGCGCCACGACGCCATCGGCGCAATGGTGGCGCACGGCATCGAGGCCTTGCGCGAACAGCTGCGCCACATCAGCGATGTCGAGCGCATCACCGCACGGCTGGCGCTGCGCCAGGTGCGCCCGCGTGAACTGGCCGGCCTGCGCGCCACGCTGCTGGCGCTGCCCGCGCTGCAGGCGGTGTCGCCCAGCGGCAGCGCGCTGCTGGCCAGCCTGCACGCAGCGCTGTCGCCGCCGCCGGAACTCGCCGCGCTGCTGATCCGCTGCGTTGCCGAAGAACCGGCCGTGCTGCTGCGCGACGGCGGCGTCATCGCCACCGGCTTCGATGCCGAACTGGACGAACTGCGCGGCATCAGCCAGAACTGCGACGCCTTCCTGATCGACCTGGAAGCGCGTGAGCGCGCCCGCACCGGCATCAGCAACCTGCGCGTGCAGTACAACCGGGTGCATGGCTTCTACATTGAGGTGACGGCCTCTGGCCTGGACCGCGTGCCCACCGACTACCAGCGCCGCCAGACGCTGAAGAATGCCGAACGCTACATCACCCCGGAGCTAAAGGCCTTCGAGGACAAGGCGCTGTCGGCACAGGATCGTGCCCTGGCCCGCGAGAAATGGCTGTACGAGCAGTTGATCGATGCACTGCAGCAGCACCTGCCGGCACTCGGCGCGCTGGCCCGCTCGCTGGCCGCGCTGGATGCGCTGGCTGCGCTGACCGAACGGGCCCTGACGTTGAACTGGTGCCGGCCCGAGTTCGTGCCACAGCCCTGCATCGAGATCGCGCAAGGCCGCCACCCTGTCGTGCAGGCCCGGTTGGCCGAAACCGGGGGTGCGGACTTCATCGCCAACGACTGCCGGCTCGACGCACGCACCCGCATGCTGGTGATCACCGGCCCGAACATGGGCGGCAAGAGCACCTACATGCGCCAGGTGGCGCTGATCGCGCTGCTGGCCTCGATGGGCGCCTACGTGCCGGCGCGCAGCTGCCGGCTGGGACCGATCGATGCGATCCACACCCGCATCGGTGCGGCCGACGACCTGGCCAATGCGCAATCGACCTTCATGCTGGAGATGACCGAGGCCGCCGCCATCGTGCACGGCGCCACCGAGCACAGCCTGGTGTTGATGGACGAGATCGGCCGCGGCACCAGCACCTTCGACGGCCTGGCGCTGGCCGGCGCCATTGCCTCGCAGCTGCACGACCGCAACCGCGCCTTCACGCTGTTCGCGACGCACTACTTCGAGCTGACCGAATTCCCGGCGCGCCACGAGCGGGCGATCAACGTGCATGTCTCGGCGGTCGAAAGCGGGCACGACATCGTGTTCCTGCATGCCATCGAAGCCGGCCCGGCCAGCCGCAGCTACGGCGTGCAGGTGGCGCGCCTGGCCGGCATGCCGGCAGCACTGGTACGGCAGGCGCGCGCTGCGCTGGAGGCCTTGGAAGCCCAGCAGCGCGCCGGCAACGCGCAAGTCGATCTTTTCGCCGCCCCGCCCGCCGCGCCGCCAGAAGCCGAGCCCTCGCCGGTCGATGCCGCCCTGGCCACAATCGACCCCGATGCGCTGACCCCGCGTGAAGCCTTGGACGCCTTGTACCGCCTCAAATCACTGCAACATCAGAAAGCCGAAACACCATGACCTACTGCATCGGCATCCGCCTCAACGCGGGCCTGGTGTTCCTGTCCGATTCGCGCACCAACGCCGGCATGGACCAGATCAGCACCTACCGCAAGATGATCATCTACGAGAAGCCGGAAGACCGCTTCATGGTGCTGCTGTCGGCCGGCAACCTGAGCATCAGCCAGTCAGTGCGCGAGATCCTGCAGATCGAGAAACTGGACCGCGGCCCGGACCAGCCGCCGCTGACGATCTGGAACGCCGAGAGCATGTTCGACGCGGTGCGCGTGCTCGGCGCCGCGGTACGCCGGGTCTACGACCAGGACGGCCCGTCCTTGAAGGCCGCCGGCGTCGACTTCAATGCCTCGATGATCTTCGGCGGCCAGATCAAGGGCGAGGCGATGCGCATGTTCCTGGTCTATTCGGCCGGCAACTTCATCGAAGCCACGCGCGAGACCTGCTTCTTCCAGATCGGCGAAAGCAAGTACGGCAAGCCCATTCTCGACCGCGTGCTGACGCCCGCCACGCCGCTGGACGAGGCGGCGAAGTGCGCGCTGGTGTCGATGGATTCGACGCTGAAGTCCAACCTCTCGGTGGGCCTGCCGCTGGACCTGCTGGTCTACCGCGAAGGCGCGCTGCAGTGCAACGACTTCGTCTGCATCGACAACGAGAACCCCTACTTCCAGATGATCCACAACACCTGGGGTCAGCGGCTGCGCGAGGTGTTCGAAGGCATTGACGATCCGCGCTGGGATGGCGGGAACACGCCGCACCCGCTGATGCCCGAAAAGCAGCGCCACGAACCGATGCGCAAGATCGCCCACCCCGGCGAGAGGATTGTCTAGCTACGGGGTCTTGCGGATCAAGCTGCCCTGCGCGGTCTGCGCATCGGCCTGGAACACACCTTCCCAGCGGTCGCCGTTGCGCCACTGCATCGTGCCCTGGCCTTGTTTCTGGCCGGCCTTCCAGCCGCCGACGTACTGGTCGCCGTTCTTCCAGCTGTAGCTGCCCTGGCCATCGGGCACGCCTTGCACGAACTGGCCGCGGTAGCTGTCGCCCGAATTGAAGGCCAGGCGGCCCTGGCCATGCGGCAGGCCGTCGACGATGTCGCCTTCGTAGCTGTTGCCGTTGGCGAAGCTCAGCACGCCCTTGCCGTTGGCCTTGCCGCGCACCCAGCCGCCGTCGTAGCGCTGGCCGCTGAGCCAGGTGTAGACGCCCTGGCCATCGGGCTCGCCGCGGTTGAACTGGCCGCTGTACTTGTCGCCCGAGGCATAGGCCATCTTGCCGGTGCCCTGCGGCTCGCCGGCCACCACCGGGCCGTCGTATTGGTTGCCGTTGGCAAAGCGCAGCGAGCCCTGGCCCTCGGGCTTGTCGTTGGCCCAGTCGCCGGTGTAGCGCTGGCCGCCCAGCCAGGTGAATTCGCCGACGCCGTGGCGCTGGCTGCGCGCGACCACGCCGTCGTAGACCTCGCCATTGGCCCAGACGATCTTGCCGCGGCCGCTGTAGGTGCCGCCAGGGTCGGCGCTGAACAGGCCGACCAGGCGCGCACCGCCGGTCATCTGCACATCGACCACGCGTGCCGTTGCGGCCAGCACGCCCACCGCGCCGGCCGGCGTCGCGCTGGGCGTGAACGCTGCGGCACCCGTGGTGGCTGCCGGCGCGGCCGCCACCGGCCGCACGGCGTCGGCCGGACGCGGCCTGGCCGCGTCAGGGGGCGGTAGGGTGACGGTGGCCACCGGGCGCTCGCGGTTGTCGCGGGTGTTGGCAAGCGCGTTGCGCGCATCGATCACCGCCTGCTCGCGGCGCTGCAGTGCCACGCGCTGCGGCCCGCCGCTGCAGCGTTCGGCCGCCAGGTCCCAGGTCGACTCCACCTTGCGAAACAGCAGCGCCGCGTCCTGCCAACGCAGTTCGGCGGCCGCCTGCTCGGCCAGTTGCTGCAGCGAGGCCGCGTCCTGGTGGCCGCTGGTGCAGGCCACGTTGGTGGACTGCTGGTCGGCCACTGACTCGCGCGCCTGCTGGCTGTCGCCCAGGTTGCGCTGGGCGCGTTCCTTGGACCGGCCTTCGCACACCTCCACCGCCTGTTGCCACCAGGCCACTGCCAGGTCGAACAGGCGGATCAGATCCTTGTTCTCGGCACGCGTCGACCGTGCGGTGGCGGCTTTGAGATCGGCAGCCATGGCCTGGTCGGTGGCCACCGCGCAATCGCTGGCCTGGGCCCGCGCGCCGGAAGCCGCTGCCAGCCCGGCGATGACGCAGCAGGCCAGCAGCGCGCTTGCGCGCGCCGAACGCTTGATCCGATGACCTGCCAACGCTCACCCCGCTTTATTGACTTCTGCCCGCCGCGGCAAAGGCCTGGCCGCGGGTGTGAAAAGTGTAGCCGCGTGTTGCCCCCTGCGCAGCGCTGGATTGGCGACGAGGCCGGGCAGGAATTGGCCCTTGCGGCGCCTTGTTGCGGGCGGTACACCGTCGAGCATGCGCGACATGCTGCTGTCTTCTTCGCCTTCACCGGCCGCCGTGATGCCACGCACCGGCCGCTCGCTCGGGCTGGCCTGCGACGATCCCGTCGCCGCCCTGCCCTGGCGCCAGGCCCTGGCCGACGAAGGTTTGACGCTGCACGACTGGCCCTGGCATGCCGGCACCACGCCCGGCAGCGAGCGGGCCGATGCGCTGGTGCTGTTCCTGGCGCGCGGCGTCACCGAACAACTCGCCCGGCTGCGCGAGCTGGCGGCGCGGCGGCCGGACCTGCCGATCGTGGTGGTATGCCGCGGCCTGCGTGAGCTGGACCACGTGCTGGCATTGGAGATGGGGGCCGACGATGTCATCGACGCCGCGCTCGGCGCGGCCGTGGCCGCCGCCCGGCTGCGCGCGCTGTGGCGGCGCACGCGGGCGGTGGATGCATCACCGGCGGCGCCCGATGCCTTGCACTTCGGCCGGTTGTCGCTGCTGCGCCGCGAGCGCTGCGTCTCGCGCCAGGGCCTGGCGATCGACCTGACCGAGGGTGAGTTCGAGCTGCTGTGGCGGCTGGCGGTGCAGGCCGGCGAGGCGGTGTCGCGCCAGGTGCTGCTGCGCGAGCTGCGCGGCTTCTGCGACGAGGGCCCGGACCGCTCGATCGACAGCCGGGTCTACCGCATCCGCACCAAGCTCGGTGACCGCCACGGCGCGCCGCAGCGCATCCGCACGATCCGCAACTTCGGCTACCTGTTCTCGCCAATGCCAGATTGAGCGGCGGCGGCAGGCAATAAACCCTGCACGGCAGCGATCGGCGCGCTGCGCAGCACCTCGCCGATGATGCGGATGGCGCTGGCGATGGTGGCTTCCTCGGCGCCGCCGTAACCCAGCGCCAGGCCGTTGATGCCGCGGGCGTGCCAGCAGATCGACGACAGCGGCACCGCGCCGACGCCGCGCTTGCGGATGGCGCGGAAGACCTCGACGTCGGGCACCGAGGCCGGGAAATGCAGGGCCGCGTGCATGCCTTCGGCCACCGGGCCGAGCCGCACCCAGGCCGGCAGGTGGCGCTTCACCGCCTCCTGCAGTGCCGTGCGCCGCTGCCGGCAGCGCTGGCGCAGCTCGCGCAGGTGCGCGCTCATGTGGCCCTCGTCGATGAAGGCGGTCAGCGCCAGCTGCGTCGCGACGTGCGCATGCTCGCCGAGCAGGCCGCGCATGGCGGTGAAGGTGTCGGCCAGATGCAGCGGCACCACCAGGTAGGCCAGCCGCAGCGAGGGGAACAGCACGCCCTCGAAGGTGCCGACCAGCAGCACCCGTTCGCCGCCGTCCTGCGTGTGCAGCGCCGGCGGCGGCACGCCGTCGTGGATGATCTCGGTGTTGTAGTTGCCCTCGATGATCCAGGCGCCCTGCTCGGTGGCCCAGCGCAGCAGTTCGGCGCCGCGTTCGGCGGTGGTGCGCACGCCGGTCGGGTGCTGGCCCAGCGGATGCAGGTAGACCGCGCGTGCATCCAGTGCCAGCGCGCGGCCGCGGGCCACGTCCAGCCCCTGCGCATCGAAGGGCACGCCGACGGCTCGCGCGCGCAGCACCTCGAACAGCACCGGCAGGCTGGCATGGCCCGGATCTTCCAGCCAGACCTTGTCGCCGGGCTCCAGCAGCACGCGCGCGATCAGCTCCACCGCCTGCATCGGGCTGTTGAGCACCAGCACCTGCCGTGCTTCGCAAAACACGCCGCGGGTCAGCGACAGATGGCGCTGGATCGCCTCGCGCAGCTGCGGCAGGCCCGCCGAGGGGCCGTAGTTCAGGTGGCTGCGGAACTCCTCGCTCCACGCGCGGTTCATCAAGCGGCGCCAGATGTCCAGCGGAAAGTCCTGGGTCGGCACATTGCGCGGATGCAGCGCCGGCAGCGCAAACAGCTCGGTGGCCACTTCCAGCCGCGACCATTGCCCGAGGTGCGGCGCAAAGCGTTCGATGACCTGCTTGGCCGAGGCGCTGGCCGGCCGCTCGGTCGGCACCGCCGGTGCCGGCGCAATGGTGCCCGCCGGCAAGGGATTGGCGACATAACTGCCATCGCCGACACGCCGCTCGATCAGGCCTTCGCTCTGCAGCTGCTCGAAGGCCTCGTCCACCGCGCCGCGCGACACCGCGCAGTCGGCCGCCAGCCGGCGCGCCGAGGGCAGGCGGGTGCCTGGCCGCAGGGTACCGCTGCGCACGCCCTCCAGCACCGTGCGGTAGACGCGCACGCGCTGCGCCACGGCCGCATGGCCATCGCCCTGCAGGGACTGGATGAAGACACCCGAGACCTGTTTCATCAGCGCCGGCTCTGCCATGAGGCAGAAACTCTAGCCAGCAGGCGGCGAAACGCCGCCCGCGATGTGACGAACGGCGGCTTTCTGGGCACCAACGACGGTGCGCGCCAATGGCTGGCCGCGAGGCCCGGGATTGGCCCTTGCGGCCGCCAGTCGGCCTCGGAATCATGCGCGCACGATGATCCGTGACGACCCTGTGCTGCACCAATTGCGCGCCGCTGCAGCGCGGCCGCCCTTGCGACCCGAACTTCAGGCGGCCGATGCAGGCTTGCGGGCCCCGACGCTGGTGCTCTTCGTCGGCGCCGCAGTGCGGCCCGAACGCACGCTGGCCGACATGCTGGCCCAGGCCGGCCTGCGCTGCGCCGCGGTGAGCAGCCTGGCCACGGCACACGAGGCCTGCGCCAACCTGCACTTCGATGCGATGGTGATCGACGCCGTCACGCTGGGCCCCAGCCTGGCGCTGGGCCTGTCCCGGCTGCAGCCGCAGGCGGCCTGCCCGATGCTGGTCGTGGCCCAAGAACCCAGCGAGATCGACGAGATCATCGCGCTGGAGCATGGCGCTGCGGACTACCTGGCGCTGCCGCTGTCGCCGCGGCTGCTGCGCGCGCACCTGATGGCCGTGCTGCGCACCCGGCCGGTGACCGAGCCGCCCGGCGATGCCGTACCCGATGCGCCGCGTGCCGGCCACTGGCTGCTGGACCCGATGCTGCGCGAGCTGCGCTGGTCCGGCCACACGGTGGCGCTGACCGAGAGCCAGTTCAACCTCCTGCGCTGCCTGGCCTCGCCGGCCGGGCGCGTGGTGCCGCGCGCCGAGTTGGAAGCGCGCGCCAGCGGGCCCGATAGCACGCTCACCGCGCGCAGCATCGATGTCTATGTGCACCGCCTGCGCCGGCGGCTGGCCGATGCCGGCATGAACGCCTTCGACATCCAGTGCCTGCGCGGCCGCGGCTATCGGCTGTGCGAGCGCCCAGCCGACGCCGGCTTGGCGGTCAATTGAAGCTGTAGCGCAAGCCGGCGTAGACGAAACGCCCACGCGGGTCGGCGTACTGCGGGTCGTAACCCGCCTGGAACGAGACCTGGCCACCGGAGTTGGTGTACGGCGGGTCCTTGTCGAGCAGGTTGCGCACGCCCAGCATCATGCGCAGGTTGCGCACGCCGGTGTAGGCCAACTGCAAGTCGAAGGTCTGGTAGGAGCCCACCTTGGGCGTCTCGCCGCTCACCGTGCTGGGCAGGTCGGTGTAGGACTTCTGGAAGTTCTGCGTCAGCGTCGCGTCCCAGTCGCCGCGGGCCCAGTTGGCCGACAGTGTGTGCTTCCAGCGCGGGATCACGCCACTGGTGGCGGCGTTCACCGTGTCGACATTGCCGGTGAACGTGCCGTCGGTGTTCTGCGTGTCGTACTTGATGAAGTAGGTGCCGCTGGCGCTGAGGTTCAGCTTGCCCATCTCGCCCAGGCCGAAGCTGACGCGGCCATCGATGTCGATGCCCGACAGCCGCGTTTCACCCAGGTTGATGTTCTTGCCGTCGATGTTGGTGATCGGGCCCGGCAGCGTCGGGAAGGCCGGGTCCACCGGCCCGCGGGTGATCAGGTAGGCGTACTTCACCGGGTCGGCCAGGATCACCGCCGCCGGCACGCCGTTGGTGATGGTGTCCTTCAGGTCGATCTTGAAGAAGTCGATGCCGATCGAGCTGTTGGGGCTGGGCTCGATCACCAGGCCCAGCGTGGCGCTCTTGGACTTCTCGGGCTTCAGTGCGGTGTTGCCGCCATTGATCGTCGTGAACTGTGTCTGGCAATCGTTGCCGCCCTGGGTGGTGGGGCAGCGCAGCGGGTCACTCAGGCCCGGCGGCGTCACGCTCTGCACGTTGGGCAGGTACAGGTCCTGCAGGCTGGGCGCGCGGAAGCCCTTGCCGGCCGAAGCGCGCAGCAGCACGCTCTTCACCGGCTGCCAGCGCAGGCTGAGCTTGGGCGTGGTGGAGCTGCCGACGCCTTCGTAGTCGTCCCAGCGCACGGCGGCATTGGCTTCCAGGCCCTTGACGATGGGCACGCTGAGTTCGCCGAACACGGCCTTGACGTTGCGCGAGCGGTTGGTCACCAGGAAGTTGCCGCCGTAGCCCGAGATGTCGCCGGTCTGGATCACCGGGCTGGGGTCGAACAGGTACTTCTCCTTGCGCGCTTCACCGCCCAGCGCCAGGGCCAGCGAACCGGCGGACAGCTTGACGAGTTCACGCGAGGCCTTGGCCTGCAGGCTTTGCAGCGTGGAGGTGATCTCGAAGGCCTTGCCGGTAAAGTTGGCGGCGCGCACCTGCGCTTCGATGTCCGGGGTGTTCGGGCCCCAGAAGTTCACGTTACCGCTGTTGAGCAGCGGCAGGATCTTGGTCAGCGCCGGATAGCCGTCGTTGACGGTTTCGACGACCTTGCTGCGGCTGTTCACCAGCGCCGCGTCGAAGTCCCAGCCGGCCAGCAGGCCGCGCACGCCCAGCACGGCGCGCGGGGCGGTGGAGGTGTCGGTGATGTCGCGGTCGCCGCTCAAGTTAGCCCGCCAGCGCACCAGGATGTCGGGCAGCGCATTGCCGGCGCCGACCAGGCCTTGCACGTAGGCGGTCGGGTAGTACCTGGCGCTGGGGTGCAGCAGGATCGTCGAGAAGCCGTTGTACGGATCGACGCCGAACAGCGGATGGTTGTCCGGCAGCGCGAACTGGTCCGAGATCGGCACCGGCTGGATGATGGTGCGGATGGTGTTGCGGTTGTACGAGGCCTCGGCAAAAGCTTCGATGTCCGGCGTGATCGCGAACTTGACCGCGGCGAACAGGCTGCTGCGCTCGGACTCCGGCAGCAGCGTGACCTGCGGCGAGGGGTCGTAGCGGCACAGCACGTCGGGGTTGTTCAGCGGGTTCACCACCGAATACGGGCCCGGGCAGGTGCCAGCGGCCGGGTTGCGCGTGCGGCCCGAATCGTCCAGCAGCACGATGTTGGCCGGGAAGGTGTTGCCCGACGAGGTGTCGTTGCCCTGCGCGACATTGATGCCCGAGCGCGCAAAGTCGCGGTCGGCGCCGCGCAGCCCGCCTTCCTTCTGGAACGAGGCGGTGACCATCACATTGAAGCGGTCCTTGGCCAGTTCGCCAAAGCCCCAGGTCGCCGCGGCGCGCTGCAGCGCCGCGCCGCCCTGCGTGGTGTCGCCGGCGGTCAGCGAGAGTTCGCCACCGCGGTGCTCGCTGCGCAGGATGAAGTTGACGACGCCGGCGATCGCATCCGAGCCATACACCGCCGAGGCCCCGTCCTTCAGGATCTCGACGCGTTCGATGGCCGCCAACGGAATGCTGTTGACGTCCACCGACACCGAGTCGCCGGTGAAGCCGATGCCATACGGCGCGATGCGGCGGCCGTTCAGCAGCACCAGCGTGCGGATCGACGTCAGCCCGCGCAGCGAGATCGCCGAGATGCCGCCGGTGGTGGCACCCGAGGCCGACGAACTGGTCAGCCCGCCGGCGCTGGCCACCGCGCTCACCGACTGCAGCAACTGCTCGACGTTGACCGCACCCGAACGCTCGATGGCCTTGCGGTCGATGACCTGCACAGGCAGCGCCGTTTCACCGTCGATGCGCTTGATCGACGAGCCGGTGATCTCGACCCGCTGCGGTGTTTCCTGCGCCAGGCCCAGCCCGTGGCCGGCCGCCAGCAGGCCCAGGCAGGCCACGCGCGCGGCCCGTGCGGTGATGCTCAAGCTCGATGTCATGGAGGGTCTCCTAACGAAGTGGATGCCCGGAGTGCAGGGGAGCGCCGGGCGAACTTCGAATCTAGGCAGCGGGTCCCGCGGCGTCTGAAACGGCGATTGGCGTGCCGGCGATGTGGCGTGACAGACGCGCCGGCCATGTCACGCCCGCTCGCACAAGGTGTCGGTCGCGACCGATGCGACTGCCGGCAACAGGGTGGGCCGCGCGCGGGCAAACCCGGGTTGTGGCGCGCAGGGCACACTGCGTGCCACGCTCCGGCCCCAACCCAGCCCCATCACGGAGCCTCACTACGCAGCCTCACCAGGCAACCCCACCACCCTGCCCCGCCTCTCAGCCCCGATGCCCGCCACGCCGCCCCCGACCCTGGTCTTCTCCCATGCCAACGGCTACCCGGCCGGCACCTACCGCCAGCTGTTCCAGCTGTGGCAGGCCGCCGGCTGGCGCGTGGCGGCGGTCGACAAGTTCGGCCATGACCCGCAGTACCCGGTGACCAGCAACTGGCCGCGGCTGCGCGACCAACTGGTCGACTTCATCGAAGCGCAAGCCTGCGGACCGGTGTGGCTGGTCGGCCACTCGTTGGGCGGACTGCTGAGCCTGATGGCCACCTGCAAGCGGCCGGACCTGGTGCGCGGCCTGGTGCTGCTGGACAGTCCGGTGATCACCGGATGGCGCGCCCACAGCGTGCAGATGCTCAAGCTCAGCGGGCTGATGGCGCGGGTGTCGCCGGCCCGCATCTCGCGCACGCGGCGGCATGAATGGCCGTCACGCAAGGCGGTTGCGGCGCACTACGGCGCCAAGGCCTTGTTCGCACGCTGGGCGCCGGGCATGCTGAACGACTACCTGGCCTGCGGCACCATACGCCGCGGCGGCAAGACGGTGCTGGCCTTCGAGCGTGAGGTCGAAACGCGCATCTACAACACGCTGCCGCACCACCTGGGACAGCTGCTGAAGCGCCACCCGCCGCACTGCCCGGTGAGCTTCATCGCCGGCACGCGCTCATCCGAGATCCGCCAGGGCGGACTCGAAACCTCGCGCGCGCTGGCCGGCGAGCGCTTCCGCTGGATAGACGGCACGCACCTGTATCCGATGGAAAAGCCGGCCGAAACCGCCGCGCTGGTGCTGGATTTGCTGGCCGGGATGCCCGATTCGAGACAGGTCGCGCCCCTATAATCGCGCTTTACCACCAGAGCACTTGTTGCGGCGCAGCCAGCGGCCCGCCACGGTGCTGCACGACATGACCAAGTTTGTCTTCGTCACCGGCGGTGTGGTGTCCTCTCTTGGCAAGGGCATCGCGTCGGCGTCGCTGGCCGCGATCCTCGAATCGCGTGGCCTCAAAGTCACCCTCATCAAGCTGGACCCCTACCTCAACGTCGACCCGGGCACGATGAGCCCGTTCCAGCACGGTGAGGTGTTCGTCACCGACGACGGCGCGGAGACCGACCTCGATCTCGGTCACTACGAGCGCTTCATCACCACGCGCATGAAGCGCAGCAACAACTTCACCTCGGGCCAGATCTACAAGAGCGTGCTCGAGAAGGAACGCCGCGGCGACTACCTCGGCAAGACGGTGCAGGTGATTCCGCACGTCACCAACGAGATCCAGGACTTCGTGCGCCGCGGTGCCGCTTATGGCCAGCCGGATGCGGTGGACGTGGCCATTGTCGAGATCGGCGGCACGGTGGGCGACATCGAATCGCTGCCCTTCCTCGAAGCCGTGCGGCAGATGAGCCTGAAGATGGGCCCGCAGAACACCGCCTTCGTTCACCTGACCTACGTGCCCTACATCGCCGCCGCCGGCGAACTGAAGACCAAGCCGACGCAGCACACGGTGCAGAAGCTGCGCGAGATCGGCATCCAGCCCGATGTGCTGCTGTGCCGCGCCGACCGCGAAGTGCCGGCCGAGGAGCGCGAGAAGATCTCGCTGTTCACCAACGTCGCCGCGCATGGCGTGATCAGCATGTGGGACGTGGACACCATCTACAAGGTGCCGCGCATGCTGCACGAGCAGGGCCTGGACGAGCTGGTCTGCATGAAGCTGCAGATGCTGACCCGGCCCGCCGACCTGCGCCGTTGGGACCACCTGGTGCACGAGGTGCTGCACCCGCAGGCCGAAGTAACGATCGCGATGTGCGGCAAGTACACCGACCTGTCGGACTCCTACAAGTCGCTGAACGAAGCGCTGCGCCACGCCGGCATCCATCACCACGCCCGGGTGAAGATCGAGTACGTCGATTCCGAGACGCTGAATCCGCAGACCGCGTCGACACTGGAGCAGTTCGATGCCATCCTGGTGCCCGGTGGCTTCGGCAAGCGCGGCATCGAAGGCAAGATCATCGCCGCGCAATACGCCCGCGAGCACAAGCTGCCCTACCTCGGCATCTGCCTGGGCATGCAGGTGGCCACCATCGAATTCGCACGCCATGTCGCCGGCCTGCCCGATGCCAACTCCACCGAGTTCGAACCCGCGACGCCGCACCCGGTGATCGCGCTGATCGACGAGTGGCAGGACCGCGACGGCTCGATCCAGAAGCGCACGGTGAATTCCGACCTGGGCGGCACGATGCGCCTGGGCGCACAAAGCTCGGACATCAAGCCCGGCACGCTGGCCAGCAAGATCTACGGCCAGGTGGTGACCGAACGCCACCGCCACCGCTACGAAGCCAACGAGACCTACCTCGACAAGCTGCAGCAGGCGGGCCTGGTGATCTCGGCCATCACCCAGCGCGAGAAGCTCACCGAGATCGTCGAGCTGCCGCAGACCCAGCACCCCTGGTTCGTCGGCGTGCAGTTCCACCCGGAGTTCAAGAGCACGCCCTGGGACGGCCACCCGCTGTTCATCAGCTACATCCAGGCCGCGCTGGACCGCAAGCTGGCGCATGCCGCCGGCACAACGGCGCCATTGCAGCGCGCCGCCGCCTGACCCCCTCACGACCGACCGTAGCCGCACACCCTCATGAAGCTCTGCCATTTCGATATCGGCCTGGACAAACCCTTCTTCCTGATCGCCGGCCCCTGCGTCGTCGAATCCGAACAGCTGCAGCTCGATGTGGCCGGCCACCTGAAGGAAATCACCTCGGCACTCGGCATCCCGTTCATCTTCAAGTCCAGCTACGACAAGGCCAACCGCTCCAGCGGCACCTCGTTCCGCGGCCCGGGCATGGACAAGGGGCTGGAGATCCTGGCCACCGTGAAGAAGCAGCTCGGCGTGCCGGTGCTGACCGATGTGCACAGCGAAGCCGAGATCCCGGCCGTGGCCGCGGTGGTCGATGTGCTGCAGACGCCGGCCTTCCTGTCGCGCCAGACCGACTTCATCCATGCGGTGGCGCGCTCGGGCAAGCCGGTGAACATCAAGAAGGGCCAGTTCCTCGCGCCGCACGACATGAAGAACGTCATTGCCAAGGCCCGTGCCGCGGCCAAGGACGCCGGGCTGTCGGAAGACCGCTTCATGGCCTGCGAGCGCGGCGTGAGCTTCGGCTACAACAACCTGGTGTCGGACATGCGCTCGCTGGCCATCATGCGCGAGACCGGCGCGCCGGTGGTCTTCGATGCCACGCACTCGGTGCAGCTGCCCGGCGGCCAAGGCACCAGTTCCGGCGGCCAGCGCGAGTTCGTGCCGGTGCTGGCGCGCGCCGCGGTGGCCGTGGGCATCTCCGGCCTGTTCATGGAGACCCATCCGGACCCCGCGAATGCGCTGTCCGATGGCCCGAACGCCGTGCCGCTGAAACACATGAAGGCCTTGCTCGAACAGCTGCTGGCGCTCGATCGCGTGATCAAGGCGCAGCCGCTGCTCGAAAACGACTTCTCTTGCTGACCCCTCTTCCATTTCCCCGGAGAACCCCGAGACCATGAGCGCCATCGTCGATATCGTCGGCCGAGAAATCCTCGACAGCCGCGGCAACCCCACCGTCGAATGCGACGTGCTGCTGGAAAGCGGCACCATGGGTCGGGCGGCTGTGCCCTCGGGTGCCTCCACCGGCTCGCGCGAAGCCATCGAGCTGCGCGACGGCGACAAGAGCCGCTACCTCGGCAAGGGCGTGCTGAAGGCGGTGGAGCATGTCAACACCGAGATCAGCGAAGCGGTGCTGGGGCTGGATGCTTCCGAGCAGGCCTTTCTCGACAAGACGCTGATCGACCTGGACGGCACCGACAACAAGGCCCGGCTGGGCGCCAACGCCACGCTGGCGGTGAGCATGGCCGTCGCGCGCGCCGCGGCTGAAGAGTCCGGCCTGCCGCTGTACCGCTACCTCGGCGGC
>NZ_DATILJ010000290.1:0-5814 GCF_035476535.1 Aquabacterium sp.
GCATGAGGATGCCGGTCATGGCGCCTATGCCGAGGCGGGTCCTGCCGCCCGAGCCTGCCGCACGGCCGGTGCCGGCATCGGGCTGGCGAATCCAGTTCGCGATCGTGTCCGGACTGCAGTTGGCGCACCTGCTGTTCGAGTCTGTGCGCACCGACCACGCGATGCTCTTCGCCGGCGTGCTCGATTGGATGGCTTACAAGGGCGACGAGGCGATCCGGCTGTCCATCGATGTCATGGCAACGGTGGTGGCGTTGCAATACATCGATCGCCGGAGATCGCCGCGTCCGCATCGCACGCCCGCGGCCCTGCTGTCGATGATGGCGGCCGCGCTGGCCGGCGCCGCGGTGGCGTCCTTTATTCCGCCGTACGAACCGGTGGCGGTGCGTGTGGGTGCGTCGGCGTCGATAGCGGTCTGGTTCTGGTACACGCTGTGGACGAACGCGATGATCGGCGTCTTGGCGTTGGTGGCCATCGATGGCCTGCGCGGGCGTCAGCAGGCGGTGAATCATCTGGCCGCAGTGCAGGAGCAAGGGCGCCTCGTGCGCCAGCAGCTCGCGTCGGCACGGCTGCTGGCCATCCAGGCGCGCGTGGATCCGCAGCTGCTGTTCGACATGCTGGCCGCCGTGAAAGGCTTCTACGAAAAGGATGCGGCACGCGCCGAGCAACTCCTGGACGAACTCGCCGCCTTTCTGCGCGCCGCGCTGCCGCGGCTGCGCAGCGCACGCTCGACGCTGGAGGTGGAGTGCGGGCTGGTGCACAGCTACGTGCGCCTGCTTCGCGGTGCTGGCGCAGCGAGCATCGAGCTGAACCTCCGGCTTCCCGCAGACCTGGCGACCGCGGGCTTTCCGGCCGGCGTGCTGTTGCCGCTGTTGACGGGTTCCGCCGGCACGGGCCGATGCATCGCGCTCGATGCCAGTGCATGCGACCAAGCCGTGTGTGTGCAGGTCAGCGACACCCTCACGCCTGCCCGTGCCACGCTGGAGCGCTTGCAGCAATCCCTGTCAGCCTTGTACGGCGAACGCGGCAAGCTGCGCCTGGTGCCGCAGGGCGGCGGCGCACGCATCGAGTTGGAGGTGCCCCTTGAACCTGCCTGACCGAGCGGGTGCTCCGAGGCTGCCCACCGCGGTGATCGCCGAGGACGAGCCCTTGCTGGCCGACGAGTTGGCCGATCACCTGGCCGCGCTGTGGCCCGCACTGCACATCGTCGCGCGCGCCGGCGACGGCGTGGCCGCGCTGCACGCTGTGGAGGCGCATGCGCCTGACATTGCCTTCCTCGATATCCAGATGCCCAGGCTCACGGGCCTGGATGTGGCGCGTCAGATCGCGGGGCGTTGCCATGTGGCATTCATCACGGCGTTCGACCAGCACGCCCTGGGTGCGTTCGAGGCCGGCGCGATCGACTATGTGATGAAGCCGCTCGTGCTGGCGCGTCTGGTGACGACCGTGCAGCGCCTGAAGGCGCGCGTCTCGCAGCCGCCGATCGACCTGTCGCAGTTGCCGCGCCCGCCCGATGCGCGCCAGGCGGCGGCGGCCAGCTTCCTGCAGTGGATCCGCGTCTCGCGGGGCAGCGCGGTGCGATTGCTCACGGTGGAAGAGATCTGCTACTTCAAGGCCGACAGCAAGTACACGCTGGTCGTCACGGCCGACTCGGAGTCGCTGATCAAGAAGACCATCAAGGAGCTCATCGCCGAACTGGATCCGAACATGTTCTGGCAGATCCATCGTTCGGTGATCGTCAATGTGCGCGCCATCGACAGCGTGATGCGCTCGGGCAGCGGCGAACTGGCGGTGCGCTTGAAGCAGCGAAACGAGACCCTGGCGGTGAGCGAGCAGCATCACCACCTCTTTCGGCAGATGTGACTGGAGGACTCCCATGAAGAAATCGATGCGATGCGATTGCGGCACCCCGAGCAGCCGCCGCGAGGCCTTGATGCTGCTGGCCGCGCTGGGGGTTGGCACCGAGACTGCACTGGCCCAGGATGCAGCGAAGACGGAGCCGCGCAGCTACAAGGTGTTGTTCGAGAATGCCAAGTGTCGCGTGCTCGAGTACGTGTCGCGCCCCGGGATCGGCGTGTGCGGCATCGGCAAGCATTCGCACCCCGACCATGTGACCGTGACGCTCACGCCCGCCAAGGTGAAGCTGACCACGGAAGACGGCAAGGTTCAGGTCAAGCAGATCCCCGCCGGCGCGGCGTTCTGGGATCCGGCCTCGACTCACGCTGCCGAGAACATCGGTGGCTCAGGCTCGCGCATGGTGCTCATCGAGATCAAGGACAAGGACTGGACGCCGGCGACGGGTTGACATGACTCACGGCGCCGCGTGCCAGGCCGCCATCAGCCCGTTCGACGGCAGTGATTCGTCGAGCAGCTTGCGCGCCGTCTCCACGCCGGCCACCGGCAGCCCGCGCGGATCAAGCAGGCCGATCTGCACCAGCACGCTGGCTTGGTCCCAGTAGATGTGCTCGTGGCAGAGCTTGTCGCCGCGGAACTTGACCACCGCCAGCAGCGGGATCTCGACCCGCCGCCCGCTCGGCGCGATGCCGGGCAGCATCCACGGGATCTCGGTCGTGTGGGTGAAGCAGAACAGCATCTCGTCCACCACCTGCGTCGCACCCACCGTGCGCGAGATCGGGACCAGCGTGGTGTCGGGTGGATTGCTGTCGACGAAGAAGCGCTGGTAGAAGCGGTGCAGGTCGTGGTAGCCGACCCCGCCGGTCATCGTCGGGATGTGGTTCACGTAGGGCTGGTCGACCATCGTGGCCATCGTCGCGTCGACATCGCGGTGCGCGAATTCGTGCTCGCAGTGTGTGTCCCACAGCGCCGAGAGGTCGGGCCGCGGGCCGATCGCACGTTTGAGCGTGGTGATGCTGCGCTCGTGGGCGAGCCCCGCCGAGGGCTTGTGGAAGTGCTCGCCGCCGGGGCGCGCGAACGCATGGTCCACGCCGGGGTAGACATGCAGCTCGACGCCGGGGCGCCCACGCAGCTCGGCGAGGATGCGCTCGCGCGCTTCGGGCGGGCAGAACTTGTCGTTCTCGGCGATGTGCAGCGTCAGCGGGCAGCGGACCTTGCCTGCCTCGGCCAACGCGGCCTCGATGCCCACGCCGTAGTAGCCCACCGCGACATCGCAGTCGGTGCGGCAGGCCGCGAGGTACGCGAGCTTGCCGCCCAGGCAGAAGCCGAGCACGCCGACGCCGCCGCGCACGTCGGCACGTGCCCGCAGCGCGCCGATCGCCGCTTGCACGTCCTCGACACCCTGGGCCTCGTCGAAGCCCTGGTACAGCGCAAAGGCGCGTTGCCAGTCTTCGGGCGAAGAACCCAACTCGACGCCCGGCTGTTGGCGCCAGAACAGGTCGGGCACCAGCGCGACATAACCTTCCTCGGCATACAGGTCGGCCAGTTCGCGCATCGTCGCATTGACGCCGAAGATCTCCTGCGCGATCACCAGGCCGGGGCCGTGGCCCGCGGCGGGCAAGGCCAGGTAGGCGACGAAGCGGCCGCTGCCGTCGGCGGCGGCGATGTCGATCGAAAGACGTTGGATCTGCTGCGTTTTCATCGTCGTTCCTTCTCGGTGTGGCGGGGGCTCAACGCAGTGCTGCGAAGTGCCCTGCGTGAAAGACCAGCGGCTCGCCGTCGACATGCATGTGCTGCTCGACGCGGCCGATGAACAGCGTGTGGTCGCCAGCCTCGATCGCGTCGCGGCATTCGCAGACGAAATGGGCCAGCGTGCCGGCCAGCAGCGGGACCTCCAGCGCAGGGGCCGGTTGCCAGGCCACGCCGTCGAACTTGTCGGCCAGGGCAGGGTTCGCAAAGCGCCGCGCGAGCGCCTCCTGCCCGGCGGCGAGCACGTTGATCGCGAAGTGGCTCGCGGCGCGGAAGGCGCGCCGGTTCGGCGAGCGGTTGGCCAGGCTCCACAGCAGCAGCGCCGGGGCCAGCGACAGCGACGCGAACGAGTTGACCGTCAGGCCGACCGCGCGGCCGTCGGGGCCGCGTGTCGTGACGATGGTGACGCCGGTGGGGTAGGCGCCGAGCGCGTCGCGCAGCCGGCGTGTGTCGCTCGCGTCGCTTGTCGCTTGCGCTGCGGCGCCGGCCACGGTGGTGGAGGCGAGGGCGGCGTTCATGTCAGGCCACCTGCGCGGCCGGTGCCGCATCGGTCGGGGACGCGAGCTTCGCCATCTGCGTTGCGATGAAGCGCTCGCACTCGACAGCATCGGCCCACCACGGAAAGTACGCGGGTGGATGGTCGAAGTTGTTGGCGATCGTGGCCGCCAGCGGCGGGCACGCACCGGCCGCGCCGAGCAATTGCAGGATGTGCTCGGGCGGCGGCGCCAGCAGCAGGTTGGTCCAGCGCGTCACGTGCTGCGCATAGTCCCAGTAGCGGTCGAAGCTGGCCTGCATCCAGGCCGCGTCGAACGGCCGCTCGCCGTGCGCGACGATCGCGTCGTGCACGAGCTGGAAGCACTTGGTCGCGTTGTTCGAGCCCTGGCCGGTGATCGGGTCGTTGACCACCACCGCGTCAGCGATGCCGAACACCAGCGCGCCCGAGGGCAGTTGGCCGACTGGACGGCGCACCGTCGGCGCCAAGCGGCCGGCCAGGATGCCGTTGTCGTCGCTCAGCTCGACATGGCGGCAGCGCTCGGCCTCCCAGGGCAGGAAGGTCTCGAGCAGGCGCAGGCTCGTTGCGAGGTGCTGTTCAGGCGTCTTCACATCGGCCCAGCAGTCCAGTGGGCCGCCGGGCATGCCTTCGAAGACCATGATCTCGCACGCGCCGCTGGTGGTGAGCGCCGGGAAGACGAAGTACTCGCCGATGCCCGGGATCAGGTTGAAGCACACCCGCGAGTAGGGCGTGCGTGGCGCCATGCCCTTCACGTAGGTCAGCGCCAGCGCGCGTTGCGGCTGCTCGTAGGGGCTGCGCGTCGCGTCGCGCTCGAACAAGCGCGTCACTTCGCCCTTGCCGGCGGCGATCACCGTCAGGTCGTGCGTCGCGGCGAGTTCCTCGAGCTCGGTAATGCCCGCGTCCTGCAGCGCCAGCCGGCCGCCGCGCGAACGAAAGCGCTCGATCCACGCCGGCATCTTCAGCCGCTGGTCCACCGCCTGCGCCGGGCGGTCCAGCCGTGCCGCCCAGTCGATCAGCTTGGCGCCGGGCTGGCCCGGATGCGGCACGCTGAGGCCGATGCCCTCCACCGGCGGGCACTCGCGCGCCCAGTCGGCCAGGCCGAACTCCTGCTCGATGGCGAGCGCCGTGCCGAACATGCACTGGCTCGACATCACGCGGCCGCGACGGATCTCGTCGGGGCTGCGGTTGCTGACCAGCGTGACCTGGTCGCCTCGGGCCTGCAGGCTGAGGGCCAGCGGCAATCCGGCCTGGCCGGCGCCGACGATCGCGATGCGTCTGGACATGAGCGTTCTCCTTGCGTTGGGGGGTGTGAAAGGCCGCGGCGTGCGGCATTCAATCCATCAGTTTCGGAATCGCCGGCACCCGGCCCTCGGGGCCCAGCGCCGAATAGCCGCCGTCGACCGCATAGTCGGCGCCGGTGACGAAGCTGGCGCGTGCTGAGCAGAGGAAGGCGACGACCTCGGCCACCTCCTCGGGGTCGCCGACGCGGCCGAGCGCATGGAAGGGCGCGGCGACGCGGTCGGTCTTGGCGCGATCGCCGTGGCTCAGTTCGTCCATCAACCGGCACCAGGTCCAGCCGGGCGAGACCGAGTTGACGCGGATGCCGTCGGCGGCCAGGTCCAGCGCCATGTTGCGGGTCAGCTGCACCAGGGCCGCCTTGGACACCGGGTACAGCCAGCGGCCGGTCTGCGCCACCTTGG
>NZ_DATILJ010000291.1:0-3851 GCF_035476535.1 Aquabacterium sp.
GCGGCAGCATCGACAAGTTCATGGGCGACGGCATCCTCGCCAGCTTTGGCGCGGTGGTGCCGGACGCCGCCGCTGCGGCGAACGGCTTGCGCGCGGTCGACGACATCCTCGCGGCGGTGGATGGCTGGCGCGCACAACGCCAAGCCGCCGGACGGGCGGCGCCCGATGTGGGCGGCGGCCTGGCGACCGGGCCGGTGCTGTTCGGCATCATCGGCGACGAGCAGCGGCTTGAATACACGGTGATCGGCGATGCGGTCAATCTGGCTGCCAAGCTCGAGAAGCACAACAAGGCCGAAGGCACGCGTGCACTCGCCAGCGGCGCTGCCTATGCGCTGGCGCGCCAGCAAGGCTACCGCGGTGAGAAGGCCGTTCGTGCGGGGCGCAGCGTGGCGGGGGTGGGTGATCCGATGGACGTGGTGGTGCTGGGCAGCGTTTGAACCGGCGGCAGCGGCCCGAGTTCGATGCGCACGCGGCACGCGGCCACCACGCTGGGAGACAGCGTGATGCCGGGCAAGCCGCGCGGGTTCACGGCGACGAGCCGGCCGATCTCGGCCGCGGCCAGGGGTGCGGTGCCTGCCGGTGCATCGCTGCGTTCATGCACCAGGATGTCGAAGGCGGGCATGCCGCTGGTCGACAGGCTGAAGTGCGCGCGCAACGCCTGTTCGTAATCTCTCGCGGCTTCGAGCCGGCCGATGCCTGCGACACGCGGCCGCACGAGGTTGGCGCGCGGCAGCGGGAGCGCGGCCAGCTGGTGCATGGCAACGGCATCCCAGCTTTCATCGGTGGCGAAGACATAGACGTTGGGCCAGTCGAGCCGACGGCACGCGGGCAGTGCACGCAGGGCGTCGATCAGCGCGGCCAGTTGGGGCCCGCCGCACAGCGCAACGCGGCACACCGGGCGCAGCGCCAGGCAGGCCATGGCCGCTTCGGCCAGTGCGCGCGCCGCGTCCAGGGGAGTCATTGTCCTGCCATTGTCCATTGCGGAATGCCCAGCGCGCCGACGGCAAGGTAACGTGCCAACAACGCGGCCAGGTCCAGGGCCGGGTCGAGTGCCAGCGCCGAGGCGGCGGCGGCCCCCAGCGTGGCGCCGGCCGCCAAGGCCTGCAGCAGCTCGTGCTCGCCGGCTGTCAACGGCATCACGCGCACCTGGCCGTCGCTGCGCAGCACCAGCAACGCCTGGCCGGCGCTGCTGGCGCACAGCGGCCCGCGTGATTCAGCCGGCAGTTGGTGCCACCGCCAGAGATCGAACACCGGATGGCACGACGCCAGCAGGCGCGCCGTGTCCGGCCACGGCAGCCGGGCCGCGGCGCGCTCGGCGTCGGGCGCTGCGGCCAACACGGCCAGCGCCTGCGCCGGATCCACGGCCATTGCCTCTGGCGCGTGGAAAACGGCGTGCCAGGCCCAGTCCAGCCGGGCCACATCGGCCAGGTAAGGCAGCGTGGCAGCCGGCTCGAAGTTCGCCAGGAAGCCCGGCAGATGTTCGCCGAAGGCATGCAGGTTGCCCGATCGCGACGGGTGCTGCGCCAGGTAGTGCCGTGCCAGCCCGCGGAAGAAGGCCTCACCGACCAGTTCGTGCACCGTGGGGTAGACGGCGGCCAACGCCCCACCCAGCACCTGCCGCAGGTTGTTGCGGTACACCTCGAGCCGGCGGCCGGCGGCTATCGAGACGGTAGGGGTGCGGCGTATCAGCGGCTCCAGCGCATGCTGGCGCCCGAACAGCGCGTCCATCACGCCGGCTTGCAGCTCATGCAGTGCAGGCATTGGCGGGCTCCGTGGTGGCAGCGCGGATGTCTGCGCAAGACATGACCAGCGGTGTGGCCATCGGCGTGGCCACCTGTCCAGCCGCTTGCCCGGCCAGGTACGCAGCCACCTGCGCGTCGGCTCGTGCGGCCTCGTCGAGCAGCACCTGCAGCGGCGGCAGTTCGCTGTCCCATTCGACGAGCGTGGGTCGCGGACCGATCGTGCGCAAGGCCCCGGCGTACAGCGCCCACACCGCATCGCCCACTGGTCGGCTGTGGGTGTCGATCAACAGGTCCACCGGCGTGCCGTCTTCTGCCGTCACGGTGTTGCGCACATGGCCGGCCAGGTGGTACTCCTGCACCGCGTCGGCCGGCAAGGCTTGCAGCCAGACTAGCGGGTCTTCGCCGTGATTGCCGGCGTTGACGACCAGGTTGTTCAGATCCAGCAGCAATCCACAACCCGTACGCCGCGCCAAGGTGGCCAGTAGCTCGGGCTCACCGATCTCGTCGTCGCGCCAGCGCAGGTAGGCCGAGATGTTCTCCAGCAGCAGCGGGCGGCCCAGCACGTCCTGCACCTGCATGACGCGCGCCGCCACGTGGTCGAGCACCTCGCGCGTGTTCGGCAGCGGCAGCAGGTCGTGGCTGTGGATGCCGCCAAACGAGCTGAAGCTGAAGTGCTCGGACACCAGTGCCGGCTGCACGCGGTCGACCAGGGCCTTGAGCGCCTTCAGGTGCGGTGCCGACAAGGCGTCGGTCGAGCCGAGCGACAGACCGACGCCGTGCAGGCTGACCGCATGCGTCTCACGCACCTGCAGCAGCACATCCAGGTGGCGGCCGCCGCCGAAGCAGTTCTCGCTGTGCATCTCCACCAGGCCCACCGGCGGGCGGCGGGCCAGGAAGTCGCGGTAGTGTTCGGCGCGCAGGCCGATGCCGCAGCGGGAGGAGGAAAGCAGCGTGGCCATCGTAGGCGCCACTGTAGGCAGACGGCCGCTGCACCGCCATCCGTGCCTGAACGGGGCGTTTCGCGGGTACTACGGATAGCCGCCACGCCCGCGCATCCACAACAATGCGGGCGTTGTGCCGGCCTGGCCCACCCCCACCCACCCGCCCACCGAAAGCGCCGAAGGCATGCAGTTCGAAGCCGTGGACCCAGGCTCGCGCGCCGAATCGGCGGCCGACGCGATGGCCTTGCTGCTCGACGGCATGGACCACGCTGCTGCGCTGATCGATGCACGCGGCCGCGTCACCTTGGCCAATGCTGCGTTCGCGGCGCTGCTGGGCGTGACCCAGGCCAAACTGATCAGCCAGGACTTTGCGCGCTGGGTCGACCGCGACGGCTTCCCCACCTGGCAGGCCGCGCTGACGGATGCCGCCGGCGGCGCACCGGCGGAGTGTGCCGTGTCGCTGCGTGCCGGACCGCCGGGCGGGGATGGCGCGGAAGGGACGGGCGAAGACGGCGGCATCAGCCTCGCGGTCGAGATCAGCCTGCGGCAATCCGCGCCGGGACGCAGCGACGCATTGGCGCTGAACCTGCGTCAGGTGATGCACCGGCGCGACGACGACCAGATGCTGCAGTGGATTGCCCGCGCCACCGCGCCGCTGACCGGGCAGGACTTCTTTCGCACCTTGATGCGTAATCTGGCCGAGGCCTTCGGCTTCCGCCGCGCGTTCATTGCCGAGTGTGTGAACCGCCCGACCACGCGCGTGCGCACGCTGGCCTTCTGGTCCGATGCCGAGTTCCGCCCCGATTTCGAGTTCGACCTGGGCGGCACACCCTGCGAGATGACCATTCGCGACGGCCGCGTCTACTGCGTCGACCAGGACCTGCAGCAGCGCTATGCCTGGGCTGAGCGGCAAAGCCTGGACAGCTACCTCGGCGCACCGATCTTCGACACCCGCGGCGAGCAGTTGATCGGCCACGTCGCGTTCGAGACCTCGGGCCGCATCGATCAGGGCGTGCTGAACAACCCACTGTTCCAGATCTTCGTCTCCCGCGCCGCGGCCGAACTGCGCCGCAAGCGTGCCGAGGATGTGCTGCGCGCCAGCGAAGCGAACTACCGGCTGCTGGTGGAGCACCAGACCGACGTGATCGTGCAGTACGACGCGCAGCGG
>NZ_DATILJ010000292.1:0-10379 GCF_035476535.1 Aquabacterium sp.
CAGCCGCGCGGCGTCGCTGCCGAGGCTCGACTGCACGACGAAGGTGGGCATGTCCACGCCGGGGCTGCGGCGCGTGCCGAAGGTCGACTGGCCGTCGCTGAACAGCAGCGCCAGGTCGCCGGCCTGGGCGTTCAGCTGCACGGCGCCGAGCTGCGTGGCGCCGTCGAAGGCTTCGGCCTGCAGGCGTTCACGCAGCGCGCGCCACTGGCCACGCTGCACGCTGAAGGTCTGCGGCGCTTCGAGCCGGTCGCGCAGGACGAACAGGTTCACGCTCAGGTTCTGCCAGCGTGCAAACAGCGCGTCCAGCAGCGCCAGCTCGCGCGGCAGGTTGCGCTGTGCGGCGGAGCCGGAGGCATCCCACACCAGCGCCAGCCGCCGCGGCGCTGGGCGCGGTGCGCTGCCGCCCGGTGCCGGCAGTTCGGAGTAGACGAAATCCTGGCCGTCGAAGTGAGCGGCCTGCAGCGTGGCGTCGGCCGGCGCTTGCAGGTGAAGCGAGACGCTGGCCGCCCGCGCCAGCGCCTGTGGCGGCAGCTGCACCAAGGTATCGGGGCCGTCGGCCCGCACCTGCAGCGCTTGCTGCAGCAGGCCCTGCGTGCTGGCGCGCAGCATCGCCGGCGTCATGCCGACCAGCCGCACGGACAGGCTGGCGCGCGTGACGCCGCTGGCCATCCCCAGCGGCAGCAGCAGCGGCCGTGCGTGGCCGCTGGCACCGCCGGCGGGAAGGGCCTGCGTCAGGTCCAGCACCACGGTGCGCGAGCCGCCGGCCGGCAGCGGGTAGACACGCAGCTTGTACTGGTTGCCGGCGGTGGCCTCCAGCAGCGCGGGGTCGACCCGTGCGCGTATCGTGTCCTCGAAGACCTGAAGCCCGCGCGCCTTGGCCACCGGCACCGCGCGGCGCAGCTGGCCGTCGATGTCCAGCGCGAAGCCGCTGACGATCTGGCCCTCGTGCAGCGGGAACTGCAATTCACCTTCCAGCACCCGCGGATTAGGGTTGTGGAATTCGAGCAGCAGGCGCATCTGCACCGACTGGCCGACGACCGTGACCTCCTGGCGGTACTGGCGCAGCTCGATGGGAGCCTGCGCCTGCGGTGCCACGAAGCGCGGCGCCCAGCCGGGCTCGGTGCGCAAGGCTTCGATGCGCGGCGAAGGGTCGGGCAGCTGCTGCGCCAGCGCGGGCAGCGCGCATGCGCAGGTCACGAGCAGGGCGCTCAAGGCGCTGGCCCCAGGGTGGGGCCGGCGGGGCAGCGTGGGCGGGCGGTGGGTGGCCATCGGTATCTCCTGGAAGGGTTACCGGTGTTGCACGGCCGGCCGCGGTGAGTGGGGTGAATCCACGGACGCCCGCCCGCGCCACTTCGTGGAAACCCTAGATATATCCAAAAGAGATACCCCGCGCGCGTTCGAATGAATTTCCCAGCGTGATGCGCTGCTTCGATGATCGGCGCCGGTGCCGCAGCACGCTTGCCGCGGTGCCGCCCTGTCGACCGAGCACGGCCGACGCTCAACGCCTGGAGGACGCCCATGCCACTACATCTGCCCACCCTGACCGCGCTGGCCGCGGCCCTGCTCGCATTCACCACGCATGCGGTGGCCCAGAAGGGCATGCTGCAGAAACTGGGCAAGGGCGAAGGCCAGGTCGACATCGTCGCGTGGCCCGGCTACATCGAGCGCGGCCAGACCGACAAGGGTTTCGACTGGGTCACCGAATTCGAGAAGAAGACCGCTTGCAAGGTCAACGTGAAGACCGCCGGCACGTCCGACGAGATGGTGGCGCTGATGAACGAGGGTGGCTTCGACCTCGTCACCGCGTCGGGCGACGCATCGACGCGGCTGATCCGCGGCAAGAAGCTGCAGCCGATCAACGTCGGCCTGATCCCGAGCTACAAGACCATCGATGCGCGCCTGCAGAAGGCGCCTTGGCACCACGAGAACAACACCCATTACGGCGTGCCCTACCAGTGGGGCTGGAACGTGCTGATGTACAACACCCAGGTCTTCAAGGACAAGCCGCCGACCTCGTGGAGCGTGGTGTTCGAGGAGCAGACGCTGCCCGACGGCAAGAGCAACAAGGGCCGCGTGCAGGCCTTCGACGGGCCGATCTACATCGCCGATGCGGCGCTGTACCTGAAGGCCAAGAAGCCTGATCTCGGCATCAAGGATCCGTATGAGCTGAACGAGGCGCAATACAAGGCTGCGCTGGAGTTGCTGCGCACGCAGCGCAAGCTGGTCGGCAAGTACTGGCACGACGCCTTCGTGCAGATCGACGACTTCACCAACGAAGGCGTGGTGGCCTCGTCGAGCTGGCAGTTCCAGGCCAACATCCTGGCCTCGAAGAAGCGACCGATCGCCACCGTCGTGCCGACCGAGGGCGCCACCGGTTGGGCCGATTCCACGATGATGCATGCGGACGCCAAGCACCCGAACTGCGCTTATATGTGGATGGAGCATTCGCTGAGCCCGAAGCTGCAGGGCGACCTGTCGGCCTGGTTCGGCTCGGTGCCGTCGGTGCCCGCCGCCTGCAAGGGCAACAAGCTGCTCGGCGACGACGGCTGCAAGCGCCAGGGTTACGAAGCCTTCGACCGCATCTCGTTCTGGCGCACGCCGGTGTCGCAATGCGCGTCGCAGGGCAACCAGTGCGTGCCGTACCACAAGTGGGTCTCCGACTACATCGCTGTTCTCGGCGGCCGATGATGTGACAACGCACCAAGTGAGCGTCACGCCCGCTGTTGAACTCCACGGCGTGCACTGCGTGTTCGGTGCCGCCGGCCGCGAGGTGCGTGCGGTCGACGGTGTCGACTTGGCCGTAGCGCCCGGCGAGTTCTTCACGCTGCTCGGGCCCTCGGGCTCGGGCAAGACCACGGTGCTGCGCTTGATCGGCGGCTTCACGCTGCCGACGGCGGGCCGCATTGCCATCGGTGGCCAGGACATGACGCGCCAGCCGCCCTACGCGCGGCCGGTGAACACCGTGTTCCAGGACTACGCGCTGTTCCCGCACATGAGCATTGCCGACAACGTGGCCTACGGGCTGATGGTGCGCGGCATGCCCAAGGCGCAGCGGCTGCAGCGCGCCGGCGAGATGCTGGCGCAGGTGCAGCTGGCCGGTGTCGGCGATCGGCGACCGGCGCAGCTGTCCGGCGGGCAGCGGCAGCGCGTGGCGCTGGCCCGCGCGCTGATCAACCGGCCGCAGCTGCTGCTGCTGGACGAGCCGCTCGGCGCGCTGGACCTCAAGCTGCGCGAGCAGATGCAGAGCGAGCTGAAGGCACTGCAGCGCCAACTGGGCATCACCTTCGTCTTCGTCACGCACGACCAGCATGAAGCGCTCTCGATGAGCGACCGCATCGGCGTGTTCCACGCCGGCAGGCTGGAACAGGTGGGCACGCCGCAGGCCATCTACGACCGGCCGGCGACACGTTTCGTCGCCCAGTTCATCGGTGCGGCGAACGTGCTGGACGGCGACAGTGCGCGCCGCCTGACCGGCCACGACAGCGCGATGCTGCGGCCCGAGCGCATCCGCATCGGCGATGCCGAGGGCGCACGCGCCAGCGGCAGGGTGGCCGAGGTGCAGTACTTCGGTGCCTTCACGCGCATCAAGGTGGCGGCGGCGGGCATCGCCGGCGTGCCCGGTGTGACTCTGCAGGCCGATCTGCCGCCCGGGCTGGGCGGCGTGGAACCCGGCGCGACGACGCACCTGCACTGGGACGCCGCCGCGGTGCACGCGCTGGCCTCGGCCGCGGCGTGACCGGTGCGCAAGGGGCCGGGGGCATGGGCATGACGATGGCGCTGCCGGCCGGTGTTCCGGCGCACCGCTGGCGCCGGCGTGCCTCGGACCTGCTGTACACCCGCCGCGGCCTGCTGCTGCTGGCGTTGCTGACACCACCGCTGCTCTGGTTCGGCGTGGTCTATGTCGGCGCGCTGCTGGTGCTGCTGGCCAATGCCTTCTTCGGCCTCGACGACTTCACCGGCCAGGTGGTGCGCGAGTTCACGCTGAAGAACTTCGTCGCGCTGACCGAAGGTGCCAACATCGACGTGGCGCTGCGCACCATCATCATGGCCGCGGCGGTGACGCTGGCCAGCATCGTGCTGGCTTTTCCGTTGGCCTACTACATGGCCCGCCACGCGCGCGGCGCCGGCAAGGCGGCGCTGTACCTGGCGGTGATGCTGCCGCTGTGGTCCAGCTACCTGGTGCGGCTGTACGCCTGGAAGCTGCTGCTGGCCAAGGAGGGCGCGGTGTCCTGGCTGGCCGCCGAGGTGCACCTGAGCTGGGCGCTGGAGGCGCTGCTGTCGCTGCCGGGCATCGGCGGGCAGAGCCTGAGCTTCTCGACGCTGGGCACCTTCATCGTCTTCGTCTACCTGTGGCTGCCGTTCATGGTGCTGCCGATCCAGGCGGCGATCGAGCGCATTCCGGGCTCACTGATCGAAGCTTCCGGCGACCTGGGCGCCGGCCCGTCGACGACCTTGCGCCGGGTGATCCTGCCGCTGGCGATGCCGGGCATCGCCGCCGGCTCGATCTTCACCTTCTCTCTGACCCTGGGCGACTACATCGTGCCGCAGGTCATCGGCGACTCCACGATGTACATCGGCCAAGTGGTCTACCTGCAGCAGGGCACGGCCGGCAACGTGCCCTCCGCGGCAGCGTTTTCGCTGGTGCCGATCGTGGTGATCGGCGTCTATCTCTGGTTCGCCAGGCGACTCGGAGCCTTCGATGCGCTCTGACCCGGCCCACCCCCGGAGCGGCCTGCGGCCGCCTCCCCCTCAAGGGGGCGCCGCCAGCGGCCCGGCAAAGCCGGTTCCGCGGCGTCCCCTGGGATCCGGTACTCCACGGCCACCCCTTGCGTTGCGCCTGTCGGCCTGGGCCGTCGTCGCCTTCCTGCATGTGCCGCTGGCGCTGATCATCCTGTATGCCTTCAGCGCCGAGGACAAGAGCTACGTCTTCCCGCCGCCGGCGCTGACCACGCAATGGTTCGCCGTGGCCTGGGGGCGGGAGGATGTGTGGGCCGCCATCCGCATGAGTTTCGAGGTGGCGGCCTGGTCCACCGCGTTGGCGCTGCTGCTGGGCACGCTGGCCGCGGCGGCACTCGCGCGGGCCAGCTTCTTCGGCCGTGATGCGGTCAGCCTGCTGCTGATCCTGCCGATCGCCTTGCCCGGCATCATCACCGGCATCGCGCTGCGTTCGGCCTACGGCACGCTGGAGATCCCGTTCTCGTTCTGGACCATCGTCGTCGGCCACGCCACCTTCTGCGTGGTGGTGGTCTACAACAATGCGGTGGCGCGGCTGCGGCGGCTGAATCCGAACCTGATCGAGGCCTCGATGGACCTCGGCGCCGACGGCTTCCAGACCGTGCGCCACGTGATCCTGCCGCAGCTGGGAACGGCCTTGCTGGCCGGCGCGCTGCTGGCTTTTGCGCTGAGCTTCGACGAGGTGATCGTCACCACCTTCACCGCTGGCCAGCAGACCACGCTGCCGATCTGGATGCTGCAGGAACTGATCCGCCCGCGCCAGCGGCCGGTGACCAATGTCGTCGCGGTGGTGATCATCGCGCTGACCTTCGTGCCGATCCTGCTGGCCTACACCCTGACGCGCTCGGATGAACCGAGCCCTCGCTGACCGCCGATTTCAAGGAGATGACCATGGCCGACCTGACCCTGCCCACCCAGCTGCTGATCGATGGCGCCTTCGTCGCCGGCGAAGGCGAGGCCGAACGGGTGCTGAATCCGGCCACTGGCGAGCTGCTCGTCGCGCTGCCGGAAGCCTCGGCCGAGCAGGTGCACAAGGCGGTGTCGGCGGCGCACCGTGCCTTTGTCAGCTGGCGCGACACCACGCCGATGGAACGTTCACGCCTGCTGCTGAAGCTGGCCGACGCCATCGAAGCACGGGCCGAGGACTTTGCGCGTCTGGAAAGCCTGAACTGCGGCAAGCCCTACAGCCGCGCGCTGGGCGACGAGATCCCCGCGGTGGCGGATTGCTTCCGCTACTTTGCCGGCGCCGCGCGCTGCATCGGCGGCACGGTGGCCAACGAATACCTGGCCGGCCACACCAGCATGATCCGGCGCGATCCGGTCGGCGTGGTGGCCTCGATCGCACCCTGGAACTACCCGCTGATGATGGCGGCGTGGAAGACCGCGCCGGCGCTGGCCGCCGGCAACACCGTGGTGCTCAAGCCGAGTGAGCAGACGCCGCTAACCGCGCTGCTGCTGGCGCAGATCGCCGCCGAGATCTTCCCGAAGGGCGTGCTCAACATCGTCACCGGCCGCGGCGCGACGGTGGGTCAGCCGCTGGTCGAGCATGCCAAGGTGGCGATGGTCAGCCTGACCGGCGACGTGGCCACCGGCCGCAAGATCCTGCAGGCCGCCAGCGGCACGCTCAAGCGCACGCACCTGGAACTGGGCGGCAAGGCGCCGGTGATCGTTTTCGACGATGCCGACCTGGCCGCGGTGGTCGAGGGCCTGAAGGTCTTCGGCTACTACAACGCCGGCCAGGACTGCACGGCGGCCTGCCGCGTCTATGCCGGTGCCAAGGTGCACGACAGGCTGGTGGCCGACCTGACCAGTGCGGTCAAGGGCATCAAGGTCGGCCTGCAGGACGACCCCGAATCCGAGATCGGCCCGCTGATCAGCGACCGCCAGCGCAACCGGGTGGCCAGCTTCGTCGAGCGGGCGCAGATGACCGGCCACATGGAGATCACCACCGGAGGCAAGCTGCGCGGCGGCAGCGGCTTCTTCTACGAACCCACGGTGATCGCCGGGGCCCGCCAGGACGACGAGATCGTCAAGCGCGAGGTCTTCGGCCCGGTGGTCAGCGTGACCCGCTTCACCGACCCCGACCAGGCCGTGGCCTGGGCCAACGACAGCGACTACGGCCTGGCCTCCAGCGTCTGGACGCAGGACGTCGGCCGCGCGATGCGCGTGGCCCGCGCACTGCAATACGGCTGCACCTGGATCAACACGCACTTCATGCTCGTCAACGAGATGCCGCACGGCGGCATGAAGTCCAGCGGCTACGGCAAGGACCTCAGCATGTATGCGCTGGAGGATTACACCGTGGCTCGGCATGTGATGGTCAAGTACTGACGGACCACGCCAGAATCGCCGGCTCGGCATGCCAAGATCGCGCCATGCTCAAGACCTTGAAAGACCTGTTCGACAGCCTGCTGCCCCCGGCACCTGGCGCCGACCCGCGCAGTGCCGAGCACACGCTGCAACTGGCCACTGCGGTGATGCTGGTGGAAGTGATGCGCGCCGACGCCAGCTTTCACGCCGGCGAACGCGAAGCGGTGCGCGCCGCGCTGCGCGACAAGTTCACGCTGTCGGCCGAAGAGGCCGATCGCCTGGCCGAACTGGCCGAGGCCACGGCGCAGGGCGCGACCGACCTGTTTGCCTTCACCTCGCGCATCAACGAACGATTCGAGATGCCGCAGAAGCTGCGCATGGTCGAACACATGTGGCGCGTGGCCTATGCCGACGGCCACCTGAGCGACCACGAACGCCATGTGCTGTGGCGCGTGGCCGACCTGCTGCATGTGCCGCAGGGGGCCTACGTGCATGCCCGCTTGCGGGCGCAGCAGCAGGCCGGCGAGACCTGATCGGCGGCCGCGCTACCTGAGCGTGCGCCACACCTGGTCTGCCGCGCGCGCGCCCGACAGCAGCGCGCCCTCCATGAAGCCCTGGTAGCTGTAGAACGAATCGGTGTGTTCGCCGGCGAAGAACAGGCGTTCGCCGGCGGGCTTGGCGTACTGGCCCTCGAGGGTCGTGAAGTAGCCGGGCTGGTTGTTGGTGTAGGCGCCGCGGAAGAGCGGATTGCGTGACCAGTTCTCCAGGTGCGCCACGGCGCGGCCTTGGGCGTCGCGCCGCACCTGCCCAATGCTGCCGGGCCAGACCACGTCGAGGTCGGCCAGGAAGGCGGAGGCTTCGGCCTCCAGCCTGCCCGGGTCCAGCCGCGCACCGCGCTCGCCACCCGAGTAGTCGGTGATCACGCCGCGCACGCCGGCCAGCGCGGTTTCCGGCGAGGTCTCCCAGGTGTTCTGGTGGTTGCGCAGGTCGCTGTAGCTGCCGCCGTTGCTGCCCAGGTCCTGCCAGGGCCGGCCGGTGAAGCCGATCATCATCTTGCTGTTCGTCCCGTAGTCCAGCCCGTCGATGGCGGAACGGCTGTGGCTGGGCAGGCCGACGCTGGCATCGAACGCGATCGATCGCATCATCGGTGCCGGCAAGGCCAGGATCACCGCGGCGTGCACCACCTCGACGGTCTTGTTGTCCTTGGCGAGGGCCAGCTTCAGCCGGCCGTCGGCGAGACGAGCGACGCGCAGCAACTGGTGGCCGAAGTGCACCGGGCGCGGCAGGCCGCGTTCGAGTCCGGTGGCAATGGCGTCGTTGCCCTCGACGATGTGGAAGCGCTCGTCGCTGAAATTGCCGAAGGGTGTGAAGTGGCCGCGCTTGTTGGCCTGCGCGAAGAACAGCAGCGCCAGGCTGCTCTGGCGGTCGATCTGGCGGCCGAACTCGATGGTGTAGGCGGTGTCCATCACGCCACGCAGCAGCGTGCCGGCACCGCGCGAACTCAGGTAGTCGGACAGCGGCAGGCGGTCGAGCTGGGCGTCGTAGGCGTTGAAGCTGTCGGCCGTGGGGCCGCCGGACAGGCTGCGCAGGTCGTTGTTCATGGCCGCGCTGAATGCGCGGTATTCGGCCACCACCTCGGCCTCGCTCCAATGCCGGCCCATGAAGTGGAAGAACTCCTCGCCGGGCTGCTTCTCGTGACTTTCCAGCGTCAGGCCGAAGGCATTGGCCAGGCCGCGCACGGTGCTGTGCGTGGTGTCGATCAGTTCGGCGCCACGCTCCACCACCTGGCCCGGGAACGCCCCGCGCAGGGACCACACGCGGCCGCCGACGCGGCTGCCGGCCTCGTAGACCTGCGCGTCGATGCGCTTGCCGGCCAGTGCGCTGGCGGCCTGCAGCCCGGCGAAGCCGGCGCCGACCACCGCCACATCCGCTGCCGCCTGTGCATGCAGCTTGGGCGCGGTGGCGCCCAGTGCCACCAGCGCGGCACCGCCGGCGGCGCCCTGCAGCAGGCGGCGGCGCTGCTCGCGTTGCGCCTGTTCGCTGCGTGCCTGGGCGCGCCGCTGTTCGACGGCCTCGACTTCGGACTGCCCGGTGCGGTCGCACCAGGCGGCGGTGGCGGCACATCGGGCCAGGAAGCGGAAAGCGGCGCTGCGTGTCATCGGGTGTTCTGCTCGGCACGGGACAAGCCATGAGACTAGCGCTTCGCCGCGCCGCCGCGATCCCCGTAATCCCGGGTTGTCAACCGCCCGCGCGCCGTGCCCGCGACTGCTCGCGCGCCAGGTCGATGAACTCCTGCGTCGCCGGCTTCAGGTCCGAGCCGCGGCGCCAGACCAGGCCGACGTCCACCGTCGGCACGTCGTCGCGCAGCGGACGTGCTTCCACATGCTCGGCATCCAGCGTCCAGGGGCGGTACAGGAACTCCGGCAGCACCGCGATACCGGCACCGGCGCCCACCAGCGAACGCACTGCTTCCAGCGACGAGGTGCGCAGCATCGTGCGCGGCTTCAGCTGATGCCGCGCCCACACGCCGGCCATCAGGTCGTCGATGCGGTCGGCCTCCAGCACGATCTGCTCCTGCGCGGCGCATTCGGCCAGCGTCAGCTCCTCGTGCTCGGCCAACGGGTGGTTGGCCGGCAGCCAGACGCGGTTGGGGCTGCGCGTCAGCACCTCCACCACCAGGGCCTGCGGTTCGCCGAGCGCGCTGCTGACCATGATCGCGACATCCACCTCGCCGTTGATCAGCAGGTGTTCCAGGAACTGCGGCGTTTCCTCGGTCACCAGGACTTCGACATCCGGGCAGAGGCGGCGGAAGCGGCTCAGCAGCTCGCTGAGGTAATAACCCGCGACGAGGCTGGTGACGCCGATCGCCAGCGTGCCGGTGAGCGCGGCCGAGCTTGGGTCGGCCTGCAGCCGCAGCGCATCGGCCACGCTGCCGATCACCTTGCGTGCGCTGGCCAGGAAGCGGTGGCCGTGCGGCGTCAGCGTCATGCCCTTGGAGCTGCGCAGGAACAGCACGCTGCCCAGCTCCGATTCCAGCTCGGCCAGGCTTTTGGTCAGCGCGCTCTGCGCGATGTTGAGCATGCGCGACGCGGCCGCCAGCGAGCCGCTCTCGGCCACCGCCACGAAGTAGCGGAACTGCCGTAGCGTGACGTGGCGGTGGTTCATACCGGGCCCGCTGCGCAGCGTGGCCGCGGGCTCAGCGCCCCAGCCGCTTGCAGATTTCCAGCGTCAGCCCCGACTGGTTCAGCGCGTAGAAGTGGATGCCCGGCACGCCGCCGGCGATCAGCCGTTCGCACAGCTTGCTCACCACGTCCAGCCCGAAGGCGCGGATCGAT
>NZ_DATILJ010000293.1:0-3051 GCF_035476535.1 Aquabacterium sp.
TCACGCGTTGTGCTGCGCTCGCGCCTGCGCGCGCCAGCGAGCCGGCGGGACGCCGTGCAGGCGGCTGAACGCGCGGCTGAAGGCTGCCTCGGTGTCGTAGCCGGCCTCCTCGGCGATGTGGCTGATCGGCCTGGGGGTGTCGGCCAGCGCATTGCTGGCCAGGAACAGCCGCCACTCGCGCAGGTAGCGCATCGGCGACTTGCCGATGATCGAACCGAACCTGTCTGCGAGCACGGAGCGCGAGGTCGCGCTGGTCCTGGCGAGCGAGGCGACGGTCCAGTTCTCCTTGGGCGATTCATGCATCGAACCCAGAGCGCGCGCAACGATCGGGTCGGTCATGCCGGCGAGCAGCCCTCGTGCAGCCCCCTGCCTCGCCACGATCTCACTTCTGAGCAGTTCGATCAGAATGATTTCCGTCAGGCGCTCGACGACCGAAGTGCCTCCAGGGCTGCGCGCGTCGGCTTCGGCGATCAACTCCTGCACGGCGCTGCGCACCAAGGTGCTGGTGTTTGGGGCGCTGGACTTGATCTGGATCACGACCGGCAGCGCCTCGCGCAAAGGCCGGAAGTTCATCGCCTCCAGCGAAACGTACCCGCACAGCAAACGTGTCGATACATGCCCGGTGCCGTAGCGCAGGACCGGCACGTCTGCCCACGGCCGGGGCGGCAGGTCGTCGACCGGGCAGATCAGCGGACCAGCCTCTCCCAGGCCGAGGGCGTGACCGGTCGCGAACGGAAATGCGACGACATCGCCTTCTTCCAGGTCGAGTGCGCGTCCTTCCAGGCGGACCCAACACTTTCCGTTGGCGACGACATGGAACGGAATCGCAGGGATTGCGGCCTGGGCCATCTTCCCCAGCCGCGGTGTGCCATCGGTCTGCCAAGACCCGGCCGCATGTACACAGAACTGCAGCGAACCTGCGATCCGAACCGGTTTCAGTAGCGTCGAGAGGACATCCGCACCCATGTCACCTCCTTGTAGTCCGGACGCAGGTCGCCGCAGGCCCGCGGTGTTTTGGTCAAGTTAATCGGCGTTGCGATCATAGCTTGCGAGCGTCGCCACTTCTACAGTACCGATCTTCCTCAACCCCAACGGAGATCTGAAATGAACACGCAAAATCGCGAACTGGTGGTGCTGATTACGCACGGCATCGACCATGAGTTGTCATCGGTCGGGATGGTCATCGCACTCGGCGGGATCACCGCCGGCCTGAAGGTCGCCATCTTCCTCACCAGCAGCGGTGTCGACCTTGTACGACGAGGCGCCACCGATACCACCCAGGTCAAGCCGCTCGAACCGCTGGCGGACATGCTGAGGGACTTCCAGGCCAGGGGCGGCGCGCTTTGGGCATGCCCGCCGTGCGTGAAGAGCCGGGGCTACACCCAGGAGTCCTTGATCGATGGCGTCGTCATCACCGGCGCCGGCGTCATGCACGAGGCGATCAAGCGCGGCGCAGCGACGCTCAGCTTCTAGTCGCTGCTGCCAGCAAAGGATCCACGATGAAACTCTCTACCCTGCTGCTCTTCGCAGCACTGCCGCTGGCTGCGGCCGCCTCGCCAGACGCCTTGCCCACCGCGCCGCCGGCAGACGCGCGCCTGGCGCTTACGCTGGCCGCACGCGGCGTACAAATCTATGAATGCCGCGAGCAAGCCTGGGCCTTGGTTGCACCCGAGGCCGTGCTGCACGACGTGCAAGGCCGCGTGGTCGGCTCGCACGGCGCTGGCCCCACCTGGCAGCTCACCGACGGCAGCCGCGTCGGTGGCAGCGTGCAGGCACTCTTCGAAGCGCCGGGCGGCCGCGAAATCCCATGGCTGCTGCTCACCGCGCAGGCTGAGCCTTCAGCGCCGGGCTCGCTGGCCGGCATCAGCTACATCCAGCGCCTCAACACGTGGGGCGGTCTTGCACCGGCCGGTGCCTGCGTGAATCAGCAATCGGTGCGCGCGGCCTACACGGCCGACTACCTCTTCTTCCGGAGCCAACCATGAAACTGAACCGACTTCCCACCCTGCTCGCCGCTGCCGCGGTGATCGCCTCGCCGATCGCCCGCGCCGACGCCATCACCGACTGGAACCAGACCTCCGGCGCGATCATCACCGAAGCCAAGATCGGCACGCCGCCGGCGATCCGCATCATGGCCGTGGTGCAGACCGCGGCACGCGACGCGGTCGAGGCTGCGCAGCGACGCGACGCTTCGGCCGAGGCCGCCATCGCCGCCGCCCACCGTGTCAGCTTCGTCAGGCAGCTGCCGGCGCTGCAGGCCAGGATAGACGCCGCCTACCAAGCCGCGCTGGCCTTGGTCGCAGACGGCCCGGCCAAGTCGGCCGGCATCGCCGCCGGCGAGGCGGCCGCCAACGCCGTGCTGGCCGCACGCGCCGACGATGTGATCGCGGCCGAGGCCTACCGTCCGCACGCGAGCGCCGGCGCCTACGTGCCGACCGCGGCGGCGGCGGTGCCGCAGTGGTCGCAGCGCAAGCCCTGGCTGCTGGCAAGCGCAGCGCAGGTCCGTCCGGCTGCGCCGCCGTCGCTGGCCAGCGACGCCTGGGCGCGCGACTTCAACGAGGTCAAGAACTTCGGAGGCCGCAACAGCACGCGCCGCAGCGCCGAGCAAACCGAGGCTGCGCGCTTCTGGGACTATTCGCTGCCGGCGATCTACCACGGCGTCGTGCGCTCGGTGGCGCTGGCGCCGAACCGTGACCTGGCGGCCAATGCGCGCCTGTTCGCGACCGTCGCGCAGGCGACAGACGACGCGATGATCGCTGTCTTCGACGCCAAGTACCACTACAACCTCTGGCGCCCGGTCACCGCCATCCGAAACGCTGACCAGGACGGCAACGACGCGACGCAGCGCGAAGCCAACTGGGTCTCACTGATCGACGCGCCGATGCACCCCGAGTACCCGAGCGGACACAGCATCCTTGCCAGCACGGTGGCCACGGTGCTCAGGGCCGAGGCGAAGGGCGGTGCACTGCCGGTGCTTTCGACCTCGAGCCCGACGGCCAAAGGTGCGACAAGGCGCTGGGCGTCACTCGACGAATTCGTGCGCGAGGTGTC
>NZ_DATILJ010000294.1:0-16335 GCF_035476535.1 Aquabacterium sp.
GTCGCTGGCCACGCGCAGGCCCAGCGAATCGCTGAAGTCGCTGGCCTTGGCGCGGGTCTCGCCGGCCTTGAAGTTGTCGCTGGGCGCATCGCTCCAGGCCAGCTGCCAGCCACCGCGCGCCAGGCCGTCCAGCGGCGCGCCACGGGCGTGGCCATCGAGCCGCTCGCGCAGGAAGCCGGCCCAGTCATGCGCCAGCACGGCGTTCAGCGTGGCCACGACCTCGTCGAAGGTGTAGGGCCTGGGGCCGAGCTGGCCGTCGTCGCTGCCATAGAAGGCCCGCGCGAAGTCATCCATCGAGCGCTGGCCGCCGGATTTCTCGCGGATCAGCGTGTCCACGTCCAGCCAGATCAGCAGCGATTCGATGTAGTAGTCGCCGCTGCTGCGCTGCCAGCTGCTCCAGTCCTTGGGCCGGCCGCGAGCGCCCATCAGGTTGTCATGGGTGGTGTCCTGCAGGTTGCGCCAGGCCCGGCCGGCGCGCCGCTCGAAGGCCGCGGCGTGCTGCGCCAGGCGGTCGCGCGCGAGCGCGGGGCTGCTCAGCCCGGCGCGGGCCGCGAGCACATGGCCCCAGAACTCGGTCTGGCCTTCGTAGACCCAGAGCAAGGAGTTCTGCATTGGCACGTTGAAATGCGGCGTCAGCAGGTCCGCCGGTCGGCGGTACTTGCCGTTCCAGGAGTGCACGTACTCGTGGGCCAGCAGTTCGCGCGCGCCGATGCTCTTGTCCCAGCCCTCGAAGTACTTGGTGTCGACGCCGTTCTCGCTGCTCTCGTGGTGCTCCAGGCCGATGCCGCCGAGCTCTTCGCTCAACGCCAGCAGGAAGTCGTACTTCTGGAAATGACGGGCACCGAACAGCTTGTCGGCCTGCTGCACCAGGCGGCGGTGGGCGTCGATCTGCGCTTCGCTGGCCTGCAGCGCCTGCTCGGTATCAGCCACGATGTTCAGCACCACCGGGCGCGTGGCAGCGGCCGATTCGAGCGCGATGCGTCGGAAGTGGCGGCCGGCAAAAACCGGAGAATCGACCAGTGTTTCCACTGACACCGGCTTGAAGGTGATGGTGTCGGCCTCGCGGCCGGCTTGTGTGCCGGTTTGCTTGCCGGTTTGCTTGCCGGTTTGTGTGCGTTCGGCGCGCAAGGCGCTACCCGATTGCCAGCCGGCAGGCAGGCTCAGGCTGGCCTGCACCTGGATGTTGCGGGCCGCATGGCCGGCCGGGTAGAGCAGCAGGTTGTGCCACTGCAGGTTCAGCATCTCCGGCGTCATCACCACGCGCCCGTTGGCCGATGTCACCGCGGCCAGGTGCTGGAATTCGACCACCAACTCCTGCACGCCGGCCGGCACCGTGAGCTGGAAGGCATGGGCATCGAGCGGGTCACGCTGCCAGGGCAGCACCTGGCCGCCCGCGCGCATCACCAGGCCGGCCAGCCGCGTGACCTCGCCCGAAGGCGAATGGGTGCCGGGCAACCAGCGCGGCAGGAACAGCGTCAACGGACCGGACGCCACCGGCAGCGTCTGCCGCACGCTGAACACGCGGTGGTCCAGGTCGGTGGCATTCACGGCCACCTGCAGCAGGCCAGGGTAGGCGGCCGGGCCGACGACGTCCTGCGCCAGCGCGGGGCCGGTCGGGCCGCAGAACAATACGCAAGTCAAGCTGGCCGCGGCCAGCCATCGCCTCAAGTCAAGATGCATCGCACGGCGGAACTCGAAGTGGCAAGCCCGCAAGATAACTGACGTGACGAGCGTGCCATGCCTGCCCGCACCGAGCAGCCGCAGAGCACCATTGGCGAAACCGGCTCTCGGCTATTTCTTCTTCTTGCTGCGGTCCGGCACCACGGTGGTCACGGTCGGCGTCACCGCAAACGGCGAGATCGGCTTGGCCGGGGCCGAGTCCTTCTTCGGCTTCTTGGCTTCCTTGTTGCTTTTGGGCTGTCCCTTGGGCATCGCTATCTCCTCTCGACTGACGGGTTGAGTGATTGGTGGACGAAAAAAAACCGCGGCCCAAGGGCAGCGGTTTTTCGGTGCCGCGGCAGATTCTGCCGCAGCGGGGAATCAGACGACGCGAATGTTCGCTGCCTGCAGGCCCTTTTGGCCTTCCTTGACTTCGAACTGCACACGCTGGTTTTCAGCCAGCGTCTTGAAGCCGCCGCCCTGGATTTCGCTGAAGTGAGCGAACAGGTCCTTGCCGCCGTTGTCCTGGGCAATGAAGCCGAAGCCCTTGCCTTCGTTGAACCATTTGACGGTGCCGGTTTGTGTGGTCATGGAAATTTCCTTTCAAAGTGATGCGAACAGCACATGCTGACGCAGTGCAGAGACACGCAAGAACTTCACCTTGGGGGGAATTTCAACCGAACCCCTCATCGAGCGATGAGGGTCGCAGCATCAGACCTCGGGAACGACGGTCTTGTGTATACCTACAGCCGCTGATGATACAGCGCTTCACCACTTGGCGTGGCATTTATTTTCAGCCGAACGCTCCAAGCCCGGTCCTCACACCGCCGGTGCTATCGTGAACACATCGTGAACACGACGCTGTGCGATGCGGCGATGGAGACCTGATGGATGCCACCCCGCCGCCGCCCGCACTACCCCGCGCCGCCGCAGCCGCGGCCGCCACACCGGCCATCCGACCCACGCCGGTGATTGAGCCCTTGCTGCTGGCCGCCGCACGCGTTTCCACCTTCGATGGCGAGCGCCTGCTGACGCATGCCAGTGGCTTCTTCTTCGAACGCGAAGGCCGGCTGTTCCTGGTGACCAGCCGCCATGTGGTGATCGACACGCCCAGCAAGCATTTCCCCGATCGGCTGCAGATCGAGCTGCACACCGATGCGCAGAATCTCGCTCAATCCACCGGCTTCTCGATCCCGCTGTACCGCGATGGCCGCAGCATCTGGCGCCAGGGCACGGACGACGCCGGAGAGATCGATGTCGCGCTGGTCGAGCTGGAACGCCAGGCCCTGCCGGCCACGCTGGTCTATCGCGCGTTCACGCCGGCGCACCTGGTAGACCTGGCCGATCGATCCGATCCGGTGCAGGTCGGCAGTTCGCTTCTGATCGTCGGCTTCCCGCTGGGCTTTCACGACACGCTGCATCACCTGCCCGTCGTGCGCCAGGCCATCAGTGCCTCGTCCTACGGACTGCGCTTCCAGGGTGAGGGCTACTTCCTGACCGACGCCCGCACCCACCGCGGCACCAGCGGCGCACCGGTGGTGATGCGCGTTAGCGACGTGTCGTCGATACCGGGCGATCTGCCCTGGCGACTGCTGGGCGTGCACTCCGCGCGGCTCGACGTCGGCTCCCGCGATGAGCGCGAAGACGAAGCGCTGGGCCTGAACTGCGCCTGGTACGCCGACATCCTGATGACGCTCAGTGCGCCAGCCACGCCGGCCTCACCCGTCGCGTCCGAGCGTCCGCGAAGCACGCGCCGACAATCGGCCGATGCCCGCACCCGGACCGCTGCAGCCCCGGCTGATCCTGCAAAGCCTTCACCGCGGTGACGGCCTGCTCGGCCTGCGCCCCTGCGGCCCGGTGATTCGACCCGCACGCACGCCGCTGTTCGGCGCGCGAGGTCCGCTGGTCACGGTCGTGCGCTTGCACTGGCAGGCGCCGGATGGTCGACGCGCCCGGCCCGCCACCGACTCCGCCGCGCACACCGCCGCAGTGCAGCGCCTGCAGCGCACCGGCCTGCGCCGGCTGCCGGCCGAGGCGCTGCAGTGGCGCGGTGCGTCGCCGCTGGCCGCCGACGACGAGCTCTGGACGCTGGTGCAGGAATCGCAGTTCGGTGACTTCTGGGCCGATGAACTGCCCGTCTTGCAGCAAGAAGGCTGGTCCATCGTCGTGCTGCCCGGCTTTGCCCACCAGAGCGTGCAGGTCGAGGCCTGGCAGCTGGTGCTGAACCCGGTCAGCGGCGAAGGCGACGCCCACCAACTGGCCGCGCCGCCGGGTCCGCGTGCGCCGCGGCTGCAGGCGCTGCAGTCGCCGCCGGGCATGGGCTCCTGGCTGTTGAGCCTGGGCGTGGTGGTCGATGGCGAGACGCTGGACCTGGTGCCGCTGCTCGCCGGCCTGATCAAGCGCGACCGCCGCTGGCTGCAGCGCGAGCAGATCGACGCCATCGCCGATGACGCACTGATCCGCCTGCGCACGCCCGCCGGCCGCCACATCGATGCGCCGGCCGCACCGTTGAAGGCGATCGCCCGCACCTTGTTGGAGTTATTGACCGAGCCCCGCCGCCGCGACGGCGCGCTGCAGCTCGCGCAGTGGGAAGCCCACCGGCTCGAAACGCTGCGCCTGACACTGGCGACCAGCGCGCAGGCGGCCCCCGGCAGCGCTGGCGCCTGGGCGATGCAGGGTGACGCGGGCTTGCAGCAGCTGGCGATGCAACTGCAGGCGGCCGGCCCCGAGCGCGACGTCGCACCGCCGCACGGCCTGGGCATCACGCTGCGCGACTACCAGCAGCAAGGCCTGGCCTGGCTGCAGCACCTGCGGCGGCAGTCGCTGGGCGGCATCCTGGCCGACGACATGGGCCTGGGCAAAACCGCGCAGGCGCTGGCCCACCTGCTGCTGGAGAAGCAGGCCGGTCGGCTGGACCGGCCGGCGCTGGTGGTGGCGCCGGCCTCGCTGATCTTCAACTGGCAGGCCGAACTGGACCGGGTCGCGCCGGACCTGTCGCTGCTGATCTGGCACGGCTCCCAACGCACAAAGGACGCGGCCGCCTTCGCCGCACACGATGTCGTGCTCACCGCCTACCCGCTGCTGTGGCGCGACGACGGGCTGCTGCGCCGCCAGCACTGGCACCTGGTGATCCTGGACGAAGCGCAGGTCGTCAAAAACGCTGGCAGCCGCACGGCCACCGCGGCCCGCCGGCTCGACGCGCGGCATCGGCTGTGCCTCACCGGCACGCCGATCGAGAACCACCTCGGCGAGCTGTGGGCGCAGTTCCACTTCCTGATGCCCGGCTTCCTGGGCGATGCGCGGCAGTTCCAGCGCCGCTGGCGCACGCCGATCGAACGCAATGGCGAAACCCTGCGCGCCGAGCTGCTGGCGCAGCGGGTGCGGCCCTTCATCCTGCGCCGGCGCAAGGACGATGTGGCCACCGAACTGCCACCGCTGACCGAGCAGCTGCAGCGCGTGCGGCTGGAAGGCGCCCAGCGGGTGCTGTACGAAAGCGTGCGCTTCGCCGCCGACGAGCAGGTGCGCCGGCTGCTGGACCGCATCGGCTTCAAAGGCGCGCAGATCGGCATCCTCGATGCTCTGCTGAAGCTGCGCCAGGTCTGCTGCGACCCGCGCCTGGTGAAGAACCGCAGCGACGGCACGGATGCCGACAGCGCCAAGCTGGCCTGGCTGCGCGAGTTGCTGCCGCAGCTGGTGGCCGAAGGCCGGCGTGTGCTGCTGTTCTCGCAGTTCACCGAGTGGCTGGCCCTGCTGCAGCCCGAACTGGATGCGCTGCAGCTGCCCTGGCTGTCGCTGACCGGCGAAGTGCCCACCGCGCAGCGCGGCGCCTTGGTGCGGCGCTTCCAGGCCGGCGAAGTGCCTTTGCTGCTGGCCAGCCTGAAGGCCGGCGGCGTCGGCCTGAACCTGACCGCCGCCGACACCGTGATCCACCTCGACCCCTGGTGGAACCCGGCCGTCGAGCGCCAGGCCAGCGCCCGTGCGCACCGCATCGGCCAGCACAAGCCGGTGCTGGTGTACCGCTTGGTCGCCGAAGGCAGCATCGAAGAACGCCTGTTGGCCCTGCAGATGCGCAAGACCGTGTTGGCCGATAGCGTGCTCGGCCACGACGGTGCCGCGAGCCTGAAGTTCAGCGAAGACGATCTGCACGGCCTGCTCGCGCCCCTGCGCTGATGCGGCCCACCGGGCGCCACCACCTGACCGCCGCACTGCAGGCTACCGGGTCAAGTCCACGCCGGAACTGTCGATAAGCCCCTACACGCCCGCCCCGCTTGCCGACCGTGTCGGCCCCTTGCTGCCCAGGACAACCGATGGCCGACCCCGCAGGCACCGCGAGCCCACGCGCCCCCGCCACACCCTGGCGCGGGCGGCTTGCCACGCTGGCCTGGTACACGCTGGTGCTGCTGGGTTGCGCGGCCTGGGTGCATGGCACGCTGGTCAGCCTGCGGCTGCCGTTGGCTGGCGCACTGCAGGTGCTGGCGGGCACGGCACTGGCGCTGGCGGCCAGCCGGTTCCCGATCCGCCTGTCGCGCACCGACCAGAGCTTCTCGGCAGCGAGCATCTTCACCGTGCTGCTGTTGCTGCTGCACGGGCCGGCCGCCGCCGGCCTGGCCGCCGCGGCGGAAGTCCTGGGCACCCGCTGGCGCGGCAAGCAGCACTGGACGGCGCCGGTGCTCGAAGCCACGGGCGCCGCGCTTGCCATGCTGCTGTGCGGCAGCCTGCTGCAGTGGTTGCTGCCGCAGCCCACAGGCCATACCGCGGCTGTGCTGATGGCGGCGATGATCTTCGGCGGCCTCCACCACGCCGCGCGCAGCGCGCTGGCGCTCACGCTGCAAGGCCTGCGTCGCGCCCGAGCGCCCGCCCTGGACGAACTGGTCGGCGGCTTCGGCTGGGCCGGCATCGCCCATGCGGCCACCGCCGCGACGGCCGCGCTGCTGTTCATCGAACGACAGCACTCGGGCGGGGTGGTGATGCTGGCGATGGTGGCCATCGTCGCGTTGCTGTTCACCACGCTGCACTTCTTCACGCTGCAGCAGCAGGCCGACGATGCCGTGCGCCAGGCCGCCGCCGACGCCATCGAGCGCGAGGCCGAGCTGGCCGCCAGCATCGCCCGCGAGCGCGCGGCGGCGCTGAAGGCCCATCACCTGCGTGAACTGGAGCAGAGCGAGCGGCGCTTCCACAACGCCTTCACGCATGCCTCGATCGGCATGGCGCTGCTGCACTTCGACGGCCGCATTCGCCAGGCCAACCCGGCGCTGCATGCGCTGCTGGGTCGCGAGGCCGTGGCGCTTGAATCGCAGCTGTTCGGCGACCTGCTGAGCCCTGCCGATGCCGCGTTGCTGCGGCAGGAGATGGCGCGTGTCGCCGCGCGCGAAACCGAGTCGCTGAGCCTGGAGCTGTGCTGCCGGCACCGGGATGGCAGCGAGGTCTGGGTCAGCGCCAACAGCAGCCTGTTCTCCGAGCCGGGGGCCAACGAGCCTTGCTTCATCCTGCAGATCCAGGACATCAGCGCGCGCCGCCGCGCGGAGCACGAGCTGCGTCACCGCGCCTTCCACGACAAGCTCACCGGCCTGCCCAACCGCGAGCGCTTCAACGAAGTGCTGTGCGCCGCGCTGGCCGCGGCGCAAGTCGACCCGCAACGCCGCTTCGCCGTGCTGTTCCTGGACTTCGACCGCTTCAAGCTGATCAACGACAGCCAGGGCCACGCGGCGGGCGATGAGTTCCTGGTGCGCGCTTCCGGCCGCCTGCATCGCTGCCTGCGCCACCGCGACACGCTGGCGCGGCTGGGCGGCGACGAGTTCGCGATCCTGGCCGACGATCTCGCCGACGACGCTGACGCGGTGGTGCTGGCAGAACGCCTGCTCGAATGCCTGCGCGAACCGCTGGGCCTGGCCGGCCTGGCGGTCACCGCCAGCGCCAGCATCGGCATCACCTTCAGCTCGATGGGCTACCGCTCGCCCGAAGACATGCTGCGTGACGCCGACATCGCGATGTACCGCGCCAAGGTCGATGGCAAGGCCCGCTTCGCGCTGTTCGATGTGCGGCTGCACACCGAAGTGTCCAATCGCCTGCGGCTGGAGGCCGACCTGCGCGACGCTTTGGCGCAGCGCCAGCTGACGGTCGCCTACCAACCGCTGTTCGAGCTGGCCACCGGCCGGCTGCAGGGCTTCGAGGCGCTGGCGCGCTGGAACCACCCGACGCTGGGGCCGGTGAGCCCGGGCACCTTCATCCCGATCGCCGAAGAATCCGGCCTGGTGGTGCAGCTCACCGATTTCGTGCTCGACACCGCCTGCCGGCAGCTGCGCCAATGGCAGCGAGCCAATCCGGACTTCGACGAGATCAGCCTGCACGTCAACGTGGCCGCCCATGACGTGGCCGGCGGCGGCCTGGTGACCCGCGTGACCGAGGCGCTGAACCGCACCGGCCTGCTGCCGCGGCACCTGACGATCGAGCTCACCGAAAACATCCTGATGACGCAGCTGGCCTCGGCGTTGGGCACGCTGCGGCAGCTGCGCGAGCTGGGCGTGGGCCTGGCGGTAGACGACTTCGGCACCGGCTATTCGTCGCTGAGCCACCTCTCGGTGCTGCCGATCGACAGCCTGAAGATCGACATGTCCTTCGTGCGCAACCTGCGCGTCGGCTCCAGCGAAGCGGCGGTGATCCGCGCCATCGTGCTGCTGGGCACCTCGCTGGGCAAGCGGGTCATCGCCGAAGGCATCGAAACCCGCTCGCAGCAGGAACAGCTGCGCGATCTGGGCTGCGAACTCGGCCAGGGCTTCTACCTGTCGCGGCCGCTGCCGCCCGCGGCCGTGCCGCATTTGCTGAATGCCGCGCCGACACAGCCAGTGCCGCTGGATCCACTGCACGAGCACGCGATGGACCGGCACATCCACTAGCGCACGAAAGACGCTGTCCACCCTCCCTGGTCGCCGGCGGTCAATAAAGAATCCCTATCCCTGATATCTCGTTAATCAACCCACGCAATGCTGCGGCGCACCTAAGCTTCACTCCGTCGTTTCCACAACCCCTCAGGAGCAAGCACCATGTCGCTGATCAACACCACCATCAAGCCGTTCAAGGCCACCGCCTACCACCAAGGCAAGTTCGTCGACCTCACCGAAGCCAGCCTGAAGGGCAAGTGGTCGGTGCTGGTGTTCTATCCGGCCGACTTCACCTTTGTCTGCCCCACGGAACTGGGCGACCTGGCCGACCACTACGACACCTTCAAGTCGCTGGGTGTCGAGATCTACGGCGTCTCGACCGATACGCACTTCACCCACAAGGCCTGGCACGACAGCTCGGACACCATCCGCAAGGTCAGCTACCCGCTGGTGGCCGACCCGACCGGCACGCTGACGCGCAACTTCGGCGTGATGATCGAAGAAGAAGGCCTGGCGCTGCGCGGCACCTTCGTGATCAACCCCGAAGGCCAGATCAAGGTGCTGGAGATCCACGACAACGGCATCGGCCGCGACGCGAAGGAGCTGCTGCGCAAGGTGCAGGCCGCCCAGTACGTGGCTGCGCATCCGGGCGAAGTCTGCCCCGCCAAGTGGACGCCGGGCGCCGAAACGCTGGCCCCTTCGCTCGATCTCGTCGGGAAGATCTGACCCACCCCCGAAGCGGGCTAGCGCCCGCTTCCCCCTCAAGGGGGCCGCGCCAGCGGGCCGGCAGAGCCGGACCCGCGGCCCGTGCTGGAACGCGCCTGGCCGGTGGCCGGCGCTTGAGGGACGCCCGGCTTCGCCGGCGCCTTACTCTGAGCTTGGAGCACATCATGCTGGACAGTGGACTGGAAACACAACTGAAGGCCTACCTCGCGATGCTGCGCCGGCCGATCGAGCTGGTGGCGTCGGTCGACGCAACGCCCAAGTCGCAGGACCTGCTGGCCCTGCTCAAGCAGATCGAATCGCTGTCGCCGCAAGTCAGCGTCAGCGAGCGCGACGATGCCGAGCGTTCGCCGTCGTTCTCGATTGGTGCGGCAGGCGAGCCGGCGCGCGTGCGCTTCGCCGGCATCCCGCTGGGCCATGAGTTCACCTCGCTGGTGCTGGCGCTGCTGCATGTCGGCGGCCATCCGCCCAAGCTGGAGCCGGAACTCATTGCGCAGATCCAGGCCATCGAAGGGGAACACCACTTCGAGACCTACATGTCCTTGACCTGCCAGAACTGCCCGGAAGTGGTGCAGGCGCTGAACACGATGGCGGCGCTGAACCCGCGCATCAGCCATGTCACGATCGACGGCGCACTGTTCCAGGACGAGGTGGCGCAGCGCCAGATCATGGCCGTGCCCTCGGTGTTCCGCAACGGCCAGCTGTTCGGCCAGGGCCGTATGGGCGTGGCCGAGATCCTGGCCAAGCTGGACGTGGGGGCCGCGCAGCGCAGCGCAGCCGCCTTGAACGACAAACCGGTGTACGACGTGCTGGTCGTCGGCGGCGGCCCGGCCGGTGCGGCGGCCGCGCTGTACGCGGCACGCAAAGGCATCCGCACCGGCGTGGTCGCCGAACGCTTCGGCGGCCAGACGCTGGACACGCTGGGCATCGAGAACTTCGTCTCGGTGATCGAAACCGAGGGTCCGAAGTTCGCGAATGCGCTGGAGCAGCATGTGCGCCAGTACGAGGTGGATGTGATGAACGCGCAGCGCGCCGACAAGCTCATCCCGGGCGAGGTGGTGCAAGTGCAACTCGCCAGCGGCGCGGTGCTGAAGAGCCGCAGCGTGATTCTCTCCACCGGCGCCCGCTGGCGCGAGGTGAACGTGCCCGGCGAGCGGGAATACCGCAACCGCGGCGTCGCCTACTGCCCGCATTGCGACGGCCCGCTGTTCAAGGGCAAGCGCGTCGCGGTGATCGGCGGCGGCAACTCCGGCGTCGAGGCGGCCATCGACCTGGCCGGTATCGTTTCGCAAGTGGTCTTGCTGGAGTTTGCCGACCAGCTGCGCGCCGACGCGGTGCTGGTGAACAAGCTGAAGAGCCTGCCGAACGTCAGCGTGCACACCGGGGCCTTGACCACGGAGATCACCGGCGACGGGCAGAAGGTCAACGGCCTGCACTACACCGACCGCGCCAGCGCTACAGCGCACCAGGTGCCGCTGGAAGGCGTGTTCGTGCAGATCGGCCTGGTGCCGAACACCGAATGGCTGAAAGGCACGCTGGAACTCAGCCGCCACGGCGAGATCATCGTCGACGCCAAGGGCCAGACCAGCCTGCCCGGTGTGTTCGCCGCGGGCGATGTGACCACGGTGCCGTTCAAGCAGATCATCATCGCCGCCGGCGATGGCGCGAAGGCGGCGCTGGGGGCCTTCGACCACCTGATCCGCACGCCGGTGCCCAGCGCGGCCACGGCCGCCTGAGCTGCCGCCGGCCGCACCGCCCTCCCGGTGGCGGGCCAGCCAGTGACTTTGGGCAGGCGCCGTGCGTGTTGTCTGACACGACTTGCAGCAGATGCCTGACCCCTGTTGCAAGAGGGCGGGCCTAGTATGGCGGCATGCCCAGCCGTCTACGCTCCACTACCGCGCTGACCGGCGCGTTGTGGTGCTGTGTAGCGATGGCGGACGAGACCTTGCCCCGCACTGCGCCCGAGTTGACGGTCGATGTGGACACGGTGATGGTCGACGTCACCGCGCCCCGGGCGACGCGCGAACTGGCGCCGGTGGCATCGCAGTACACGGCGGGCACGCGCACCATGATGTGGTCGCGCAGCGGCTCGGTTCAGTTGGGCCTGGGCGTCGATCGGCCCGGGGCCGCACCGCCCACCAGCACGGCGTTCGGGCCGACGCCCGCCTCGCGTGTCGTGCTCGGTGCCAGCATCGACACCAGCGCCACCACGCAGTTGCGCTGGCAGACACCCTTGCCGGCAACGCTGACGCATGACGCCTTGCAGCAACCTCAAGTGATGGAGGTTTCGCTGGTGCTGAAGCCGCAAGATCCGCTGGCATCGCTGCGCCGCGGCGCGCTGATGCGGCTGGAGTTGAGCGGCCAGACCCAGTTGTCGCTGCGCCCGCGCGGCGGTGGCCGCCTGGAGTTGAAGCTGACCAGCAAGTGGTGAGCGCCTGCGGGCGAGCACCCGCGCCACAGCGCGCAGGCACAATCCGCCCTTTTTCGCCCGCCGGCTGACGCGGGCCAAGAGGCATCCGTGTTCAAGAATCTGATGGTCTACCGCCTGGCGCCCGATTGGGCGTCCACCCCGGCGCACATCGAAGAGAAACTCCAGCAGGCCCGTTTCACCGAATGCGGCGCCACGCAGCCGCGCTCGGCCGGCTGGGTGGAACCGCGCGAGGTGGCCAACGGCCCGCTGATCGAGGTCATCGACGGCCAGTGGCTGATGATGCTGATGATCGAGCAGAAGGTGCTGCCCGGTCCGGTGATCAAGCGCCAGGTCGAGGCGCTGGCCGCAAAGATCGAACAGCAGACCGGCCGCAAGCCCGGCAAGAAGCAGCTGCGTGAACTGAAGGACCAGGCCCAGCTGGACCTGCTGCCGATGGCCTTCACCAAACGCGCGGCGATCCGCGTGTGGATCGCGCCGGCCGAGCGGCTGCTGATGGTCGATGCCGGCAGCCAGGCCAAGGCCGACGAGGTGCTGACACAGCTGAGCAAGGCCTTGACCGGGCTGTCGGCGCAACTGGTCAACACCGCGCTGTCGCCCGCGGCGGCGATGGCCGACTGGCTGGCCAGCGGCGAGCCGCCGCCGCGCTTCAGCGTCGACCGCGATTGCGAGCTGAAGGCTGCCGACGGCGAAAAGCCGACCGTGCGCTACGCCCGCCATGCGCTGGACATCGACGAGATCCGCGGCCACCTGACAGCGGGCAAACAGCCGACGAGGCTGGCCCTGACCTGGCAGGGCCGCGTCTCCTTCGTGCTGACCGACGCGCTGCAGATCAAGAAGCTGGCCTTCCTGGACGGCGTGTTCGAAGGCCGGCAGGCCAAGAAGGACGAAGCCTTCGAGGCCGACGCGGCGATTGCCACCGGCGAACTCGCACCGCTGCTCGGTGACCTGATCGATGCGCTGGGCGGCGAGGATCTGGGCCCCGGTCGCCCGACGGCCGCCCCCGATCCGGGCCGCGCACCTCTGGCCGCCTCCACTGGCCTGTCCCCGACCGGGGAGGAACCGCGCGCCGCCGCCGCGGTCATCGATGACTCATCGCCACCGTGGGCCTGAGCCCAAGGTTCAGGTGTTCTTGCTGACGGTGATGGTCGGGAACTTCGCGCTGAAGTCCTTGGCCTTCTCGGCGATCTTCACGGCCACCTGACGGGCAATCTGCTTGTAGGTGGCGGCCACCTCGCCGTCCGGGTCGGCCACGACGGTCGGATTGCCCGAGTCGGCCTGCTCGCGGATCGCGCGCGTCAGCGGCAGCGCGCCGAGGTAGTCCATGTTGTATTCAGCGGCCATCTTCTTGCCGCCGTCAGCCCCGAAGATGTGTTCGGTGTGGCCGCAGTTCGGGCAGCTGTACACGGCCATGTTCTCGACGAGGCCGAGGATGGGCACGCCGACCTTCTCGAACATCGCAACGCCCTTTTTTGCGTCCAGCAGGGCAATGTCCTGCGGCGTCGTGACGATCACCGCGCCGGTCAGCGGCACGCGCTGGCTCAGCGTCAGCTGGATGTCGCCGGTGCCGGGCGGCATGTCGATGATCAGGTAGTCCAGTTCGCGCCAGTTGGTCTGGCGCAGCAACTGGTCCAGCGCCTGCGTGGCCATCGGGCCGCGCCAGATCATGGCCTGGTCGGGCTCGACCAGGAAGCCGATCGACATCACCTGCAGGCCATGCGCCTCCTTGGGCTCCATGTTCTGGCCATCGATGCTCTCGGGCCGGCCCGAGACACCCAGCATCATCGGCTGGCTGGGGCCGTAGATGTCGGCGTCGAGCACGCCGACCGAGGCCCCTTCGGCGACCAGCGCCAGCGCCAGATTCACCGCCGTCGTGCTCTTGCCGACGCCGCCCTTGCCGGAGGCCACCGCGATGATGTTCTTGACCTTGGGCAGCAGCTGCACGCCGCGCTGCGCGGCATGGGCCACGACCTTGGAGCTGATGTCGGCGCTGACATTGCCGACCCCCGGCACGCTGCGCGCCGCATCGATCAGCGCGCGGCGCAGCGCCGGCACCAGGCTCTTCGCCGGATAGCCCAGCGTCAGCTCGAAGGACACGTCGGCGCCCTCGATGCGCAGGTTCTTCAGCTGCCGGGTCGACACATAGTCCTTGCCGGTGTGCGGATCGGTGACGGTCTTCAGGGCTTCAAGCAGGGCGGCTTCGGTCAGGGTGGTCATGGTGGGGAGCTCAGTGCGGCGCCGAGGGGTGGCGCGCGGGCAGTCTAGCGGAGCGGGCGATGTCCACTGACGCCGTGGCCACTGGCGTCGCCGGCGCGACAGTTTGCAGGCACCAGGCCCGCGCCCCGCTGCCTAGAATCAAATGGCCCCACCCACCCAGACTGCAAGGTCGCCCCACGATGTCGAGCACTGCCGCCGCGCCCACCGATACCGAGCCCTTCCGTGACCTGCCGTCCTTGCTGCGTGACCATGCCCGGGCCCGGCCCGATGCGATGGCCATCCACGATGCCGAGCGCAGCGTGCGCTATGCCGAGCTCGATGCGCTGGCCGACCGCGTGGCCGCGACCCTGCAACGCGATGGCCTGAAGGCGCAGGATGCCATCGCGATCTGCGCTGGCAGCAGCATCGACTACCTGGCTGTATTCCTGGGCGCGCTGCGGGTCGGCGTGGCAGTGGCGCCGCTGGCACCCAGTTCGACACCAGGCCAGCTGGCCGACATGGTGGCCGATGCCGGCGCCCGGCTGTTCTTCCTGGATGCCGCGGTGGCGCAGGCCCTGGACGCCGCGCAGGTCGTGCTGCCAGAAGCGCTTGGCCGCATTCGGCTCGGTACCGCTGGCGATGAGCGCTCGCTGGCCGACTGGTTGCTGCCGGAAGGCGCCCGGCCGACACCGGTGGCCATCGATCCGGCCTGGGCCTTCAACCTGATCTATTCCTCGGGCACGACCGGCACGCCAAAGGGCATCGTGCAGTCGCATGCGATGCGCTGGTCGCACATCCAGCGCGCCGCGGTGTCGGGCTACGGCCCCGACACGGTCACGCTGATAGCCACGCCGCTGTATTCGAACACCACGCTGGTGGCGGTGATCCCGACGCTGGCCCATGGCGGCACGCTGGTGCTGATGGCGAAGTTCGATGCCCTGCGCTACCTGGCGCTGGCGCAGCAGCACCGCGCCACGCACACGATGCTGGTGCCGGTGCAGTACCAGCGGCTGATGGCGAGGCCCGAGTTCGGGCAGTACGACCTGTCGTCCTTCCGCTCCAAGTTCTGCACCAGCGCCCCGTTTCATCCCGCGCTGAAGACCGAGGTGCTGGCCCGCTGGCCCGGCGCGCTGGTGGAGTACTACGGCATGACCGAAGGTGGCGGCACCTGCATCCTGCAGGCGCACCTGTTCCCGAACAAGCTGCACACCGTCGGCCAACCGGCCGAAGGCCATGACATCCGGCTGATCGACGAAGAAGGCCGTGAGGTGCTCCGCGGCGAAAGCGGCGAGGTCGTCGGCCGCTCCAGCGGCATGATGAGCGGCTACCACAACCAGCCCGGCAAGACCGCCGAGGCGGAGTGGTTCAACAAAGAAGGCCAGCGCTACATCCGCACCGGCGATGTCGGCCGCTTCGACGAAGACGGCTTCCTGATCCTGCACGACCGTCGCAAGGACATGATCATCAGCGGTGGCTTCAACATCTACCCCAGCGACCTGGAAGCCGTGCTGCGCCGGCACCCTGCGGTGGCCGACGCGGCGGTGATCGGCGTGCCCTCGGTCGAATGGGGCGAAACGCCGGTGGCGTTTGTCGTGGTCCGCGCCGGCGGCACGGACAGCGCGTCGGCCATTCGGGAAATTCAGGACTGGGTCAACGAGCAGGTCGGCAAGACGCAGCGCCTGAGCGCCTTGCGCCTGATCGATGAACTGCCGCGCAGCGCGATCGGCAAGATCCTCAAGCGCGAATTGCGCGACCGCTGGACGGCTGCATCGAAGGGATGACTTCGGATTGATGGCGCGAGGCGGCACGTCGATTGCTCCGTGCGGTGCCCGGCTGCAGTGCGTGGCGTACACCAGTTTCGGCGCAGGCACACGCCAGCGCCAAAGCGGTGCACGGTCGAGGCCCTCGGCTGGCACGCCGCGTGCATCAATTCACCCATGAATAACCGAACCGCCTATCCGATTTCCAGTGAAACTTCAAGCAAGAACGCGTTGGTAACCCGATTGATCCATTAAGGTGTTGCACCAAGCGAACAGCCAGTTCTTTCACGCTATATTCCCCCCCTTCGCAGTGGAGAGAGCTGCGGGCGGCCCACAAGGCCGCACTTCGTACAAAAGTCACAGAGACCCGACGTCAAAACGACGGGCCGTCTGGAGGTTATCGAGTGGATTACGCTCAACAGCAACGCAACCCGGGCAAACACCTGACCGGGTTTATCGTGGTCGTCATACTGCACATCATTTTGGGATGGGCACTGCTGAACGGCCTGGCACGCAAAATCGTCGAAGTCGTCAAGGGGCCGATCGAGACCAAGATCATCGAGGAGGTGAAACCACCGCCTCCACCACCGCCGGAAAACCTGCCGCCGCCGCCGAAGACCGCGCCTCCGCCGCCGTCTTTCGTGCCGCCGCCGGAGGTGCAGATCGCCAACCCGCCACCTGCGCCGGCCAT
>NZ_DATILJ010000295.1:0-7283 GCF_035476535.1 Aquabacterium sp.
GAAGCCGCGGGCCGCCGGCACAAGATCCCCGAAAGCGTGCTGGTGGTGATCCACACACCGGCGCTCGAGGTGCTGCTGATCGAGCGTGCCGACAAGCCCGGCTTCTGGCAGAGCGTGACCGGCTCGAAAGACGAGGTCGACGAGCCGCTGGTGAGCACCTGCATCCGCGAGGTGGCTGAAGAAACCGGCATCCGGATTGGTGGCGCGCACACCTCGGCCGGGGGCGGCAACGACGTCCCGCTGACCGCGCTGTGCGACTGGAACCTCGCCAACGTCTACGAGATCTATCCGGTCTGGCGCCACCGCTATGCGCCGGGCGTGACCCACAACACCGAACATGTCTTCGGCCTCACGGTACCGCCCGGCACGCCGGTTGCCTTGAATCCGAGGGAACATCTGCGATACCAGTGGCTGCCGTGGCGCGAGGCGGCTGACCGGTGCTTTTCACCGTCGAACGCCGAAGCCGTGCTGCACCTGCCGCGTTTCCTGCAGACTTGAACAACAACAATGAAAGCCGCCCGCCACTTCCAGCCGTCGCGTTTTGCGTCGAGCACGCTGCACACCAGCAATGTGCTGCGCGTGGCCACCTACAACATCCACAAGGGCGTGCGCGGCGTGGGGCCCGGCAAGCGGCTGGAGATCCACAACCTGGGCCTGGGCATCGAGGCGCTGGATGCCGACCTGGTGTGCCTGCAGGAGGTGCGGCTGCACCACCAGCGCGACGCGCTGCACTTCAAGCGCACGCTGCTGGGCTGGCCCGACGAAGGCCAGGCCGATTTCCTGGCGCCCGAGGGCTACGACGTGGCCTACCGCACGAATGCCACCACCCGGCATGGCGAGCATGGCAATGCGCTGCTGGCGCGCTGGCCGATCGGCGACATCGGCCACCACGATGTCAGCGACCACCCGTTCGAGCAGCGCGGCCTGCTGCATGTGCCGGTGCTATGGCAGGGCACCGAGGTGCATGTGGTGGTCGCTCACTTCGGCCTGATCCATGCCAGCCGGGTGCGCCAGGTCGAACGCCTGGCCGAATACCTGGCCACCGAGGTGCCCGGCCAGGCCCATGTGCTGGTGGCCGGTGACTTCAACGACTGGGGCGAACGGCTGGACGGCCCGATGCGCAGCATTGGCCTGGCGCGCGCACGAACCGTTCACGCGGCCCGCACCTTCCCGTCGCGTGTGCCCTTGTTCTCGCTGGACCGCATCTACACCCGCGGTTTCAGCTGCCTGTCCACCCATGTGCCGCGGGGCGCCTCCTGGGCGCGCATGTCCGACCACCTGCCGCTGCTGGTGGAACTGCAGCCGGATTGAAGTTTCCCGACAGCCCGTCGATAACCGCTGCATACCGGCCGAAGCTGCCCACCCAGTTGGTTTGGGAAGGTGCTCTTGGGTCATAAGCACACGAGGCATACCCGGGAGCAACCCATGAGCAGCACCGCCGCACCCTACCGCATCATGGTGGTCGACGACAGCCGGGCGATCCAGGCGATCATCTCGCGCGTCATCGAGGAGTGCGGCTACCCTGCTGTCGACGTGCGTCGCGCCAACGATGGTGAAGAAGCGCTCGGCCTGCTGCCCGACTTCACGCCCCAGTTGCTGATCACCGACTGGCACATGCCGCGGGTGTCCGGCCTGGAACTGTTGCAAACCCTGCGCCAGCTGGGCCAGACCCAGGTGAAGGTGGGCTTCGTCACCACCGAGTGCACGCCCTCGCTGCTGGAGCAGGCCCGCACCAATGGCGCGGTGTTCATCGTCAACAAGCCCTTCGAGGATGGTGAGCTGATCGACCAGATCCGCATCGCGCTGCCTGGCGCCGGCGCCGCAAGGCCCCGCAAGAGCATGGCCGCCCGGCCGGATGCAGCGGCGCAGGAGGCTGCCACGGCAGCCGCCGCCACGCCGGCGGCGGTACCCGCGGTGCCCGATGCCGCGCAGGACTACCCGCTGCGCATCGACCATGCCCAGGGCCTGATCGAGCACACGCTGGGCAACCAGCCCTTCACCCTGCTGCGCCATGCCCCGATGGAAGTGGCCCAGCTCGGACCCAACAACCTGCTGGGCCTGTACACGGCGCCCGGCAAGCCGGCGGTCGCCGTGGCGGTGTTCGATGCCCACACGGTGTGCCTGATCGGCGGCGCCGCGGCGCGCCTGAGCGCGGCCGAGCTCACCGCTGCTCAGCTGGCGGCCGAGCCCACCGAAGTGATGGTGGCGCAGGCCACCACCTTCATGCGCGCGGCCGGCATGATGCTGCTGGCCGGTGGCTCGCCGGACGGCTGCACCCTGACGCGCACGATGCAGGTGCCCGCCGCCTTCCCGAAGCTGGAGGAAGTGCTGGCCCGCACCAAGGAGCGCGTCGACTTCCAGATCACGCTGCCCGGCATCGGCGAAGGTCGCTTGGCCTTCATCGCGCTGTAAGCCGCCGGCGGAACGATCATCATGGACCTCGTCAACCTGGCCGTCGCGGTCGTCTTCATCAGCAACGCGCTCATCCTGATCCTGCTGGTCTACATGCTGATCCGCATCCTCGGCCAGACCGAGCAGACGCGCGAGATGATGGTCGGCGCCGCCCGTGAACTGAACGATTCGGCGCGCGTGGTGCGGGATGCCGGCTACAAGATCGGCGATGCACTGCGCGGCGCCGGTGGCGGTGGTAGTGGTGGCTTCGGATCGGCGCCCGCCGTCACCGCCACGCCGGTGGCCGGCATCGAGATGCTCGACAAGCTCAACCACATGATGGAGGAGATGTCGAACCAGGGCGGCGCGGACACCGACAAGGCGCTGGCCGACATCCGGCGCATGATGGAAAACCTGGCCGGCATGGAGCCGGCGAAGCTGGCCGACTGGCAGCGCAAGCACAAGACCGAACTCGACCAGGTGATGGCCCAGCACAACCGCCTGGCCGCCGAGACCGAGCAGATGCGCCAGCGCCTGCACGATGCGCACCGCATCATTCAGGAGCTGCGCCGCGTCAACAAGGCGGCCGAGGCGGCGGGCCACACCGTCGAGCAGCTGCGCGGCGAGATGGGCAAGCAGCAGCAGATCCTGGACCGCGCCAAGGAGCGCATCCGCATCGCCGAAACCAGGGCCGAGGCGCTGAAAGCCGACGTCGAACGCTTGTCGCTGGCCAATCCGGCCGGCGCGGCCGAGAACGAAGCGCTGAACGAGGCGCGCCGCAAGCTCGCTGAGGTCTCGAACGAGCGCGACGCCCATGTGCGCGAGCTCGACGTGCTGAAAGATGCGATGCAGCGCACGCTGGTCGAGAAGGACTTCATCGAGGAGCACTTCCTGCGCCTGGACGGCAGCCGCAGCGCCGATGCCGCCGCCGCAGCGGCCGAAGAAGCCGCGCACTCAGGCCAGAATGAGGCCCTGGAACCGGCCTGAGCACTGATGCGGCCGGCGCCGCCCCGATGCCGCCGACCGACGACCACCACGTCATCATCCCGCCCCCGGCCACACCGGTCAGCCCGGAGGCTGCCGCGTCGCCGCGTCCGGGCCTGACCGGCGGCAACCGCGTGCGCCTGCTGGCCGGCGGGGACGAGCAGTTCCCGGCCATGTGCGCGGCCATCGCACAGGCCCGGCATCAGGTCTGGCTGGCCACCTACATCTTTCACGACGACGCGGCAGCGCAGCAGGTGGTGCAGGCCTTGGCCGATGCGGCGCGGCGCGGCCTGTGGGTGGCCGTGGTGGTCGACGGCTTCGGCTCCAAGGCCACCTTGCCGAAGCTGCAGCAATGGCTGGAGCCGGCCGGCGTGCAGCTGGTGGTGTTCCGCCCGGTCGACCGCTGGTGGCGCTTGCTGCAGCCGGGCCAGCTGCGCCGCCTGCACCAGAAGCTGTGCGTGGTGGACGGCCACACCGGCTATGTCGGCGGCATCAACCTCATCGACGACCGCAACGACCTGAACCACGGCTTTTCCGAAGCGCCGCGGCTGGACTTTGCGGTGGAAGTGCAGGGCCCACTGGCCGCCGCCATCGAGCAGACCGCCCGCGCGATGTGGAGCCGCGCCGCGCTGGGCGCCGACTGGCGCGACGAACTGGTCTCGCTGGCGCGCAGCGCCGAGCCGGTGGCGCGTGCCAAGCGCATGGTCGGCCGGCTGCGCATCCTGCCGTCGAACAAGAACCGCAAGCGCGGCCCGCCGGTGGCGGACCTGCCGCCGGTGCGTGCCGCCTTCCTGGTGCGCGACAACCTGCGCCAGCGCCGCAGCATCGAGCACGCCTACATCGAGGCCATCGACAGCGCGCGTGAACGCGTCGAAGTGATGTGTCCGTACTTCTACCCGGGCCGCGTGTTCCGCCGGGCGCTGGAACGCGCCGCGCTGCGCGGCGTGCAGGTGCGGCTGCTGCTGCAGGGCAAGGCCGACTACCGTTTTGCCGCGCTGGCGGCGCAGGTGCTCTATGGCGAGCTGCTGGCCACCGGCGTGCGCATCTTCGAATACACGCCGGCCTTCCTGCACGCCAAGGTCGCGCTGGTCGACGACGACTGGGCGACGGTGGGCTCCAGCAACATCGACCCGCTGTCGCTGCTGCTGAACCTGGAAGCCAATGTGATCGTGCGCGACCTGCAGTTCGCCGCCGACCTGGCGCTGCGATTCGAGGCTGCGGTGCAGGCCTCGCGCGAGGTGACGCAGCCGCCGATCGGCAGCGGCTGGTGGGGCACGCTGCGGCGCGGCTTCGTGGCTTCGACCGCCTACTGGTTCTTGCGACTGGCCGGCATGAGCGGCAAGTATTGAAGCGCATGGACGAGCTCGTCGTCACCCGGACCGCAGGCCTGTACTGCCCGGCTGGCGACTTCTACATCGACCCCTGGCGCCCGGTCGACCGGGCGGTGATCACCCACGCCCATGCGGACCACGCGCGCGCCGGCCACCGCCACGTGCTGGCCACGGCCGTCAGCGCCGGCGTGCTGCGCAGCCGCTTGGGCGCGGATCTGCCGCTGCAGGGCCTGGCCTATGGCGAAACGGTCGAGCACCACGGCGTGAAGATCAGCCTGCACCCGGCCGGCCACGTGCTGGGTTCGGCGCAGGTGCGGCTGGAACACGCTGGCCGGGTCTGGGTGGCCTCGGGCGACTACTACCTCAGTGCCCACGACGAAGCCAACCCGACCTGCCTGCCCTTCGAGCCGCTGCGCTGTCACTGCTTCATCACCGAATCCACCTTCGGCCTGCCGGTCTACCGCTGGCAGCCGCAGCACGAGGTCTTTGCCGACATCAACCACTGGTGGCGCGACAACGCCGCTGCCGGCCGCGCCAGCCTGTTGATGGGCTACAGCTTCGGCAAGGCGCAGCGGCTGCTGGCCGGCGTCGACGCATCGATCGGGCCGATCTTCGTGCACGGCGCGGTCGAGGCGCTGAACGAGGCCTACCGTGCCGTCGGCGTGCCTTTGCCTGAGACGCGTCTCTTGGGCGATAGGAGGACCACTGATGCGTCATTGAAAGCCGCACTCTCTGGCGCGCTGGTGGTGGCCCCGCCGGCGGTGCATGCCGGTGCCTGGGCGCGGCAGCTTGGCGAGTTCAGCGACGCCTTTGCCAGCGGCTGGATGCAACTGCGCGGCGCGCGCCGGCGCCAGGGCGTGGACCGTGGCTTCGTGCTGTCCGACCATGCCGACTGGCCCGGGCTGCAGCGCGCGATCACCGCCACCGGTGCCGAGCGGGTGATCGTCACCCATGGCTACGAAGCGGTGATGGTGCGCTGGCTGCGCGAGCAGGGCCTGGATGCGGGCTCGCTCAAGACCGAGTATGGGCAAGATCGCGGCGGCGACGGGGACAGCGCATGAAGGCCTTCGCCACGCTGTATGCGGACCTCGATGCGAGCACGTCCACCGAGGCCAAGCTGGCCGCGCTGCTGCGCTACCTGGCCCAGGCCGACGCGGCCGATGCCGCCTGGGCGCTGTACTTCCTGGCCGGCGGCCGGCCGCGCCAGGCGGTGCCGACGATGCTGCTGCGCCAGGTGGCCACCACGCAGGCCGGCATCCCGGAGTGGCTGTTCGAGGAGTGCTACCAGTCCGTCGGCGACCTGGCCGAGACCATCGCGCATGTGCTGCCGCCGCCTTCGACCCAGAGTGACTTGCCGCTGTCGCAGTGGATGCACCGGCGTTTGCTGCTGCTGCGCGAACAGCCGCCCGAGCAGCAGGCTGAAGCCCTGCGCCAGTGGTTCGATGAGCTGGCACCGGACGAGCGCTTCCTGCTGGTCAAGCTGATCGGCGGTGGCTTCCGGGTCGGCGTCAGCAAGCTGCTGGTGCAGCGTGCGCTGGCCCAGCATGCCGCGCTGGACGCCAAGCTGATCGCCCAGCGCATGATGGGCTACACGGATGCCCGCACGGCACCCAGCGCCGCGCGGTTGCAGGCGCTGATCAGCCAGGACGCGGCGCCGGCCCAGCAGGCCGGCCAGCCCTATCCGTTCTTCCTGGCGCACCCGCTGCAGACGCCCCCGGAGTCGCTGGGCCCGCGCGAAGACTGGCTGGCCGAGTGGAAGTACGACGGCATCCGCGCGCAATTGGTGCGCCGTTCGCAGCAGGTGTGGCTGTGGTCGCGCGGTGAAGAGTTGATCACCGAGCGATTCCCGGAAGTCGTGGCCGCTGCGCAGGCGCTGCCCGAAGGCTGCGTGCTTGATGGTGAACTGCTGGCCTGGCGCGATGAGCGGCCCGCGCCGTTCCAACTGCTGCAGCAGCGCATCAACCGCAAGACGCTGAGCAAGAAGCTGCTGGCCAACGCGCCAGTGCGCTTCGTGGCCTACGACCTGCTGGAGCTGGAGGGGCAGGACCAGCGCCAACTGCCGCAGCATCAGCGGCGCGCGCGCCTCGAAGCCTTGCTGCAGGACGGGCCTTTCATGATATCTCCTGAAGTGAGCGTCAACGACTGGACCGCACTCGCGGCCGAACGGCAGCGCAGCCGTGAACGCGGCGTCGAAGGCCTGATGCTGAAGCACCGCAGCGCCGGTTACGGCAGCGGGCGCACCAAGGCTGACGGCGTCTGGTGGAAGTGGAAGATCGATGCGCTGACGGTGGATGGCGTGCTGATCTATGCCCAGGCCGGCCACGGCCGCCGGGCGGGGGTCTACACCGACTACACCTTCGCGGTGTGGAACCGCGCGCCGCGCGACGCGGCTGAGGCGCAGGCCGTGGTCGACGCGATGGAACGGCGTGTACCGGCGCAAGCCGATGCGCTGCAACTGGTCGCCTTCACCAAGGCCTATTCAGGCCTGAGCGACGAGGAGTTCAGCGCCGTCGATGCGCGCATCCGCGCCACCACGCTGGAAAAGTTCGGTCCCGTGCGCAGCGTCAAGCCGACGCT
>NZ_DATILJ010000296.1:0-12451 GCF_035476535.1 Aquabacterium sp.
ACCGGCCTGCTGGGCGTGCCGCCACGCCTGCCGGTGGCCGAACTGCTGCGCGAAGCCCATGCCTGGGGCCAGACCAGCGAGGCGATCTTCCGCGCCTTGTCGCCGGCGGCACGTGAGATCGTGCTGAAGCCACGGGCCCAGCTGAGCCCGGCGCAGCGGCAATTCAGCGAACGGGTGGACACCGCTCGCGTCGATGGCGCGCTGCGGGACTACGTGCGCTCGATCAAGGTGCTCAAGCGCCCCGGCTAGCCTGCCCCCCAAAAAAGAACGCCACGAACCAGAGGTGCGTGGCGAAAAAGCCGGCCGATAGGGAGGGAGGAGGAAAGCAGGCCGGCATCCGCAGTCTACCCACCACAAAGCCACCGCGGTGTCATCCCCCCACGAGTGGAGAGGCCGCGCGCTGTCGGCGGTGTAGGGGCGTAACTGGCGTCGTCCCGTTATAAACTCCGCTACACAATGCATGATCCCCCATGAATGAAGCCACGCTGGTCAGCGGTGAGCTGAAACTGGCCGGCCGGCTGGACGCGCGCTTCTTCGCGTTGCTTGAGGCCATTGCCGCCACCGGCTCGATCAACCGCGCCGCGCGCACCGCCGGCTACAGCTACCGCGGCGCCTGGCTGCTGCTGGAAACCGCGGCCAACCTGGCCAGTGAGCCGCTGCTGGCCAGCGTCACCGGCGGCGCCCAGGGCGGCGGTTCGCGCCTGACGCCCACGGCGCTGGCCTTGCTGGATGCCTGGCACCAGCTGCAAGGCGCGCACCACGAATTCCTGCAGCGCCAGGAAGCCTGGCTGCTGGCGCAGCCGGCACTGGCCGGCGCCCTTCGGAGACTGTCGATGAAAACCACCGCACGCAACCAGTTCGCCGGCACGCTCACGGCGATCGAGCTGGGCCCTGTCACCGCGCAAGCCACGATCACACTGCGCGGCGGTCAGGAGATCACCGCCACGATGACCAGCAGCGCGGCCAAGCGCATGAAGCTGAAGCAGGGGCGGGAGGCGATCGCGCTGGTCAAGTCCTCGGCGATCGTGCTGGTCACCGACTTTGCGGGTTATCAGCTATCGGCCCGCAACCAGCTGGCCGGCACCATCTCGCGCCTGGAAAAGGGCGCGGTGTCCTCGCTGGTCGGCGTCACGCTGCCGGGGGGATCGGTGATCACCGCGTCGGTCACCAACGATGCGGTGGATGCGCTGTCGCTGGCCGTGGGCCAGGCGGCCACCGCGGTGTTCAAGGCCTATTCGGTGATGGTGGCCGTTTCTGAATGAGGTTCGCAGCAATGATGATCAAGATGAACTGGCCGCTGAAGGCCCGGGCCCTGGCCGCCTTCGGGGTCGGCGTCGCGGGCGGTGTCATGGGCCCCGCCATGAGTGCCGGTGCTGCCGAAGTGACGGTGGCGGTGGCCGCCAATTTCGCCGGGCCGCTGACCAGGATCGGCGAAGGTTTCACCGCCGCCACCGGCCACACGCTGAAGGTGTCGGCCGGCGCCACCGGCAAGTTCTACTCGCAGATCGGCGCCGGCGCGCCCTTCGAGGTGCTGATCGCCGCCGACGATGAAACGCCGAAGAAGCTGATCGCCGAAGGCCATGCCATCGCCGGCAGCAACTTCACCTACGCCATCGGCAAACTGGTGCTGTGGAGCGCGCAGCCAGGCTTTGTCGACGAGCAGGGCGCCGTGCTGGCCACGGGCAAGTTCGCCCACCTGGCGATTGCCAACCCGAAGATTGCCCCCTACGGCCAGGCCGGGATGGAAGTGCTGAAGGCCCGCGGCCTGAGCGACGCCCTCGCGCCCAAGCTGGTCACCGCCGAGAGCATTGCGCAGGCCTACCAGTTCGTGGTCACCGGCAATGCCGAACTGGGCTTTGTCGCACTCTCGCAAGTGCTGGTGCCGGGCAAGCCCGTCGTCGGCTCGTACTGGCTGGTGCCCGCGTCGCTGCACGGTGAAATCCGCCAGGACGCGGTGCTGCTGAAGCCCGGCGAAAAGAGCGCAGCCGCCGCGGCCCTGCTGGCCTACCTGAAGAGCGCACCGGCCAAGGCGCTGATCCAGTCCTACGGCTACGGCAACTGAGCCGCCTCGCGGCACGCCATGACCGCCGCCGACTGGATCGCCATCCGTCTCACCGCCGAACTGGCGGCCACCACCACCGTGCTGCTGCTGCTGCTGGGCTCGCCGCTGGCCTGGTGGCTGGCGCGCACGCGCTCGCGCCTGAAGCCGGTATGGTCGGCGGTGGTCGCCATGCCCATCGTGCTGCCGCCCACGGTGCTGGGCTTCTACCTGCTGCTGCTGATGGGCCCGCAGGGGCCCGTGGGCCAGTTCACGCAGTGGCTGGGCCTGGGTCGGCTGCCCTTCAGCTTTGCCGGGCTGGTGGTGGCTTCGGTGCTGTATTCGATGCCCTTCGTCGTGCAACCGCTGCAACAGGCCTTCGAGGCCATTCCCGAACGCACGCTGGAAGCCGCCGCCACCTTGCGCGCCAGCCCGTGGGACCGCTTCTTCAGCGTGGCGCTGCCGCTGGCCCGGCCGGGCTTCATCACCGCCAGCGTGCTGGGATTTGCGCACACGGTGGGCGAGTTCGGCGTGGTGCTGATGATCGGCGGCAACATCCCCGGCAGCACACGCGTGCTGTCGGTGGCGATCTACGACCATGTCGAGGCGACCGAGTTCGCCGACGCCCACCGCCTGGCCGCCAGCATGGTGGTGTTCGCGATGGTGGTGCTGGTCACGCTGTACATCGTGAACCGGCCGGCGCGTGCGGGTTCGACATGAAAGCCGCGCGGTGATCGAAGCCCGGTTGCAGCTGGCCCGCGCCGGCTTCACGCTGGATGTGACGCTCACTTTGCCGGTCAGCGGCATCAGCGCGCTGTTCGGCCCCTCGGGTTGCGGCAAGACCACCGTGCTGCGCGCGCTGGCCGGCCTGGAACGGGCCGTCGGCCGCGTCAGCCTGGGCGGCGAGGTCTGGCAAGACGATGCGCAGCGCCGCTTCCTGCCCACCCACCAGCGGGCGCTGGGCTACGTGATCCAGGAGGCAGCGCTGTTTCCGCACCTGGACGTGCGGCGCAACCTGGTCTACGGCCAGCGCCGCATCCCGGCCGCGCAGCGCCAGATCCCGCTGGAGCAGGCGGTGGCCCTGCTGGGCATCGGCCACCTGCTCGGCCGCCGGCCGGCCACGCTGTCGGGCGGCGAGCGCCAGCGCGTGGCCATTGCCCGGGCCTTGCTCACCAGCCCGCGCCTGCTGTTGATGGACGAGCCGCTGGCCGCGCTGGACGCCGCCCGCAAGGCCGAGATCCTGCCCTACCTGGAGCGCCTGCACAGCGAGCTGGCGATGCCCATCGTCTACGTCACCCATGCGATGGACGAAGTGGCGCGGCTGGCCGACCACCTGGTGCTGATGGACGCCGGCCGCGTGCTGGCCGCCGGCCCGCTGGCCGAACTGCTGGCCCGCACCGACCTGCCGCTGGCCCGCGCCGACGACGCCGGCGTGGTGCTGCACACCCGCGTGCTGGCGCATGACGCGGCCTATGGCTTGAGCCGTCTGGGGCTCAGCCCCCCGGGCCTGGACGCCGGCGGCGACCCGGCCGGCGCGCTGTGGGTCGGTGCCGTGCCTCAGCCGCCCGGCAGCGCAGTGCGCGTGCGCGTGCTGGCACGTGATGTGAGCGTGGTCCGCCGGGCAGCTGCCGACACCAGCATCCTCAATGTGCTGCCGGTGACGCTGCTGGGCCTGCACACCGACGGCGCCACCGCGCTGCTGAGCCTGGCGTTCGGCCATCCGGCGCCGGGCGGCGACCCGCCGCAGGGGCCGCGGCTGCTGGCCCGCATCACGCGCCGCTCGCTCGACGCGCTGCGCCTGCAGCCGGGCGACGCGATCCATGCGCAGATCAAGGGCGTGTCGCTGATGCGCTGACTAGCCGGCGCGCGCCTTGCCGCTCTTCGGCACCCGATCCCAGGGCGGCGACTCGCCGCCGAAGCGTCGGGCGAGGTGGTCGATCAGCAGCCGCAGCGCCTGCGGCTGGTGCTGGCGCGACAGGTGAACGGCATGGATGCCCAGTGCTTCCGGCTCGTGATCCGCCAACAGGCGGACCAGGGCGCCGCTGTGCAGTTCGTCCACCACGTAGTAGGTCGGCAGCAATGCGATGCCGGCGCCGGCCAGCGCCGCCTGACGCAGCACCGCGGTTTCGTTGCTGAACATCGACCCGCCGACCGCAACGGTGAGCGTCTGGCCCTGGTGCCGCAGCCGGTATTCGGCGCGGCTGCCGAAGGCATGGGTGATGCAGTTGTGCGCTTTCAGTTCGTCCGGCGTCGACGGTGCGCGATGCCTGCGCAGGTAGGCCGGCGACGCGCACAGGACCGAGCGGCAGACGGCAAGCCGGCGCGCCACCACGTTGTCGTCCAGCGCATTGGTGATGCGCACGGCCAGGTCGATGCGTTCCTCGACCAGGTTGACCGCGCGGTCGACGGCCAGCAATTCGACCTGGACACGCGGGTGCTCGGCCTGGAACGCTGCCACCGCCGCAGTGAGCTGCGCCTGCGCGAACGACAGGCTGGTGCTGATGCGCAGCTTGCCGATCGGCTCGCTGCGCCGGGTACCGGCGACGGCCACGACCTCGTCGGACATCTCCAGCAACTGCCGGCACCGCGGCAATGCCGCCTCGCCGGCGTCGCTGAGACTGATGCGTCTGGTCGTGCGGTGCAGCAGCCGAGCGCCCAGCCAGTGCTCCAGATTCGCCAAGTGCCGGCTGACCATCGCCCGCGACAGGTCCAGGCGCTCGGCCGCCAGGGTCAGGCTGCCGCAATCGGCGACCTCGATGAAGACGCGCATGGCGGTCAGGCGATCCACTGATTTGCTCGATTCATTCAACAATATTTCGACCGAATCGGAGTTTATCTTCGCAAATCAGACAAATACAGTGCGCGTCAGACCAACCCCTTTGAAAGACCCGCATGTTCACCACGCACCGCCTGTTGCGCTTCCTCGTTCCCGCCACGGCTGCGCTGGGCGTCGTCGCCGCCTCGGCGCAGGCACCGGCGGCGGCCTCAGCGCCGTTGACGCTGCAGGTCTACAACGCCGACGGCGGCAGCTTCCATGTCAATGCGGTGCTGGTCTCGGGCAAGACCGACGCGGTACTGCTGGACACCGGCTTCACCCGTGCCGATGCCCTGCGCATCGCGGCCATGGTGCTGGACAGCAAGAAAACGCTGAAGACCATCTACATCAGCCAGGCCGACCCCGATTTCTACTTCGGCATCGAGGTGCTGAAGCAGCACTTTCCGGAAGCCAAGATCGTGGCCACCGAACAGACACTGAAGAAGATCGAAGCCACGCTGCCGGCCAAGCTGCAGGTCTGGGGCCCGCGCATGGGCGCCAATGCACCGAAGCAGGTGCCGCTGCCGGAACGGCTGGCCGGCAACACGCTGACGCTGGAGGGCCAAACCCTCGAAGTACGCGGCCTGGACGATGCACTGCCGCACCGCAGCTATGTCTGGATTCCGTCGATCCGCGCCATCGCGGGCGGTGTCAACGTCTTCGGCGGCCTGCACCTGTGGACCGCGGACACGCAAAGCGCCCAGGAGCGCGCCGGCTGGGCGCTGAAGCTGGCCACGATGGCGGCGCTCAATCCGGCGGTGGTGATTCCCGGCCACGCCCTGCCCGGCCAGAAGCAGGATGCTTCGCTGATCGCCTGGAGCCAGGCCTACCTCGCGCGCTTCGAAACCGAATTGCCCAAGGCGGCCAACGGCGCTGCACTGATCGAGACGATGAAGAAGGCCTACCCCGACGCCGGCCTCGGCATCGCGCTGGACATCGGCGCCAAGGTCAACAAGGGTGAGATGAAGTGGTGAGCGCCGAGGGGTCGTTGCGCGGCCGGTGATGCCCGTGCGGTGCCACATCCTCATCCGGTCTGGGGATGCCCACCCGCCATCACCAGCGGCGCCGCGGCGCTGTGGCTGGCGCGCCATGGCGCTCAGCTCGCGGCGATGTACCCGCAGGCATGGCAGCGGGTCGAAGCCTTCAAGGCCGTTGCCAAGAGCACGGCGAACTTGATGCCGACGCGGCCAGCGTTCAGCGGCGCTGCCGCGACGCCACCAGCCCCAACAAGGTCAGTGCCGCGAAGCCTGCACCAGCGTAGAACGTGAAGGCCGAACCCAGGCGGTCCCACAACAGGCCGGCGATGACGCTGGAGGCCAGCATCGTCACGCCGCTCAGCAGGTTGAAGAAACCGAAGGCGGTGCCACGCAGATCGGTCGGCGCCGTGTCCGCCACCATCGCGGCCAGCAGCCCCTGCGTCATGCCCATGTGCACGCCCCACAGGGCGACGCCCATCAGCAGCACTGGCCAGCCGCCGGCCACGGCCAGCACCAGGTCGGAGGCGACCAGCACGACCAGGCCCAGCGCCAGCAGCCGGCCATGGCCCATCGTGTCCGACAGCTTGCCGAAGGGGTAGGCGCTGGCCGCATAGACCGCATTCATCGCCACCATCACCAGCGGCACCCAGGACATCGCAATGCCCAGCTGCTGCGCGCGCAGCACCAGGAAAGCCTCGCTGAAACGCGCCAGCGTGAACACCGCACCGATCAGCACCACGCGCCAGTAGGCCGAGCCCAGGCGCCGCAGCGCATCACGCCGGATCGGGTTGGTGGCCGGCGTGTGTGCGGCGCGCGGTGGCTCGTGAATGCCGATCACCAACAGCGCCACCGCCATCGCGCCCGGCACCACCGCCACCCAGAAGACGGCGCGGAAATCGTTGGCCCACAACAGCATCAAAGCGGTGGCCAGCAGCGGTCCGACGAACGCGCCGACGGTGTCCAGCGACTGGCGCAGGCCGAACGCCGCGCCCCGAATGGCGGGCGGCGTGATGTCGGCCAGCAGCGCGTCGCGCGGCGCGCCGCGGATGCCCTTGCCGACCCGGTCGATGAAGCGCGCCGCCACCACCGCGCCGACCCCGCCGGCCATCGCGAACACGGGCTTGGTGAGTGCACCCATCGCATAGCCCAGCACCGCCAGGCCCTTGCGCCGGCCCAGGTAGTCGCTGAGCACGCCGGAGAACACCTTGGTGACCAGCGCCGTCGCTTCGGCAAAACCTTCGATGACGCCCACGGCCAGCACGCTGACCCCGAGCGTGCCGACCAGGAACATCGGCAGCAGGCTATGGATCATCTCGGACGAGATGTCCATCAGCATGCTGACGAAGCCCAGCACCCAGACGCCGGCCGGCAGCGACATGCGAAGTGGCTTCTCGGGCGCGTGCATGGCTCATTCTGACGGCTGGCGCGCCGCGCCTGGCGGCAGCGCCGTGGGCAGCGTCAGTCCCTGAACCGCCCTTCACATGTTCAGACTTCTGAAAGGGGGCCGAGCCTCACGCCAATGGATCGCCCTTCATGACCATCTCGCCCCATTGATCCATCGAGATCAGCCCGCCCACCGTGTCGGCCTTGCCCTGGTCGCGCCGGGGCAGCACGGCTTGAATGGCATCGATGCGCTTCCAGCCCGGAATCGGCTGCTCACCCGTCGTGGTGTCGGGCACGTAGCGTGATGGCGCCACACGCTGCATGCGCGGGATGTAGCGCGGGCAGTTGGTGATCAGCGCGGTGATCGCCACCCTGACGGCGAACTGCGCGCCCGGCCACAGCCCGACGATGTCGACATCATCGGTGAGCTGCGCATCGCCTTGCACGCGCAGGCGGCTGGGGGTCACGAAGTCCATGAACAGCATGCCGATGTGGGACGTCGAGGCGATGTTGCCCATCGAGAAGAACATGCCGTTGCCGTCGAAGCAGGGAAACAGCAAGGTCTTGTCATCGGGCATCTTCACGAAGCCCGGTGCGCCGCCCTTGAAGCTGACCGTCGGCGAGCCCTGGCTGTCCACCGACGCCAGCCAGAACATTTCCGATTGGCCGATGAAGGCGCGGTCCGGCGGCGAGAGCGCGTCGTGCACGATCACCTGCAACTCGGCTGCCGCCAGCGCTTCAGTGTCGAAGCGCTTCTGCAGCTCCAAGGCCTTTGCGGTATAGGCAAACTTCGCCATCACACCACCTCGGCGGTGCGGTGGGTAGCGGCTGCGGGAGCTGAGTCGGCTTCGCGCCTGGCGGGCTCGGCAGGCTCGGCGGCCGTCACTTCGGCGGCCGCCGCGCGTTGACGGATCACCACGCGATCGCCGGGCGTCTTGTCGAGCAGCAGGCGTGTCACGTCGGGCCGCGCGTAGTGACCGGCCGGGTCGGCGGCGGCTTTGGCCAGCGAAATCATGCCGAGGTCGAGTTCCGCATAGACCAGGCCCTCCTGGCCTTCGGGCAGCGGTTCGGAAATCTGCCGGCCATCCGGCGCGTAGATGGCGGTAAAGCCACCACCTTCGAGCAGCAGCTGGCGCTTGGTCGGATCGTCGCCGCACAGGGTCTGGATCATCTCGGCCGACACCGTGGCGCAGGGCGCCAGCACGAAACACTGGCCTTCCACCGCATAGATGCGGCTGGCGGCGTTGTTCACCTCGGCGCCCAGCGCGTAGGCACCGCCGCGGTAGAGCGAAAAGCTGGGCCATGCGGCGATGTGAACCTGCTCGTTCTGCGCGTACATCGCGTACTTGGACAGCGGTTGCAGGTGCTCCCAGCAGCACAGCGCGCCGACACGGCCGAGCGCGGTGCCGTACACCGTCAGGTCGCTGCCGTCGCCTTCGCCGTAGATCGTGCGCTCGACATGCGTGGGCTTGAGCTTGCGGCGCGCCGCCACGGTGCGGCCTTCGGCGTCGATGATCCACTGGCCCATGTACAGGCTGCCGCCGGCTTTTTCGCTCAAGCCCATCACGACCATGATGGCGTTGTCCTTCGCGGCCTTCGCCAGGCGCTCGGCGGGCGCCGAGCCGTAGACCAGCGAGTTGTCGTGGTAGCGCTGGATGAACTGCATGCCCCAGGCCGGTGAGTCGAGCCAGATGAACCAGGGGTAGCCCGGCAGCCAGGTTTCGGGAAAGGCAATCAGCTTCGCGCCCTGGGCGGCGGCTTCTTCGATCAGCGTGATGGCCTTGTCGATGCTGCCGTCGAGGTCCAGGAAGACCGGTGCGGCCTGCACGGCGGCGGCGCGAAACTTGGGGTGCGAAGGCGTCATGGTCGTGTCCTTGGGGCGTGGAGGGTGGGCCTGGACAATGTAGGGATCACGGCCTTCAGCGGCTTGTCTGCAAGTGGCGCAACTCTTGACCGTGCAACTCAAGCGGCCGACCCGGCCAGCGCTTGCAGCCGGTTCACGCGCGGCAGCGTTGCAGCCGCCGACCTGCTGAAGTAAGCTGAAACGCATGCACCAGACTGTCAGCACCGATCGCGTCGAGCCGAGTCAACGCCTGGCGTTCTGGACCGACATGGTCTGCAACACCTATGTGCAGCTGGACTGCGACGCCGCGGCGGGTGCGGCCACCATCGACGGCGACATCGCTTCCGACACGTTGGCGACCTTGCAGTTGTCGACTGTCACCGCCTCGCCGCAAATCGTGCGCCGCACGGCGGCCAAGATCGCCCGCGCGAGTGAAGACTACTTCCTGGTCAGCATCCAGACCCGCGGCGAAGGCGTGATTGCACAGGACGGCCGCACGGCACGCCTGGCGCCCGGCGACTTTGCGCTGTACGACAGCACACGGCCCTACGAACTTCGCTTCGAAGCGCCGTTTCAGCAGTACGTGCTGCGGCTGCCTGGCCCGAGCTTGCGCACCGCGCTGCGCGACACGCAGCGGCTGACCGCCAGCACGGTCAGTGGCCAGCGCGGCGCCGGGCATTTGATGATCGGCATGATCCAGACGCTGGCCGCCGACATCGGCACGCTGGCACCGGAATCGGCTGCCGCGGTGGCCGAAAGCGTGACGCAGATCCTGATCGCCGGCCTGTCCGCCTTGCCGGCCGCGCGGCAACAGGCGGTGTCCCACATGACGGGCTACCACCGCGAGCAGATCAAGGCCTGCACCCGCTCGCGCCTGCGCGACCCGGCGCTGACGGTGGCCAGCATCGCGGCCCAGTTGCGCGTCTCACCCAGCACGCTGCACCGGGCCTGGGCGGGAGAAGCCTGCTCCATCGCCGAGTGGATCTGGGCGCAGCGGCTGGACGCCGCCCGGCGTGACCTGTGCGACCCCAGCCTGGCCGCACGCAGCGTCAGCGAGATTGCGTTTTCCTGGGGCTTCAACGACGCGGCACACTTCAGCCGGGCGTTTCGGGCCCGCTTTGGCTGCTCGGCGCGCGAGTTGCGTGCCGGCAAGGCCGTGGCTTGAGGCGGCGGGCGCAGCCAGCGCCCGCCGGCCCATCACGGCATCAGCGCATCGCCGGTCTGGAAGGCCCGCGTGAACTCTGCCAGGCCGTGCTTGCCGCCGTTGACGAGCCGGCGCGCGGCCTGGAAGTTGCCGGCCATCAGCGCATCCTTGATCAACAGCTCGCGGTCGCCCAGGAACAGGCATAGCAGGTCGGCGGCGACATCGGCGGCGTTGGCCAATTCAGGGTGAGTCTCCAGGTCGATGGCCGGCTGCAGCAGCGGGCCGTAGCGGCGGTAGTTGTGGCGGCCGGTGAGCTGGATGAAACCACGTCCGCAGTAGCGTTCACCGTCAGGCGGGCCCTGGTTTCCGAGATCGCCGCGGTGATCGTAGAGGTCGAAGGGATGACCGGACGGTGAGCTGTTGAACTTCGAGCGGCCCTCGCTGATGGGCACGAAACCCGAGGTCTCCGCGCGGATCGACGCCACCGCCATCAGGACCATCGTGCGGTCGTGCAGGCCATGGTCGCGCAGCGACTGCAGCAGCACCGGCAGGTTGGCCTTGATGTTGGACAGCAGCGCGCCGGGGCACATGCGGCTGGCGATCTGCACGGTCATCGCGTCTGTCGCGTCCGGCAGACTGCTGTCGGCCACCAGGCCCAGCGCCTTGAGCGTGCGTGGGCCGGCAATGCCATCGGGCAGCAGGCCGCGGCTGAGCTGGAACGCCATCACGGCCTGCTCGGTGGCGGTGCCGAAGTCGCCATCGATCTCGCCGGGGTTGAAGCCCAGCTGCATCAATTGCTGCTGCAGCAGCGCCACGTCGGCACCCTGGTCGTCGATGCGCAGGAGGGTCAGGGGGTTCATCGCAGGGCCTCTTGCAGCCCGGTTCCGTCGGGCCGAGGGCGCAACGATCGGCCGCGGGCAGCCTCTTGTCATCCTCTGCCCGGCGGATGCCATGGTGGGACAAAAAGCGCTTGACCTAGAGTGCGCTCTAGTTTCTAGCATGCGCAGCTTCGGGGTCGGCAGGGTGCCGGCCACCTGGAGCTTGACATGCCAGACACAGCCTCACTTTCCCACCTGACCCTCACGATCAACGGCCACAGCCATGCGCTGGCCGATCCCGGCGCGGCCACGCTGCTGGACCTGCTGCACGGCCCGCTGGCCCTGCGCGGCACCAAACGCGGCTGCGACGCCGGGGCCTGTGGCGCCTGCACGGTGCTGGTGGACGGCCAGCGCGTGAACGCCTGCCTGACGCTGGCGGCGCTGATCGACGGCGCACAGGTCACCACCGTCGAGGGCCTGGCCGCGGACCCGACCCAGGCCGGCCTGCACCCCTTGCAGCAGGCCTTCATCGACTGCGACGCGCTGCAGTGCGGCTACTGCACGCCCGGCCAGCTGATGTCGGCCCTCGGGCTGCTGGCCGAAGGCGGCGCCAGCTCGGCCGCGGCGATCGCCGAGGGCATGAGCGGCAACCTCTGCCGCTGCGGCGCCTATCCGATGATTGGTGCGGCCATCGCGCGCGTGGTGGGGCAGGCATGAGCAGCGCCTTGCAGATCCACCGCCCCGGCAGCGTCGAGCAGGCCGTCGCGCTGCTGGGCGAGCTGCCGCAGGCCCGCATGGTGGGCGGCGGCACCGAGCTGGTCGCACTCACGCGCAGCGGCCTGATGGCCCACGGCCCCTGGCTGACGATGCGCTCGCTGGGGCTGGCCAGCATCGGCGTGCAGGCGGGACAGCTGGTGCTAGGCGCCGGCGCGACGATGGCGGCGGTCGCGCGCTCGGCCCTGGTGCAGCACGAAGCGCCGGCACTGGTGCAGGCCCTGCTGGCCAGCGCCTCGCCGCAGGTGCGCAACGTGGCGACGCTGGGCGGCAACCTGCTGCAGCGAACACGCTGCCCCTACTACCGCGGGCAGGCACCGGCCTGCAACAAGCTCCGGCCAGGATCGGGCTGCGCGGTGCGCAGCGGCGACCAGCGTCAGGCTGCGCTCTTCGGCACCAGCGCGCAGTGCGTGGCCAGCCACGCCTCCGACCTGGCCGTGGCCCTGCTGGCGCTGGACGCCGAACTGGTGCTGCAGGGCCCGCACGGTGAGCGGCGCATCGGCATCGAAGCGCTGCACCCCGAGCCCACGCTGGCCGCCGACCACGAGCACACGCTGCAAGCCGGTGAGCTGATCAGCGCGATCACGCTGCCGCTCAGCACCGCCGCGCGCGCCTCGGCCTACCTGAAGCTGCGCGACCGCGCGTCGTTCCAGTTCGCG
>NZ_DATILJ010000297.1:0-13798 GCF_035476535.1 Aquabacterium sp.
TGCGCCAGCGTGACGCGGGCCTCGCTGATGGTCAGCACCACCGGCAACACGATCGCGGCCATCAGTTCTTGGTATTGCCGTTGGTGGCCTTGTTCTTTTCGGCCAGGCGGGTGATCAGCGCATCCAGGCCGCCGGCGTTGAGGTCTTTCGCGAACTGGCCCTTGTAGGCCTCGACGACCCAGAATCCGCCCACATTCACGTCGTAGATCTTCCAGGCTTCGCCGGCCTTTTCGAGCCGGTAGTCCAGCTGGATCGGCTCCCCTTGACCACGCACCTCCGTGCGCACCACCAGGTCGCCATCGGCGGCCGGCGTACCGCGCAGCGGCTTGACGTTCACGCTCTGGTTCTTCACCTGCGTCAGCGCGCCGGAGTAGGTATTGACCATCAAGGTCTTGAACTCTTCGAGCATGCGTTTCTGTTGCTCGGGCGTGGCCGAACGCCATTGCGGGCCGACCGACATCGCCGTCATGCGCTGGAAATTCACATGCGGCATCACCTTGGCATCGACCAGCGCACGAATACGACCGACATCACCGGCCTGGATGGCCTTGTCGGCCTTGACGGCATCGATCACCTCGTTCGACAGGGTCCGCACGAACACGTCGGCACCCACTGCTTCAGCGCGTGCCATCGGCACGGCAGCCACGGCACACATCAGGCCCAGTGCGGAGATCCAGGTACGTCGCAACATCTGTTGATCCTTTCGAGCAGGCGGCTTGCCTGCGACACATTCAACGCGCCATGTGCGCCATCGGTTCACTTGGCCGGCGCCGAAGCCGACGCAGCGGGCGCCGGCGTGGCCTCATCGTCCTCGGGCGGTTCGCCGTCGTAGATCAGGTTGCGGCGGCGTGCCAGGTAGGCATCGCGCAGCAGGATGTACTTGTCCAGCGCAATGTCGTCGAGCACGCGCGAGGCGTTCAACAGCTTCACCCGTGTATTCAGCAACTGCAGCGCGGTGGCTCCGTTCTGGTCACGCACCTCGCGAAACACCAGGTTAGGCGGCGAGGCCTTGAAGTCCACCGTCAGGGCAGCGGTGTCACGCACGGTCGATGGCCCCAGCAGCGGCAGCACCAAGTAAGGCCCGCTCTTCAGGCCCCAGCGACCCAGCGTCTGGCCAAAGTCTTCCACCGACTTGCGATCCAGACCCACTTCGTCGGCCACATCGACAAAACCAAAAATGCCGAACACCGTGTTCGTGGCAACCCGCATGCCCATCTCGAGCGCCGCGCGCGGCTTGGCCTGCAAGGCCAGATTGACAGCGGACCACAGGTCGCCGACGTTGGCGAACACATTGTCGACGCCGGTGCGCAACCACTCGGGCACCACGGCACGGTAGCCCAGTGCCAGCGGCTTGATCAGCACCGCGTCCAGCGCTTCGTTGAAGCTGAACATGCGGCGGTTGAAGCGCTCCCAAGGGTCGGCTCGTTCAGTGGACGGTCCGGTGTTCTCCAGCACCGGCGTGCGCCAGGGCAGGCTGGCGCAGCCTTGCAGGCCCAGCAGCAGCAGGGTCAGCATCACGACCGCAAGCGCTCGCCGCATCATTTCTTGCCTCCGGCGTCTGTCCCTGCATCAGCGGCTTTGCTGAAGAGGAACTGGCTAATCAGGTTTTCCAGCACCACGGCAGACTGGGTCTGCTTGATCGCGTCACCGGCCACCAGGTTCTTCTCGTCGCCGCCGGCCTCGAGGCCGATGTACTGGTCCCCCAGCAGGCCGGCGGTCAGGATCTTGGCCGAGGTGTCTTTCGGAAACTGGTAGCCCTCCTGCACTTCCAGTGTCACCACGCCCTGGTAGGTCTTGGGGTCGAGCGAGATCGAGGTGACGCGCCCCACCGACACCCCGGCGCTGCGCACTGGCGCGCGCACCTTGAGGCCACCGATGTTGTCAAAGCGTGCCAACAGCGTGTAGCTGTTGTTATTGCCGAAGTTGCCCAGGTTGGCAGCCTTCATCGCAATGAACAGCAAGCCCAACGTGCCCAGCAGCACGAACAGGCCGACCAATGTTTCAATTCCCTTTTTGCCCATTGGCTATCTCCCCTTGCATCACGGTGTCGAGAACATCAGCGCCGTGAGGATGAAGTCCATGCCCAGCACGGCCAGCGACGAGATCACCACCGTGCGGGTGGTGGCGTAGGCCACGCCCTCCGGCGTGGCCTGCGTCTCGTAGCCCTGGTACAGCGCGACGAAGGTGCAGATCGCGCCGAACACCGCGCTCTTCGCGACGCCGTTGCCGACGTCGCGCCAGATGTCGACCTTGGCTTGCTGGATGGACCAGAAGTTGCCGGCATCGATGCCGATCAAGCCCACGCCGACCACCCAGGCCCCGATGATGCCGACCGCCGAGAACAGAATGGCCAGCAGGGGCATCGCGACGATACCGCCCAAAAAGCGCGGCGCCAGCACGCGGGCGCGGGGATCGATGGCCATCAGCTCCATCGCCGCAATCTGCTCGCCGGCCTTCATCAAGCCGATCTCGGCGGTGAGCGAGGTACCGGCACGGCCGGCGAACAGCAGCGCGGTGACCACCGGCCCCAGTTCGCGCACCAGCGACAGGTTGACGATCAGACCCAGCGATTCGGCTGCGCCATAGGTGACCAGCGCGTAGTACATCTGCAGCGCGAGCACGAAGCCCACGGCGAGGCCGGAAGCCAGGATGATCACCAGCGAACGGTTGCCGATGGCGTGGATCTGCACCGTCACCAGCGAAAAGCGCTTCAGCGCCGCAGGTAGCACCCGCAGCAGATCCAGGAAGAACAGCGTCGCATGGCCCCAGCCCCTCATTACCGCCAGCGCGCTGGCGCCCAGGAGTGCCAGCCAGTTCATGGCCGCTCCACCAAGCCGAAATCTTCGGCCATGCCCGGTGCCGGGTAGTGGAACTTGACCGGCCCGTCGGGCTCGCCGCGCACGAACTGGCGCACCTCCGGTTCCATCGACTCCATCAGTTCCTTCGGCGTGCCCTGCGCGACGATGCGGCCTTGCGCGGCCATCAGGATCACGTGGTCGCTGATCGCCATGCACTCAGGCACGTCGTGCGAGACCACCAGCGAAGTCGCGCCGGTCACGTCGTTGAGCGTGCGGATCAGCTTGGCGGCCACGCCCATCGAGATCAGGTCCAGCCCGGCAAAGGGTTCGTCGTACATGATCAGTTCGGGATCGAGCGCAATCGCCCGCGCCAGCGCGATTCGCCTGGCCATGCCGCCCGAGACTTCGGCAATGCGCAGCGACGCGGCACCGCGCAGGCCCACGGCATTGAGCTTCATCAGCACGATGTCGCGGATCAGCGCTTCGGGCAGATCGGTCTGCTCGCGCAGCGGGAACGCGACGTTGTCGAACACCGTCAGGTCGGTGAACAACGCACCGAACTGGAACAGCATGCCCAGCCGCCGGCGCAGCCGGTACAACTGCGCGCGGTCCCGGGCATTGACCACTTCACCATCGAAGACCACGCGGCCGCGGGTGGCACCGTGCACCCCACCGATCAGGCGCAGCAAGGTGGTCTTGCCGCAGCCCGAGCCGCCAAGAATCGCGGTGACCTTGCCGCGCTGGAAGCGCAGACTCACGTCGTCCAGGATGCTGCGACTGGCGTCGTAGCCGAACGAAACATGGTCGATCTCGATCAGGGTATCGGAGCTCAAGGGGCAGGCGGCCGGGCCTGGTGGCCCTTGTTGTGGGAGGGTGCCCGGGCATGACGCCCCAGGGCTGTGCGAAAAAAGATTGTCGCACGCCAGGTTTACCCGTAAGGACTTGCCCCGATTCGACCGCGCAAAGAACTGTTGCCGGGCTGGTTGCAGGTGTGTCCAGCCCGGGTTTCAGCGCAACGCGCGCGAGCGCCGATCAGCGCGGCAGCGTGCTGCTGCCCATCAGGTATTCATCGACCGCCCGTGCGGCCTGGCGGCCTTCGCGGATGGCCCAGACCACCAGCGACTGGCCGCGGCGCATGTCGCCGGCAGCAAACACCTTGTCGACATTGGTCTTGTAGCTGGCAACGCCTTCGGTGCTGGCGCGTGCATTGCCGCGTGCGTCCTTGTCGACACCGAAGGCCTCGAGCACGGTGGCCACCGGGTTCACGAAGCCCATCGCCAACAGCACCAGGTCGGCCTTGAACTCCTTCTCGCTGCCGGGCACCTCGACCATCTTGCCGCCCTGCCATTCGACCTGCACGGTCTTCAGGCTGGTCACCTTGCCCTTGCTGCCGATGAACTCCTTGGTGGCGATCGCAAACGTGCGCTCGCAGCCTTCTTCATGGCTGGAACTGGTGCGCAGCTTGTAGGGCCAGTACGGCCAGGTCAGCGGCCGGTTCTCTTCTTCCGGCGGCGTCGGCATCAGCTCGAATTGCGTGACGCTGGCCGCGCCATGACGGTTGCTGGTGCCGACACAGTCACTGCCGGTGTCGCCGCCGCCAATCACGATGACATGCTTGCCGGTGGCCGTGATCTGGCCCTTGAGCTTGTCTCCGGCCACCACCTTGTTCTGCTGCGGCAGAAACTCCATCGCGTAGTGCACGCCGTCGAGCTCACGCCCGGGTACCGGCAGATCGCGGCTCTGTTCAGAACCACCGGTCAGCACGATGGCATCGAAGCTGGCCTGCAATTCGGCGGGCGAGACGATTTCCTTCGCATCGTTGGTGACCTTGCTGCCCTCGGGCAGGTGGCCAACCATCACACCGGCGCGGAAGGTCACGCCCTCCGCCTTCATCTGCTCGACGCGCCGATCGATGTGCGTCTTCTCCATCTTGAAGTCGGGGATGCCGTAGCGCAGCAGACCACCGATGCGGCTGTTCTTCTCGAACAGCGTCACGTCATGGCCGGCGCGTGCCAGTTGCTGCGCAGCGGCCATGCCGGCCGGGCCGGAGCCGACCACGGCGACCTTCTTGCCGGTCTTGAGCTTGGGCAGTTGGGGCAACACCCAGCCTTCGGCCCAGCCGCGGTCGATGATCGCGTGCTCGATCGACTTGATGCCCACCGCATCGTCGTTGACGTTCAGCGTGCAGGCCGCTTCGCAGGGTGCCGGGCAGACACGGCCGGTGAACTCCGGGAAGTTGTTGGTGGAGTGCAGCACGGTCAGCGCATTGCGCCAATCGCCGCGGTACACCAGGTCGTTGAAGTCCGGAATGATGTTGTTCACCGGGCAGCCGGAGTTGCAGAAAGGCGTGCCGCAATCCATGCAACGAGCGCCCTGCACCTTGGCCTGCTCGTTGTTCAGGCCGATGACGAACTCTTTGTAGTTCTTCACGCGCTGGGGCACGGGCTCGTAGCCCTCCTCCAGCCGCTCATATTCCATGAAACCAGTAACCTTGCCCATCTTGCTATTCCTTGTCGTGCGCGTTGCGTCAGATCACTTGGCCGGAACGGACTTCGAGCCCTTCTTGTCCGTCGGGCTCGCCGCCTTGGCCTTGGCGATGGTCTGGCTGCTTTCCTTCGCCGCATTGATTTCGCCGAGCGCGCGCTTGTATTCGTTCGGGAAGACCTTCACGAAGCGTGCGCGGGCGTGGGCCCAGTCGTCGACGATCTCGCGGGCACGCAGCGAACCGGTCCAGCGGTGGTGACTCTCCACCAGCGCCTTCAGCAGCGTTTCGTCGGCCTCGTCCTTGTGCCACAGCGCGCGGTCGACGGCGGTTTCCTGCTCGTCGCGTGACAGCACCTTGTCCAGCGACACCATCGCCGGGTTGCAGCGCTTGGCGAACTGGCCGTCTTCGTCGTAGACATAGGCCACGCCACCGGACATGCCGGCCGCGAAGTTACGGCCGGTTTTGCCCAGCACGACGACGGTGCCGCCGGTCATGTATTCGCAGCCATGGTCGCCTGTGCCTTCGACCACCGCGGTGGCGCCCGACAGCCGCACCGCGAAGCGTTCACCGGCCACGCCGCGGAAGAAGGCTTCACCACTGGTCGCGCCATACAGCGCGGTGTTGCCGATGATGATGTTCTTCACCGCATCGCCGCGGAAATCGATGCTCGGCCGCACAACCACGCGCCCGCCGGACAAGCCTTTGCCGGTGTAGTCGTTGGCATCGCCGATCAGGTACAGCGTGATGCCGTTGGCCAGGAACGCGCCGAAGCTCTGGCCGCCGGTGCCTTCCATCTGCATGAAGATGGTGTGGTCGGGCAAGCCTTCGGGGCGATGACGGATCAGCTCGCCGGACAGCATCGCGCCGACCGAGCGGTTGACGTTGCGCGTGTCCTCCATGAACTGCACTTTTTCGCCGCGCTCGATGGCCGCTTTGCAGCGCTCGATCAGCTTGACGTCCAGCGCCTTCTCGAGACGATGGTCCTGCAGCTCGACATGGAAGCGCGGCACATCGGCCGGCACCTGCGGCTGGTGGAAGACGCGGCTGAAGTCCAGCCCCCGCGCCTTCCAGTGCGCGATGCCCTTCTTGGTGTCCAGCAGGTCGGCGCGGCCGATCAGCTCGTCGAACTTGCGGATGCCCAGCTGCGCCATGATCTGGCGCGCCTCTTCGGCGACGAAGAAGAAGAAGTTGACGACATGCTCGGGCTTGCCGGTGAACTTCTTGCGCAGCACCGGGTCCTGCGTGGCCACGCCCACCGGGCAGGTGTTCAGATGGCACTTGCGCATCATGATGCAGCCTTCGGCGACCAGCGGCGCGGTCGCGAAACCGAACTCGTCGGCACCGAGCAGCGCACCGATCACCACGTCGCGGCCGGTCTTCATCTGGCCGTCGGCCTGCACGCGCACGCGGCTGCGCAGGCGGTTCAGCACCAGCGTCTGCTGCGTCTCGGCCAGGCCCAGCTCCCAGGGCGTGCCGGCATGCTTGATCGACGACCACGGCGAGGCGCCGGTGCCGCCGTCGTGGCCGGCGATCACCACATGGTCGGCCTTGCACTTGGTGACGCCGGCGGCGATGGTGCCCACACCCACTTCGGACACCAGCTTGACACTGACCGAGGCCCGCGGATTCGCGTTCTTCAGGTCGTGGATCAGCTGCGCCAGGTCTTCGATCGAGTAGATGTCGTGGTGCGGTGGCGGGCTGATCAGGCCAACACCTGGCACCGAATAACGCAGCATGCCGATGTAGTCGGACACCTTGCCGCCAGGCAACTGGCCGCCTTCGCCCGGCTTGGCGCCCTGCGCCATCTTGATCTGGATCTGATCGGCCGAGACAAGGTACTCGGTGGTCACGCCGAAACGGCCCGAGGCCACCTGCTTGATCTTCGAGCGCAGCGAATCGCCGTCCTGCATCTCGTAGTCGGCCGCGATGACCTTGCTGCCGATGACGTCCGACACCTTGGTGCCGGCGGTGATCTTGATGCCCTTGAGTTCACCGCGATAACGCGCAGGATCCTCGCCGCCTTCACCGGTATTGCTCTTGCAGCCGATGCGGTTCATGGCGATGGCCAAGGTTGTATGCGCCTCGGTGCTGATCGAGCCCAGCGACATCGCGCCGGTGGCGAAGCGCTTGACGATCTCGGCCGCCGACTCCACCTCTTCCAGCGCAATCGCCTTGCTCGGGTCGACCTTGAATTCGAACAGACCGCGCAGCGTCATGTGGCGCTTGCTCTGGTCGTTGATCAGCTGCGCATAGTCCTTGTAGGTCTCGAACTTGCCCGAGCGTGCGCTGTGCTGCAGCTTGGCGATGGCGTCGGGCGTCCACATGTGCTCTTCGCCGCGCGTGCGCCAGGCGTATTCGCCGCCGGCGTCGAGCATGCTCTCCAGCACCGGGTCGTCGCCGAAGGCGGCGATGTGCGTGCGCAGCGCCTCTTCAGCGACCTCGAACACGCCGATGCCGCCGACCTGCGTGGCCGTGCCGCGAAAGTACTTCTGCACGAACGCCTTCTCGAGGCCGATGGCCTCGAAGAGCTGCGCGCCGCAGTAGGACATGTAGGTCGACACGCCCATCTTGGACATGATCTTCGACAAGCCCTTGCCGATGGCCTTGACGTAGTTGTAGATCGCCTTCTCGGCGGACAGCTGGCCCGGCAGCGTGTGATGCAACTCGGCCAGCGTCTCCATCGCCAGGTAGGGGTGCACGGCTTCGGCACCATAGCCCGCCAGCACGCCGAAGTGATGCACCTCGCGCGCCGAGCCGGTCTCGACGACCAGGCCGGCTGTCGTGCGCACGCCCTCGCGCACCAGGTGGTGGTGGATCGCCGACAGCGCCAGCAGCGCCGGGATCGCCACCTGGTCGCGGCTCATGCGGCGGTCGGTGATGATCAAGATGTTGTGGCCGCCCTTGATCGCGTCCACCGCCTCGGCGCACAGCGACGCGAGCTTGGCCTCGACACCTTCACGGCCCCAGGCCAGCGGGTAGGTGATGTTGATCTCGTAGCTCTTGAACTTGCCGTTGGTGTGCTTCTCGATCGCGCGCAGCCGCGCCATGTCGTCGAAGTCCAGCACCGGCTGTGTCACTTCCAGCCGCATCGGCGGGTTCACCGCGTTGATGTCCAGCAGGTTCGGCTTCGGGCCGATGAACGAGTTCAGCGACATCACGATGGCTTCGCGGATCGGGTCGATCGGCGGATTCGTGACCTGGGCGAACAGCTGCTTGAAGTAGTTGAACAGCGGCTTGTTCTTGTCCGACAGCACGGCCAGCGGCGAGTCGTTACCCATCGAGCCGATGCCTTCTTCGGCAGCGGTGGCCATCGGCGCCAGCAGGAATTTGATGTCTTCCTGGGTGTAGCCGAAGGCCTGCTGGCGGTCGAGCAGCGACTCGGGGAATTCGTCGGGGCCGCCGGTCACTTCCACCGTGTCGAGGCGGATGCGCACGTTCTCGATCCACTGCCGGTAGGGCTTGGCGAAGGCGAACTGGTTCTTCAGCTCTTCGTCGTCGACGATGCGGCCCTGCTCCAGGTCGATCAGGAACATCTTGCCGGGCTGGAGCCGCCACTTCTTGACGATCTTGTTCTCGGGGATCGGCAGCACACCGGATTCCGAGGCCATCACGACCAGGTCGTCGTCGGTGACGATGTAGCGCGCCGGGCGGAGGCCGTTGCGGTCCAGCGTCGCGCCGATCTGCTTGCCGTCGGTGAAGACCATCGCGGCCGGGCCGTCCCAGGGCTCCATCATCGCCGCGTGGTATTCGTAGAAGGCGCGACGGCGCACATCCATCATTTCGTGCTGTTCCCAGGCCTCGGGAATCATCATCATCGCCGCGTGGGCCAGCGGGTAGCCGGACATCGTCAGCAACTCGAGCGCGTTGTCAAAGGTGGCGGTATCGCTCTGGCCTTCGAAGCTGATCGGGTACAGCTTCTTCAGGTCCTCACCCAGCACCGGCGACTTCATCACGCCCTCACGGGCGCGCATCCAGTTGAAGTTGCCCTTGACGGTGTTGATCTCGCCGTTGTGCGCAACCATGCGGTACGGGTGCGACAGCGGCCATTCGGGGAAGGTGTTCGTTGAGAAACGCTGGTGAACCAGCGCCAGCGCCGAGGTGACGCGCGGGTCCTTGAGGTCCTGGTAGTACTGGCCAACCTGATCGGCCAGCAGCAGGCCCTTGTAGATGACGGTCCGGCAGCTCATGCTGGGCACGTAGTACTCGCGGCTGTGCGTGAGCTTGAGGGCCTGGATCGCTGCCGAAGCGGTCTTGCGGATCACGTACAGCTTGCGCTCCAGCGCATCCGGCACGATGACATCGGCACCGCGGCCGATGAAGATCTGGCGTATCACGGGCTCCTTGGCGCGCACTGCCGGGCTCATCGGCATCTCGCGGTCGACCGGCACGTCGCGCCAGCCCAGCAGCACCTGTCCTTCGGTCTTCACCGCGCGTTCCAGTTCCTGCTCGCAGGCCAGGCGCGAGGCATGTTCCTTGGGCAGGAAGATGATGCCGACACCGTATTCGCCGGGCGGCGGCAGGTCGATGCCCTGGGTCGCCATCTCGGCGCGGTAGAACTCGTCCGGCAGCTGGATCAGGATGCCGGCGCCGTCGCCCATCAACTTGTCGGCGCCCACCGCGCCGCGGTGGTCCAGGTTCTCCAGGATCTTCAGGCCTTGCTCGACGATGCTGTGGGCGCGTTGGCCCTTGATGTGGGCAACGAAGCCGACGCCGCACGCATCGTGCTCCTGCGTCGGGTCGTACAGGCCGCTCTGGGCGAGCGCTTCGATTTCGGTGCGGGACGCGGGTCCCTGGACGGCATCGCTCATCGCGCGCTCCTTCACAAGATCTGACGAGCCGCGAGGTTACTGCACCGCAGCAAGTGGCTCAAGTGGTTTCTGCTTTGGTATGACCCCATTTAATTACGATTCGGATGGGTTCCTTGTTAATTGGGGTCACTACATTTCGTGGCGGCAAAAGCCTCTGAACCGGGACTAGCATTTCCCGAGCCAAGGCGGACGGCGCTCACGCCTGAGGCTGCCGTTTTGGCGGCCGTCCCCGCGGCCGCGGCTGCACGGGTCGACCTGCGTGTTCGGCCAACTGCGTGAGGAATGCGGCGTCGCCGAGCGCCCAGCCTTTGCGGCTGGCCTCGGCGAACTGGAGCACGCGCTGGGCCGCCAGACCCTCCTCCAGGCAACGTCGATAGCTCAGTTCCCGATCGAAGGGTGTGTTGCCGAGTTGCCAATAGACCGCGTTGTCGGTCACCACCGGATCGCGCACTTGTCCCAGGTGGTGCCGGGCACTGGACCAGGCATAGTCGGCCGCCGTGGCCGCCAGGCCGACCCGCACGGGATGCAGGTCGACGAACAACATGGCCTCCAGCGTGATCGACCCCGGCTGCACGATGGTCGCGCGAAAACGCCCGTCCCACAGCGCGCCGCTGCGGCCATGGCGGCGGTTGAAGCCGGCGACGTAGCGCCGGCCCAGTTCCTGCACCAGACGGCTCAAGCCGTCGCCGCGCTCCGGCGTCACCAGCATCAGGGCCTGCTCATCGGTCAGCACATGGGCATGCACGGCCGCGCGCTGCTGCGACGCAGCGTCGCGCAAAGCGGCCAGATAGCGGCGCCGATCTTCATCGTCCAGGCACAAGGGTCGATCCGGCAGGCCGCGCAACACCACTAGATGGGGCTGCCCGGCAACGGCCAACCGGCTCAGGCGGGCCATGGTGGCGCTGCGGCTGCAGGGCTCACTGCGGCTCGGCCGCCGCGCCGGCCGCAGCGGCGAACTCGTCGCGGCCTGTCAGGCGCCGGTGTTCGCGGGTGGCGAAGCGATCGGTCATGCCGGCCACGTAGTCGGCTACCGCACGTGGCAGGTCCGGCCGCGTTGCAAAGTCACTCGGCATCTCGCCGGGTGCGGCGGCATAGGCCTCGAACAACGCCCGCACCACCGTGCGCGCTGCACCGGTGGTGCGCATGACCTGCGGGTGGCGGTAGAGGTGGCGCATCAGCAAGCGCTTCAGTTCCGTGCTCTCGGCCTGCATCGGCGGGCTGAAGCTGATCAGCGACGGCAGCAGGCGAGCCACTTGCGCATCCGCCGGCCGGGCAGCGGTGATCGCCGCGTGACTGGTGTCGATCACGTCGTGGATCTGCTCGGACAGCATGCGGCGGATGATCTCGAACAGCAAGCGCCGGCCGAGTAGCGCCGGGTGATCGCGCAAGGCGCCGCGCAGGTGGCGCTGCACCAGCGGCAAGGCTTCCAGCTGCGGCAGCGACAACAAGCCAGAACGCACGCCGTCGTCGATGTCGTGGGCGTTGTAGGCAATCTCGTCGGCCAGGTTCGTCAGCTGCGCTTCGAGGCTGGGCCGGGTGCCATCGAGAAAGCGTCGGCCGACACCGCCGGGCTCGGCAGCCTCGATGCGCTCGGCATCGCGCCGCGCGCAATGCTTGAGGATGCCCTCCCGCGTCTCGAAGCACAGGTTCAGGCCGTCGAAGTCCGGGTAGCGCACCTCGAGGCAATCCACGACACGCAGACTCTGCAAGTTGTGTTCGAAGCCGCCGTGGGCGCGCATGCAGTCATGCAGCGCGTCCTGGCCGGCGTGACCGAAGGGGGTGTGGCCGAGGTCATGCGCCAAGGCGATGCCTTCGACCAGGTCTTCGTTGAGCTGCAGCCCGCGGGCGATGGCACGGCCCAGCTGTGCCACTTCCAGCGAATGCGTCAAGCGCGTGCGGAACAGGTCGCCCTCGTGATTGATGAACACCTGGGTCTTGTAGACCAGCCGCCGGAAGGCGGTGGAGTGCACGATGCGGTCGCGGTCGCGCTGGAAGTCGTCGCGCAGGCGGACCGCAGGCTCGGGATGACGCCGGCCGCGGGACTCGGCGGCAACGCTGGCATGGGCGGCCAGGGCCATGCGGGTTCAGTCGGTCGACGTGTGGGCCGCGATCACGTCGAGCACGAGTGCATCCGGAGCGCCACGCATCTGCGCCCTGCCGACACCATCGAGCAGCACGAAGCGGATCTCGCCGGCCTCGGACTTCTTGTCCACACGCATCAACTCAAGCCAACGCGCACCCGGCATCACCGGCGCCTGCACCGGCAACCCGGCACGCTGGATGAGCTGGGTCAGGCGCGGCACGAAGGCCGGCGCCACCAAGCCCAGCCGCGCCGACAGCTCAGCCGCCAGCACCATGCCGCAGCCAATGGCCTCGCCATGCAGCCACTGGCCATAGCCCAGGCCTGCCTCGATGGCGTGGCCGAAGGTGTGGCCGAAATTCAGGATGGCACGCAGCCCGTTCTCGCGCTCGTCCTGGCCCACGACCCAGGCCTTGATCTCGCAGGATCGCTGAACCGCATGCGCCAGCGCGCGGGGCTCCAGCGCTCGCAGGTCCTCGACATGGGTCTCGAGCCAGGCCAGGAACTCGGCATCGGCAATCGGCCCGTACTTGATGACCTCGGCCAAACCAGCCGACAGTTCGCGCGGCGGCAAGGTGTTGAGCATCGCCAGATCGCAGATCACGCGCGCAGGCTGGTAGAACGCGCCGACCATGTTCTTGCCCAGCGGGTGGTTCACGGCGGTCTTGCCGCCGACCGACGAGTCCACCTGCGCGAGCAAGGTGGTCGGCACCTGCACGAAGGGCACGCCGCGCATGTAGCAGGCCGCCGCGAAGCCGGTGATGTCGCCCACCACGCCGCCGCCCAGCGCATACAGCACGGTCTTGCGGTCGCATCCGGCGCCGAGCAATGCATCGAACACGAGGTTCAACGTGGCCCAGTCCTTGTGCGCCTCGCCATCCGGCAACTGCACCTGCAGCACCCGGCGATGGCGCTGCGACAGGCGCGTCGCCAGTGCCTGCGCATACAGCGGCGCCACGGTGGTGTTGCTGACGATCAGCGCGTCGGCCGAGGCGGGCAGGCCGTCCCAGCAGGCGTCGTCGGCCAGCAGGCCGCTGCCGATCACGATGTCGTAGCTGCGCTCGTTCAGCGCGATCGGTACGCGCACGGTGCCGGAGGAGGTAGCGAGATTCATGGCCGCAAGTGTAGGCGGCACGAAATGCGCGAGTCAGCGTACCGGGGGCAAGACCCGGCCGACGGTGGCCGGCACCTGCGACGGATCGATCACGCCGGCCAACTCCAACTGCATCAGGATCATGTTCGTCAGCATCGGCACCGTGGGTCGGCCGGTCTCGATGACGAACTGCGCGGCGTCGCGGTACAGCGGGTCGCGCTCGCGGTACAGCTCACGCAATCGGCGCAGCGGGTCGGCCACCTGCAGCAGCGGGCGTTGGGTGTCGTGCCGCAGGCGGCGGAACAACTCTTCCGGTGTCGAGCGCAGGTAGACCACGTGCGTATGGCTGGCCAGCGCGTACCGGTTCGCGGCGCGCAACATGGCGCCGCCTCCGGTCGCGATCACGGTGTTGTCGAGCCGGCTCAGCCGCTCGACGACCGCTTGCTCGATGTCGCGGAACGCAGCCTCACCTTGCTGCTCGAAGAACACCCGGATCGGCATGCCGATCTGCTGCTCGACCTCAGTGTCGCTGTC
>NZ_DATILJ010000298.1:0-8904 GCF_035476535.1 Aquabacterium sp.
CGCAGCAGCATCACCGTGGCGTCGTCGGTGCTGCCGTTGCGGCGGGCCAGCGCCAGCAGCGCCTCGCAGCGCTGCGCCAGCGGCCCCGGTGCGCCGAGCTCCTGGCCGAACGCCGGCTCATCGACATGCTTGTGCACGCCGTCGCTGCACAGCGCCAGCAGTTCGCCGGCGGCCAGCGTGCAGGTCACGACGTTGGCGCCGCTCGTGGCGCCGTTGCCGACCATGCGCGCCGGATCGTCCGGCGTGCTGCCTTCGGGCGGCCACTCGCCCCAGGCGCGGAAGCTGTCGTCGCGCGTCAGCGCTTCGGCGCGGCCTTCGCGCCCGGCCAGCGCCGGCGCGATGCGGTAGACGCGGCAATCACCGACCCAGGCGATCCACCAGTTCGTCGCCAGTCGGTTGGCCGGCGCGCACAAGGCCACGGTGGCGGCGCCGGGCGCTGCGCCACGGCGCGCCAGGTGGCGCGCGATGGCGCGGTCGGCGTCCAGCACCGCGCGGCTGATGCGGCCGGCATCGAGCATGTGCCCGTCCAGCGCGCGGTGCAGCCGGGCGACCAGCAGCCGGCTCGCGGTGCGTGCCAGCGCGCCGCCGCCCACACCATCGGCGACGACGAACAGCCGGCCGGCCAGCGCGGGCGGGCTGTGGGCGTCCTCGTTAAGGCGATGGCGCAGCCCGCAGGCGGTGGCCACCGCGTAGTCGATGCGCGCCCACGCACTGGTGCATTGGCCGCTGGCTGCCGGTGCGGCGCCGGCCGGCGCGCTGTCGGCATGGCTTGGTGGCATCGGTTCGAGCGGCGTGATCGGTGTGCTGCCGGACATGGTGGCTTTCCGCTGCGGTGTCAGGCCGGCGCCGCGGGCCGCAGCAGCAGCGTGCAGGCGTCGGGCTCGTCGGCAGCCGCGCCCAGCAGCAGCGTCTGCCCGACGGGCCAGCGCAGCCGCGTGCCGGCGGCGTGGTGCCGGCCTTCGAGCAGCACGCCGTTGTCGCCATGCACCTGCACGTCGGCGCCCTCGGCGTCGATGTCGAGGATGTCGAGGTGATGGCCCGACACCGCATCGAAGCGGCGGTGGATGACCAGCGCCTGCCGGCGCGAACGGCCGATGCCCAGCGGCAGTTGCTGCAGCGTCAGGGCCAGCACCTGCGGCGTGCCGGACTGGCTGGTGCTGATCACCAGCGGCGTGGGCGGCGTGCCGCGCACTGCCGTCAGCGGCGTGCGCGGCGAGGGCGCTGGCGTTGGCGATGCAACCGGTGCCATGGGTGCCATAGGGGCCATGGGTGCAATAGGCGTCACACGTGCCGCTGCCTGCGTGGCGCGACCGGGTGCGGCGCGCAGCGCGAGCCACGGGCAGTCGGCGGCCGGGCCGTCGCTGCGCGCCGACAGCACCAGCCGCGCACCCTCGATCAGCCGCAGCGGCGCCGACGCGTCGTCATCGCCGCCGGCGGGCTCGATGCGCAGGCCGTTGGTCGAGCCGGCATCGCCGACCCGCCAGCTGCCGCGTTCCAGCCACAACTCGGCATGGCGCCGGCTGGTGTAGGTGCCGCGCACGACGATGTCGCAGCCTTCGTCCTTGCCGACGATGTAGCGCCGGCCCGGCACCACCGAGGGCAGCACGACGCTGCGCCGCCCGTCGGCGTCCTCCAGCTCGAACTCGATGCGCTGCCCGGCCAGCGGTGTCACCGGCACCGGGCCTGTTGCGGCCCGCGGCGCGGCCGCTGCGGCCATGGGGCTCGCGGCGTCGAGCTCGCTCCAGCGTCCGACCAGCCGCACCTCGTAGGCCGGGCCGTCGCCTGGCGGGGGCGGTCCGTCCAGCTGGGCCAGCAGGTCGCTGTAGTCGTCGCTGTCTTCCTCGGTGGCCTGTTCGGCCGCGGCGTCGGCGTCGACCAGTCCGGCGAACTGCGACAGGTCGATCGCCGCCGCATTGGGCAGGCCGGCGATGACCTCGCGCACCAGATAACGCTTGACCTGCTCGGGCTTGAATTCCTGCATGAAGTGACCCAGCCGATCCTGCGAAGCGCTGCTGCCGCAGTGCACGGCAATCGAGGTCAGCACGAAACGGTCGCGGTCGGCGATGGCCAGGTGCAGCTGCAGCTGGCTGACGATGAAGTGCTCCAGCTCGTCGCGGATCGTGCTGATCAGCGTGCCGTAGGCGCCCAGGTGCTCGGCCGCGGCCAGCGAGGGTTCGGCGCGGCGGCTGGCCGATGAGCGCTTGTCCGGCTGGATGTTCAAGCGGCTGTCATAGCCGGGGTCGTCGGCCGGGCCGTAGGACGGCTCGAAGCCGGTGTCGCGCGGCGGCAGGTCGGCACGCGACAGCAAAGCCTTCACGCGGCGCGGCCTCGGCACCCGGTCGATAACCCATTTCTTGAGCGACATCACGACTCCTCTGAATCACTTGCGGTAGGCCAGCACCAGCGTCGCCAGCGGCCCCGGCGTGCGCAGGCGGCGCAGCTGCGGCGCGGCAGGCAGGCCATAAGCCGCCAGCCGGGCCAGAAAATCGCGCCAGGCCGGCTGCAGGGCATCGCCGGCGGCCACGCGCGTGCGCAGCGCCGGCAGCGACAAATCGATCTGCAGCGCAATGCGCGACACATCGCCGATGCCGACGATGGCGCGGCGCAGCGTGTCTTCCAGCTCGGCCAGGCAGGTCTCGAACGGGCCGTCGAAGGTCCAGACGTGCGGCGCCGGCAGCGCAGCGGGGCGGTGCCGTGTCGGTTGTGTCCGGGCTGCTGATGTCTTCATGGGCTGCTGCCGTTGATGCTGGCGCCGGGCGATGCGCTGAGCGCACCGACCTGCCGGCCGGCGATCTGCAAGGCGATCTCGGCCGCCGGGTTCGGGCCGCGGTCGCCGGCGCCATGCACGATGCCGCTCTTGCGCAGCCAGTTGCGTTCGGCGAGCACCGCGATCACCTTGGTCCACGGGCCGTGGCCGCTGCCATCGGCGCGGTAGGCCGCGACGTACCACTTGTAGGGCCGCAATGCACCGCAGGCCGCGGCGCGCTCGGGCGGCGGTGTGCCGCGGCACAGCGTGGCCAGTTCGGCCAGCGGGATGCCGTCGCTCGGGAAGCTCGGCGTGCCGGTCTTGCCGGCCAGCCAATCGATGCCGCGGCAGCGGCGCGCGTCGAACACCTGCTCGCAGGCGCTGCGTGCGGTGCCTTCGCGGTGGCTGTACGACAGGCCGCTGAGGATCACCTCCGCCGCGTCCTGCGACAGCGCCAGCGGCTGCGGCGCCGCCAGGCCCCAGCGCGCCACGGCCGGCTGCAGCGTGCTGCCGCCGACGCCCTGCAGCCCTTCCACCAGGTAGGGGCGGCGCACGGCGGCCTGGCCATTGGCCGCGGCGGCCAGCGTGGCCACCATGCCGGCGACACCGAGCGCGCTGGCGCGCGCGTGGCCCTGGCCCCAGCCTTCGGCGACGACATCGACCACCGCGCCGCCGCGGCACTTTTCCCAATCGTCGTCGCTGCCGCGTGTGCCATCGGCGCCGGCGGCACAGCGGCGCAGGATGCCGGTGTCCAGCGCGCTGGGTGGGCGCAGGTGCATCGCCGCGCCGAGCCGGCTGGCTACCGGCTCGCTCATCAGCCGCCCGTAGGCCACGCGGGTGGCCAGCGGCTGCACCTGGCCGGCTTCGGCGGTGGCGTTGACCGCGCGGCCGAACAGCAGGTCGTGGCGGCCGCAGTCGGCACCGGCGGCCGCCGCAAGGCCGGCCGCACCGGCGGGCGTGCTGCAGGCGGCGTTCCAGCCCAGTGTCTGCGCCATCGCCTGCACATCCCAGGGTCGGCGACAGGGTTGCGCGCCGTTGTCGATGCACAGCATGCGGTCGAGGAAGCGGGCCGAATCGGAGCGCATCAGCTGGCCGCGCAGGCTGTCGCGCGCCGGCGCGCCGGCACGGTTCATCGCCGCGCGCTCGGTGGCCAGCCAGCGCTTGCCGTTGTCGGCGTCGCTGAGAAAGGCCGCGGCCATGATGGGCTTGATCGTCGAGGCCGGCATCGCGTCGTGGTAGACGGCGGGGTTCAGCAGCGCATCGGGGCGATAGCGCACGGCATACGGCAGCCGCGCATCGCACTGCGCGTCACGCCCGGGGCCGTCGACCTCCTGACGCGCGCAGCGCGACAGCGCGCCAGCCAGCGCTTCGATGCGGCCGCTGGCGACGTCGATCACCGCCACCGCGGCCAGCCGCACCATCGCGCCTTCCAGCAGCGCGTGGCCCAGCGGCTTTCCGGCATCTTCGGCCCGGTGCACGCCGAGCGCGCGGCAGACATCGTGGCGACCGGTGTAGCAGGCGGCGATCTGCTGCGCCCGGGCCTGCAGCGCGGGGTCGATGGTCAGCCGCAGCGAGAAACCGACATCGATGTCGGAGCCCTCGAAGACCAGCCGATTCGGGCCGTGGCGATAACTCGACGGTGCAGCGTCCGCCGGGCCGGCCTCGCTGGCCTCGGTGTACAGGCGGTACAAGGGCCGCGACGGCTGGCGCAGCGCTTCCAGCGGCTCGAGCATCGTGAACAGCGACGGCGGCACGCGCCAGCGGGCGTCGTCGACGGCGATGTCCGGGCCGGGTTCGCCGGGCAGTGCGCTCGGCGCGCTGGCGGCGCTGGCAAGCGCCGCGCTGTCGACAGCGGCCGCAGCGTTGATGACAGCCGTGGTGTCGACAGCGGTTGCGGTGTCGACGGCCGCGGCGGGGGAGGCCGTTCCCGCCATCGCCGGCAGCGCGCACAACCGGGCCTGCGCGGTGGTGGCCCGGGCGATGAAATGAGCGGGGCCGGCGCCGGCGTCTGCCGAACCGAGGTAGATGCAGCCGGCGATGCCGTTCCACGGATTGCGCCGCATCACATGGCGGGCGTCGACCGCCATCTGCTGCTGCGGCGCCCAGCGCGCCAGCGTCGACGCGGTAACGGTGCCGCGCCAGGCCAGCGCCTCGAGCAGCCGCCCGTCGGCGCGTGACAGCGCCGCGAGGGCCGCGGCGAGATCGGCGCAGCCGAGGCGGAAGCGCTGGCCCGGGTACAGCGGCGTTTCGATCGCCGCGGCCAGGCCGGCCTGCGCGGCGCTGAACCAGCGCGCGGCATCCAGGCCCACGGCCTGCACCACGCGCGCATTGCTGCGGCTGCTGAAGCGCGACAAGGCCGCGTCGAAGGCGGCCAGCTGCGCGGCGATGTCGGTGTCGCGCCACTCGCGCGCGCAGGCCGGCAGCGCCGCGGCGACATCGGCCGCGGTGGGCGTGGCGGGCGTGGTGGACAGGCCGGGCCCAGCCGGTGGCAGCGCCGTGCGCGGCACCACGGCCGATTCGAAGGTCTTCAGCGCCGCGACATGGCGCACGCTGGCATACCGATCGGCCGGCTGCCGGCCGCCCAGGGCCGCGCGCGCATCATCGGCCGGGCGTACCACCGCCACCAGCAGCAGCACGGCCAGCATCACCGGCAGCACGGCGGCGCTGGCGGTGATCGCGAAGTCCAGCAGCGAGCGCGGCGCGGCTTCAGCCATGGCGTCGCTCCGGCGGCACATCGACGTTCAGGCACAGCGCCAGGAAGGCCAGGTTCACCGCCAGCGAGGTCATGCCGAAGCTGACGAAGGGAAAAGTCACGCCGGTCAGCGGCAGCACCGCCAGGTTGCCGGCCACGGTGACGGCCAGCTGGCAGGTCGTCAGCACCACCCAGCCGACAGCGATCCAGCTCAGCAGCGCCTGGCCGTCGTGGGCCAGCCGGCCGGCGGCAGTGGCCAGCAGACGCGGTTCGCCGCGTGTGACGCGGCCGTGGTGGCGGATCAGCCGGTGCAGCCACAGCGCGCTGCCCAGCGCCGCGGCCCAGGCGGCCGCGGCACCGTACACGCCGACGATGGCGGTGAAGGTGTAGTCGCTGTGCACCTGGGCCGGCACGCCGCTGCACTGCGCGGCCGGCGCATGGCCGCACCACGGCACCGCGCCGAGGCCGAAGCCCTGCGGCGGCGCGGCGCGCTGGAACCACGAGACCAGCGCCAGCTGGTCGTTGGTCGAGGCCAGCGGCGCCGCCAGGCTCTCCAGCCGCGCCGCGGTGACCGCATCGACGGCGCCCAGCTGGAACAGCGCCGCGGTGACGGCGACGATCCAGGCGACGAACAGGCCCAGCGCCAGCGCGAAGGCGGCAAGCGCCGAGGCGCCGCGCTGGTGCCAGCCCATCGCCACCGCCGCGGCGACAAAAGCGCCGGCGCCGTAGCCGGCGATCAGCAGCGGCCCCATGTCGTGCGTGACGATCATCGCGCCAACCAGCAGGCCGACGATGAACAGCAGCGGCCAGGCATAACGAATAATTGGCGCGGCCACGGCGCCGGGCGCGGCCAGCCGCATCGTCATCGGCCCGGCGCGCAGGAAGAAGAACCAGGCGGCGCCGACGATCAGCCAGATGCGGCCGAGTTCGGAGGTCAGCTGCCGCATGTTCGTCAGCAGCGCGCCGACGCCGGCCAGTGCCGCCAGCGCCAGCAGCCCCAGCAGCGCGAACGACAGGCCCGCGCCCAGCCGCGCCTGCGCGCGGCGCGCCTGCTCGCCGACGATCCACAGCCCGCGCGCCAGGCCGCGTGCCAGTGGCTGGCGCACGAACAGCAGCAGCGAGAACACCAGCAAGCCCAGCCACAGATGCCCCTGGTGGTACAGCGCCAGGTAGCGGTTCACCGGATGGCCCTGGGCCGACAGCTCCAGCAGCAGCACCCAGCCCAGCCCGGTGGCCAGCGCGAGCCCGCCATAACCAAGCCGTGAACTCATGGCCTGCGTGGGGCTGGCGCGTGTGCTGCCGGCCGCGCCGCCGCGGCGCCAGCCGGCCAGCGCCAGCAGGCCCAGCCCGGCGGCGATCAACACCAGCACGAAGCCGGCGGGCCGGCCGAACGCGCCGAGCTCCAGGCGCGCCGGTTCGAAGGCGCGCGCCCCGGCCAGCGGCCACGGCACGCGCGCCAGCCACGCGGCCACCGCCCAGGCCAGCAGCGACACACCGACGCCCGCGGCCGGCGACGGTGAACGCCGGCTCCACAGCAGCAGCCCGTAGCCCAGCGCCATCGCGCCGGCCCACTGCCAGCCGGCGCTGCGCAACAGCGCCTGCATCGCTTCGTTCTTCTGCGCGCGCGACAGCGACTGGCGGGCATCGGCCATCAGCGTGGCCGTGGCGGCGAGGGCGGCGTCACCGGCCGCCGGGCAGGCGCCGGACGCCAGGGGCCCGGCGGGCAGGCGTGCCGGCAAGCGCGCGGGCGAGGCCAGTGCGGCGCCCAGCGTGCGCCCGTCGAGCGCGGCCGCGAACAGCAACAGCGCGTTGCCGCGCGCCGCGCCGTCGTTCTGCGCACTGTCCGGCAACGCTTGGCCGGCGACCAGCCAGGACCAGGCGCAGTGCAGCGGCAGCGGCCCGGCCAACTCGCCGCGCTCCAGCGCGAAGCGTTCGAGGTAGGGCTGCAGTTCGGCCTCGATCGCGGCGATCGCATCGGCCACGGCCCGCAACTCGCCGATGCCTTCCTGCTGCTGCTGGCGCAGGCGGTTCAGGCGCGCCTGGGCGTCGGCCACCGGTGCGGCGAAGGCGCGCAGCGTGCGCTCGACGGCCTGCTGCAGCGCCGGCGGCGGCGCCACGGCCAGCGTGGCCGGCGTGGCGTGGCGCGATACGGCCGCGCCGCACAGCCGCTCCTGCAGCACGGCATCGGCTGCCGCGCCGACGGCCGCGCAGACGGCCGGCAGCGCCGGCGGCGGCAGACCGGCGACCTCGATGCCCTGCGTCGCGAAGCGCTGCGCGCGGCCGGTGCCGAAGCCGGCGATGCGTTCGAACGCCGGCCACAGCGCGGCGATCACCGCCACCAGCAGCAGCGCCTCCAGCACCGATGGCAGCACAGAGGCCAGCGCCGGCCCCCGCCACCCGGCGCGCGCCGGGGTCGGCAGGCCTGGCTGCGCCGGCGTCGGCCGGGCCTGCTGCGCCGGCGGCTGCAGCATCACTCCGGTCACAGGTGTCATGGTGCCGACCGGATCGCCTCACCGGAGCGCGTGCTGCCGAGCACCAGCATGTCGCCGACCCGGAACGGCGGCTGCGTGTCGTAGCGCCGATCCACGTGTTCGCCGCTGGGCAGGCGCAGTTGCACTTCCCACGCGGTGCCGGACGGCGCCGGACGGCCGCTGAACGCACGGCCGACGTTGCCGAACCAACGGGCGACCTGGGCTTCGCCCTGTTCGCCGAACAGGTGCGTGATCAGGGCCCGGCCGGGCGTGTTCGGCAGCGTGTCGCGGGGGCCGTCCACCGCACGAATGGATTCGACGATGGCGCAGCGTTCGCACATCGCGGGAGCCGGTGGCGGCAGGGGCGCATGCATCGGCGGTTGGAGCGGCGCGCGTGCTGGCGCTTCGACCGGTGCCGGCAGAGGCGTCGGCAAGGGCGCCGGAAGCGGCGCAGGCCGTGGCGCCGGGAAGGGCGCCTGCTCCTGTGCCGCGACCCGCTCGGCGCCCAGCACCAGCGGCTCTTGCAGCGCGGAGCGCGCGACTTGGCCGTGGAGCTGCAGCGTGGCGACGACCTGCGCATCGGCGCTGATACGGTCCTCCGGCTCGATCACCAAGCTGCCGTCATACACGCCCGGCTGCAGTTCCTGCAACACGACGTCCCGCGGCACGCCGGCGATGCGCAATACCACGCTGCCGCCCGGGGTGCCGAAGACGCTGAAGTTCAGGCGCGCGCCGGCCTCGAGCGCGGGCACACGTTCGACGTCCACGCCGTCGATGCGCGGCGCAGCCGGCCGCGCCACGGCGACGGCGCCCAGTGCAACACACAATGCCGACGCCAGGCCCCAGCGCAAGAACCCCATACACCCTCCCGACCGGCGACGAGAACACCCGGAGCAAGGGCGCCGACAGGATCTCCTGCCGACAGGGCAGCGAAAAGGGCGGCGCCGGACTCCCTAGCGCGCGGCGTGCCGATGCGGAGGACAGGCAGACGCCGC
>NZ_DATILJ010000299.1:0-57989 GCF_035476535.1 Aquabacterium sp.
TGGCGCCGCCGGCCAGCGTCAGCGACGCCGGCCGCGGCGCGCCCTCCGGCAGGCTCCAGATCACGTCGCCGCCGGTGCTGCGGCCCGCCACCCAAGGGGCGGGCAACGCGTTGGCCTCGACCCGCAACTCGGGCCGTGCGCCCAGCGCCTTGTGCAGCCAGACCAGGGCCTGGGCGCGGTCGAAGGTCGGCTGTTCGCCGCGCACTTGGGCCAATAGCGCCTTGGCGCGTTCGCCACCGCCGCGCTGCGCCAGCACCAGCAGGCTTTGCACCAGGGGCGACGGTGAGCTCGCGATGCGCTGCGCTGCCGCGTCCGCCTCGCTGCGCTGCACGGGCGTGGCCTGGCCGGCACGGGTGTGCACCGCCAGCACCAGCGCGATGTCGCGGGCATTCAGCTCACCCGCCGGCACCATCACGAGGCTGCCGCGGCGGGCAGCCAGCGCCGAAGCATCGCCGGCCGGCGCGGCGGCCAGTTCATCGAGCAAGGCGGCCAGCAGCGAGTTCACCGGCAGCCCCATCTCCTGCATCCAGTGCAAGGCCAACGCGCGCTGCAGCGGCGGCTGTTTCACGCCGTTCTTGGCATAGACATCGAGCAGGCGCTGCCAATGCGCGTCCGGCAATGTGGCCTTCAGCGCCTGCGTGGCGCGCCAGTCGGCGTAATAGGCGTAGGCGGTCAGGAAGGCATCGTCGGGCATGCCGCGGCCCCACCAGCCGAACTGCGCCTGCGGCCCGGCCATCTGCGCCAGCGACAGCCGCGCCGTCGCCACACGCTGCGTCAGCTGTGGCGCCAGGGCTTGTTGATTGACCGACAGCGATTGCAGCGCCAGGCTCAACGGCAGCAGCCGGCTGGCGGTCTGCTCGACGCAGCCATAGGGGTAGTCGGCCAGCTCGTCCAGCCAGCGGCTGAAGGCGCCGGCCGCGGCATCGGCCGCCAGCGTCACGCGCACACGGCGGGCGTCGGCCGGCAAGGCCAGTGTCGCGCTGCCGCTGCTCAGGTCCAGCTGCTGCTCACGTGGCGCGGCCCAGGCCTGCGGCAGCCGGCGCAGCGGCGTGCGCAGGCTGTCGACCAGCTTGCCATCGGCGCGCAGGCTCAACGCCAGGTCCACGGCGCCGGCGCCTGCCGCATTCGTGCCGGCCTGGCCGGCGCCCTCGGCATTCAAGGGCAGCGTCACGAAGTTCGCACCGGGCTTGAGCTTGACGGTCTCGCGGACATTCACGCCCGGGCCGGTGACCGCCCATTCGACGGGGCGCTCTTCCTTGCCCTGGTTGAACAGCGCGACGCTGGCCAGCGCCTTGTCGCCTTCGCGCTGCCAGTCGGGGCTGGTCCACTTGGCATAGAAGGCCTTGTCGCTGCGCAGCCAGGCGGTCTGCTGGCCGACCAGCCCACCGGCCTCGATGGCGCGGCCGGTGATGCGCCAGCGCGTCAGCGAGTCGGGCATCGTGAAGCTGAAGCGCGCGCGGCCGCTGGCATCGGTGCGCAGGTTCGGCAGCCAGGCGGCAGTGTCGACGTTGTCGCGTCTCGGCCGCTCCAATACCTTGATAGCGCGCTCGTTGACCTGGCGCTTGGCCGGCAGCTGGCCGAGCTTGCGCGTGGCCAGGTCGTAGCCGATGAAGCTGAGCGAGGCGCTGGTGCGCACGTTGTTGCGCCGCGGGTGGTAGAAGAACTCATCGATGCTCGGTGCGATCTCGGGCTGCAGCACGTAGATCATCTCGTCGACCACGCCCACCGCCACTTCGGCCGGCGCCGGCTTGCCGTTGACCAGCGTGCTGAGCTCGACCGTCACCGTCTCGCCCGGTGCATAGACCTCGCGCTCGGGCTTGAAGGCCAGCGTGATGCGCGGCTGCGTGATGCGCAGGCCCTGGTTCTGGAACACCGCATCGCCGTTCTTCACATACGCCACCGACAGCGTGATGTTCGGGCTCATCGCCTCGGCAACACGCAGCCGCACCTTCCACTGGGTCGGGTTCAGGCGTTCGCTGCTGAAGCCGCTGCCAGCGCCGGCCATCAGGCTGGCCGCTTCGACCTGGTCGCGCTCCAGCGTCAGCAGCGCCTGGTCCACCGGCTCGGGAAAGGTGATCAGCGCTTCGGCACTGTCGCCGGCGTTGTAGGCCGGCTTGTCGAAGACGATGCCTATGCTGCCGGCCGGCGCCTTCTGGCCGTCGCCGCTGACCCAGTGACTGGTCGCGGCGACGATGCGGTGCTGCTCGTCGCGCAAGGTCACGGTGTAGGAGCCGGGTTGCTTGAAGCTCAGCGAGACGGTGTCCGCAGCGCTCAGCTTGCCGCTGTCCTTGCTGCGGTCTTCCAGGCGCAGCCACTCCCAGCTGACCGGACGCAGCGGTGCCGCCGTGCTGCCGGCGGCCGTGCGCTGGCTGGGCGCCAGGCGGAAGGCGACTGCTTCACCGGGCCGCGAAAACTGCGCCTGGGGCTGCAGGCGCCATGCGGCAGCACCGCGCTCGACCAGGATCTCGCGCGAGCTGCGCACGCGGTAGGCCGCGCCGTCGGTGGCCAGCGCCGTCAGCACATAACGGCTGGGTTGCGCGGCCTCGGGGAAGGAGAACGCGGCGATGCCGGCGCTGTCGGTGACCAGTTCGTCCTGCGCCAGCTTGGCGGCGAAGGCGCCGGTGTAGTCCAGCTCGCCCTCGACCATGCTCAGTGCCTGCACCCGCGCGCTCAAGCTGATGCGCGCGTTGGCCACCGGCTTGCCGTCCGGGTAGGCCAGCTGCAGCTTGCCGCTGACTTTGTCGCCGGTGGCGAAGTCGCTCTTGTCGGGCAGCAGCAGGATCTCGAAGTGCGGCTTCTGGTAGTCGGCAACCCGGAAGGCCGCGGTGTAGACCTGGTCGCGCAGCGCCAGGCGCAGTTCATAGCCGCCGGCCGCCGCGTTGTCGGGCAGCAGGAAGCGGCCGTCGGCACCTGTGGCACCAGAGAACGCCAGGGCCTGTGTGGCCACCACCTGGCCGGCGGGGTCCAGCGCGCTCAGCGTGATCTCGCCATCGGCCAGCGGCACCGATTCACGCGCGGACTTGAACTCGCGGGCGCTGACTTTGACCATCACCGCATCGCCCGGCCGATACAGCGGCCGGTCGGTCACGGCATAGACCTTGGCGTTGTAGATCTCGCTGTCGTAGTAGAAATTCTCCGAGATGAAGACGCCGCCGGCGGGATCGACACCGAAGACATAAGTCTGCTCGGGCGACGTGCGTTCCATGCGCAGCAGGCCCTGGGCATCGGTGCTGCCGCTCTTGAGCACGCCGATGCCGTCGGTCCACACCACGCGCGTGGCCGGCACCGCGGCGCCGTTGCCGCGCTGCGCGGCCCACACCAGCATCTGCGCGCCGGAGACCTTGGTCAGCGCCACCGTGTCGCTGACGAACAGCAGCGTCGTCGCGCGGTGCTGGCCGGCCGTCGCTTCGATCAGGTACAGGCCCGGCTTCTTGGCCGCCAGCGGCACCTGCACATTACCTTCGGTGGGCTTGATGAATTCGCTGCTGCTGCCGGCGAGCTTCAGGTCCTTGGGCGGTGCGATCGGCTGCGCGACATGCACCGGGTAGCGGAAGCGCTCGACCACCGGCAGCCCGGGCAGCGTGCGGAACTGGCGCGGTTCCTCGAAGGTGGAGGGCTTCAGCAGGTCCTTCGGCGTCTTCAGCACCGGCGCCTGCGTGGTGACGGCGCGCCGTGCCTCGCTGGAGAACAGTTGCTGCCAGGCCAGCCGGGCCTTGACGACCCAGTTGTCCCAGACATGCGTCAGCGTGTTGGCCAGGCCGTCGCCGGCCGGCTGCGCCTCGACCTGGATGCGGTGCAGGTTGCGCTGCTTCTGCAGGAATCCCAAGGGATCAGGGACGCGGTAGACGACCACGTCGACACCGCCCACCGTCTCCAGCTGCTGCGGCGCGTTGATCTCCAGCCGCACGCGTGGTTTGTCGGCCGAGCCGTAGGTGGCATCGGTCAGCAGGAAGAAGGGCTCGCCGACGAAGGGTTCGCGGTGATTGGACAGCGGCGCCGGTTCGGCCGTCGCGGGCTTGGCGGCATGGCCGGCAGGCAGGGTGGCGATGAGCACGGCCACCAGTGCGGCACTGCTGAATCCGCGCATCGCGGTGAAGAACTTGCAGAAGGAGATCATCGTGTGCACAGCGTGTCAGCGCGCCAGGAAGGCCAAGCGGTACAGGCCGCTGAAATTCGGGTTGTCGGTGGCGGGGCGCCAGCGCGTGTCCTGCCAGTTCATCAGCTGCGCGGCACGCAGCGCGCGCAGCCCCGTGTCGCCGGGTTCGTGGCGGCCGGTGTGGTAGGCGATGTAGGGGCCCATCCAGACCATCAGGTGCTGCTCGTCGCCGAAGTCGTAGAACAGCAGGTCACCGGGTTCGGCCTGGCTGAGCTGGCGCGCGACGAAGCGCGTGTTTTCCTGCACCAGCTCCAGCGCGCCGACATAGGCCGCGCGGCTGCCGTCGACGCGGCGCCAGGCATGGCGCAAGGCCTGGGCCGGTGCGGCATCCAGCGCCGGCGGCAGGCGCTTGCCGAGCAGTCCCATGGAACGCTTCCAGGCCAGGTCGTGCTCGCGCAGGGCCTCGGCCACGGCAAAACGCACCAGGCCGGCGCAATCGCGGTGGGTCCAGCGCGGACTGGGGCCTTGTTCGAGCTGGGCATGGATCAGCACCAGCAGCCAGTCGCGGAAGCGCCGGCTCTGTTCGCGGTCCAGCGACGGCGGAGCTTCAGATTCGGCCTGACTTGCAAAAGGCGCGGCCACTGCTGCCAGCAAACAATGCCGGCGTGTGAACCCGGTGGACGAACTCATCGCGCCGCCTTCAGCGGCTGCCAGTCCAGCGCCTGCCAGCCTTGAGCGTCGGCGGCGCCCTGTGGCAGCGCATGCGACGCAGGCAGCTTGCCGAAGGCCGCGAGGCGCGGCAACAGCTGCTGGTCAGCCGCCTGCCGGAAACTGGCCTGCTGCGGCGTGATCACCGCCAGCGCTTCGCGGCGCAACAGTTCGGCCACCTGCTGCGGCGCCACCAGCGCCAGCGTGCCGGGGCGTTCGCCCAGTGTGTCGGCCAGGCTGGGATAGCGGCGCGCGATGCTGGCCTGGGCCTGCTCGACCAGCTCGCCATCGGGCGAAAACACCCACCAGTCGCCGGCCCGTGCAAAGCGGGATTGATAGGCCGAGTTGTCGCCCTCGCGCAGCGCGCCGTAGGGTGCGTTGACGCGCGCCTGGGTGCCGCTGGCTGCTTCGCCGGACAGCTCGGCCGCCGTCGGCAACCACCACTGCGCGAAGTTCGCCAGCACCGCCGCGCCCGGCGCCGCGCCCTTGGCATGCGCCACCAGCAGGGGCGTGTGCAACTGCGAGCGCTCGTACCAGCAGATGGCCGCGGGACCGTCGAAGGCATCGGCCATCGCGCTCAGTGCGGCCTTGCGATCCGGCGCCGGCTCACTGCCTGCGGCCGAGGCGGCAGGCGCCGCCGTGGCTGTGTCGGACAACACCGCCTTCGTGCGCGCCCAGTCCACCGGCAGCAGCGCACAGGCCGCGGCCTGCGCCGGCAGCGCGGGCCAGGGTGCCGGGCCGGCCGGTGCGGCCGCGCTGCGCCTGACGAAGCTGCGCAGGTTGCGGCCGCCGGGCGCCAGATCGACGCGCAGCGCCTGCAGCGAGGGGAAAAAATGCTGGTAGCCGAAGGACAGCAGCGTGCCGCCGGCCACCAGCGTGTGGCCGGCGCCGGGCGCGCCCAGGCCGAAGTGCTGGCGCCACAGTGCCTGCGCGCCGTCGTCGCCGGACAGCAGGCTCTCGAGCACCTGCGCGGCTTGCGGGTCGGCCTGGCGCTCGGCGTTGAACAGCAGGCCGGGGTCGGACAGCACGACCACCCGGTTGCCGCGCGTGGCAATCGCCAGCGTGCGGCGCGGCGACAGGGCCAGCGCATAAACCGGCTGCGACGACCAGCCGAACAACGACGACTTCAGAGCGCCGATCAGCGTCAGCTGCTTGTCCTTCGCGGCGACCGCGGCCAGGCCCTGCAGTGCGCGGGCCACGCTGCCGCGCGTCATCGCCATCGCCCAGTGGCGCGGCGCACCCTTGCCGTCGGTCCACAGCGCCACTTCGGCGGGTTCGTCCAGCGCCAGCTCGATCAGGTTGTCGGCCAGCGTCGGCTGGTGCTCGAAGGCGATGCGGCGCAGCGCGCCGCCCAGGCCCAGGCGGTCTTCATGCTCCTCGTAATAGAACGCAAAGTCCTCGGTGAGGAATTCGCGCAGCACCGGGGCCTTGACGAGGTCGCGCGGCAGCGCCGACAAGGACGCGGTGCCGATATAGGCCATGGGCTGGCGCAGGTCGACGCCCAGCGCGTTGATGCGGCCGTCGAAACGGTTCCATTGCAGCGCCACGGTGGCCAGCGCAACCGTGCCCGCCAGCGCCAGTGCGCCCAGGCCGATGATCCATTTGCGGTTCACGCCGCCTCCCCCTCGAATTCGATGTGCGCGCGGACTCTAGCGCACCGGTTTCACGTCCTGGTGTCAGGACTCGTTCTTCCAGACGAACTGGCCGTCGGGCCGGATGTAGCCCGACATGCGGCCCGCACCGACAAAGGCCAGGCCGTTGCCGAAGGGCCGCGCGAAACTGTATTGCGGCGTGATGACCATGCGGCCCTGCTTGTCGATGTAGCCATGCTTGCCACCGACCTTGACCACCGCCAGGCCCTGCGAGAAGGGCCACACGCGTTCGGCCTCGGGCTGCAGCACCAGCTTGCCCGTTCTGTCCAGGAACTGCGGCTTGCCGTTGTCCTTGACCAGCGCCAGGCCGTCGGCGAAGTCTTCGGCCGTGTCGTAGCGCGCGGCGATCACCAGCGTGCCGCGCTTGTCGATGTAGCCGTACTTGCCGTCGACCCACACCCGCGCCAGGCCTTCCCTGAAGTCGCTGGCCTGGGCGTAGCGCGGCGCCACCACCAGCTCGCCGGCCACCGTCATGAAGCCCTGCTGGCGGCCGGACCACACGCGCACCATGCCGTCGCTGCTGAGGCCGACGAAGTCGACGCCGGCCGGCGTGATGTCGCGGCCCTTGGCATCGAACACGCGGTGCGTGCGCTCTTTCGACTCGGCGCGCACCAGGCCGCCGCCGGGTGTCAGCAGCTTGTCGTGCGCGGCGGCCAGCACCAGCTTGCCGCTGCGGTCGATGGCGCCGTATTTCAGCGCGCCCCAGGCATCGGCAATGCCGACGACGGCCAGGCCATCGACGAAGGGCTGCGCATCGTCGAAGGCCGGGGCGATGACCAGCTGCCGTTTCGCATCGGCATAACCCCAGCGCGGCTTGCCCTGGGCGTCCTTGCCGCGCATCGGCGCCAGCCCGTCGGCAAAGGGCAGCGAGAGTTCGTCCTGCGGCTCGATGACCAGTCGGCCCTCGCCGTCGGCATAAGCCGTGCGGTGGCCCTTGCGCAGCATGATCAGCGGCTGGCCGATGCGCAGCTCGGCGTATTCGGGCGGCAGCACCACGCGGCCTTCGAGGTTGATCAGGCCGTGCAGGTCGCCGCTGCGGATCGGGAACAGCGGCGGCAGCGCCTGGCTCTGCGCGCCCAGCGGCGGCAGCAGCGCCGACAGCAGCGCGGCGGCGCGAGCGCACCAGCCGATCGTGGAAAGGGATTGGCGCTTCATGGCAAGGGGCTCCTGAATCGACCCGCAGTCTGCGCGGCCGCGGTTTCACGGCCGCTGCAGGGCAGGTGGTTCAGGTGTTTCGTTTGTAGCGGCGCCGGCGGCCGGCCCTGCGCTTCAGGACGGGCCGGAGGTGCGCAGCGTGGCCAGCGCGCCGATGGCCGTGTCCAGCGCCTGTTGCAGCGCCGCCAGCGGTGCCTCGACCGGCTGGTTGTGGCGCAGCGCGGCTTCCAGTTCGGCGCTGGCCGTGGCCACGCCAGTGGCTCCCAGCGTCGCGGCACTGCCCTTGAGGTCGTGCGCCCGCAGGCGCGCCGCATGCAGGTCGCCGCGTTCGATCAAGTCCCGCAGCGTCGCGGGCGTGTCCGCTTCACGCTTGGCGAACATGTCCAGCAGGCGCCAGATCAGCGCCTCGTTGCCGGCGAGGCGCTTGCGCAGCGCCGGCAGGTCGAAACTGACGGCCCCGGCGGCAGCGCCGTCAATCGCAGCCGGGACGCCGGCCGACGCCGCATCCGGCGGCTGCGCCGGCGTGTCCGCCGACGTTTGTGTCGGCGCCCGTGTCGACGTCTGTGCCGGTGTCTGTGCCAAGGTTGGTGCCGACGTGTCGACCGGCACCGGCGCCCCCAGGTGCTGCTGCAGCACCTGCAGCAGCCGCTCGGGCATCACCGGCTTCGCGACATGGCTGACCATGCCGGCCGCGAAGCAGCGCGCGCGGTCTTCGGGCATCGCCGCGGCGGTCATGCCGATCACCGGCAGCCCCGCATGGCCGGTCAGCGCATGGATGCGGCGCGTGGCTTCGAGGCCGTCCATCACCGGCATGTGCAGATCCATCAGCACGGCGGCAAAGTGGCCGGCACCGGCGCGCGCCACCACCGCCACGGCCTGCGCGCCATCGGCCACCATGCTCACTTCCACGCCCATGCGCCGCAGGAACTGCATGGCCACCAGCTGGTTGGTCTCGTTGTCCTCGACCACCAGCAGGCGCAGGCCGGCAGGCAGCCGGGCCGCGGGCTGCGGCGCGGCCGCCCGCGGCATGACCAAGGCGGCCTGCGCGGCCATGGCCGAGGCCGGCATGCGGCCCAGCCGCACGGTGAACCAGAACCGGCTGCCGACGCCGGGCGTGCTGTCCAGCCCGATCTGGCCGCCCATCATCTCGACCAGGCGCTTGCTGATCGCCAGGCCCAGGCCGCTGCCGCCGAAGCGGCGGGTGATGGAGTTGTCGCCTTGCGCGAAGGCCTCGAACAGCGCGGCGCGTTGTTCGGGCGGGATGCCGATGCCGGTGTCCTGCACGACGAAGCGCAGCAGGCAATCATCGGCGGCGTCCGTCTGCGATTCGGCCGGCAGTTCGGACACAGGTTCTGCCAACGCGACCGAGACGGTGATGCGGCCGCGGTCGGTGAACTTCACGGCATTGCCAACCAGGTTGTTCAGCACCTGCGACACGCGCAAGGCATCGCCGCGCAAGCCCCTCGGCAGGCCCGCCGCCAGCTCGACGGCGAAGGCCAGGCCCTTCTGTTCGATGCGCGCGATGAACAGGCCCTGCACCCGCTGCAGCAACTCGGGCAGGTCCAGCGGCAGCTGCTCGAAGCGCAGCTGGCCGGCTTCGATCTTCGAATAATCGAGCACGTCGTCGAGGATGCCCATCAGCGCCATCGCCGAGGCATGCACCTTGTCCAGGTAGGTGGCGGCCGGCTCGGGCAGCGTGGCGTCCAGCGCCAGGCGCGACAGGCCGATGATGGCGTTCATCGGCGTGCGGATCTCGTGGCTCATGTTCGCCAGGAAGGCGCTCTTGGTGCGCGCCGCGTCCTCGGCCGCATTGCGGGCGGCCACCAGCGCGTCGTGCGCGGTGCGCTGCTCGGTGGTGTCGCGCCCCATCACCAGCAAATGCGGCTGGCCGCCGCGGTCCACCCGCGCAAACGACAGCGCGTGGTGCGTGATGCGTTCGTCCGCCAGCGGCCACTGCGCGTCCATCTGACGCGGCAGGCCATCGGCCAGCGTGGCCTCGGCCTGTTGCAGCAGGCCGGTTTCCTGCCAGGCCAGGCCGCTGCGGAAATTGCGCCCCCGCATGTTCTCCAGCGTGAGGCCGGCGTTGCGCGCCGCCGCGGCGTTGGTGATGACGCAGCGGCCATCGGCCTGGTAGACCGAGATGCCGACCGGCGCGTTGTGAATCACCGCCTCGCTGAAGCGCAGCAGCTCCTCGGCGCGGGCCTGCGCGGCCTTGATCAGCGTGACATCGATCACCGTGACGTAAAAGCCCTGCACCTGGCCTTGTTCGTTGACATCGGGCCGGTACTCGACCTGCGCATGCCGCGCCGGCTGGCCGTCGGACGCCGGCGTTTCGCGCTCATAGCGCCGCGCCTCGCCGCGCAGCGCGGCCTGCAGGTGCGGCCAGGCTTCGTCCAGCTGCGCGCTGTCCAGCACCTGCTGGATCGGCAGGCCGGGGATCTGCTCGCTGCGGATGCCCAAGCCCTCCTGGTAGGCGCGGTTGCCGAAGCGGATGCGCAGGTCGGCATCCCAGTAGCCCATCATCGCCGGCGCGTTGTCGAGGATGTTGCGCAGATCGCGTTCACGCTGGCGGATGGTGGCGGCCTGCTCGTCGACACGCTGCTCGAGCTGCTGCTGCAGCAGCTGGACCTCGCGCTTGAGGTGCTGGCGTTCCAGGCTGCGCTCGATCGAGCGCACCAGGCCCTCGGCGCTGAGCTGCGGCTTGGCCAGGTAGTCGGCCGCGCCTTCCTGCATCGCGTGCACCGCCAGCGCCTCGCTGCCGGCGCCGGTGACCATGATCACCGGGCAATCGGCATTCGCCTCGCGGCGCAGCAGCGTCAGCAGTTCGGCGCCGGTCGTGTCGCCCAGGTTCTGGTCGAGCACCACGCAGTCGAAGTGCTGCCTGCGCACCATTTCAAGCGCCTCGGCGCCGGACGAGGCCTGTTCGGCATGCACCGCGAACGGTGAGCCGACCAGCAGCCGCAGCACACGCTCACGGTCGACGTCATCATCGTCGACGACCAGCAGGTTCAGGGGCAGCGGGGCGGTCATCAATGCCGGCCCGGCATCACGGCAGTTGCACCGCGGTGTGGTAGTCGGTCAGCAGCTGCGCGAGCTTGGAGAACTGCGGCCCGACCGCCGCCTTGACCATGTAACCCGCGATGTGCGCGTGGTAGGCGCGGGTGCGGTCGCTGTCGGCGTCGGAGGTGGTGAGCACGAACACCACGTCGTCGGCCAGTGCCGGGTCGTTGCGCAATTGCTGCAGGAACTCGAATCCGTTCATGCGCGGCATGTTCAGGTCCAGCAGGATCACGCGGGGGCGGGGCACACGGCGTGCCGCATCCTCGCCGCGCAGCGCGGCCAGCGCCACCAGACCGTCTTCGGCCCACACCACCGGGAACGGCGCGCTGATGCGGTTCAGGCTGCGCAGCACCGATTCAGCGGCCACGTCGTCGTCCTCGACGAGCAGCACGGTCAGCGGGGTCTCAGTTTTCATCACTTGTTCTCCGTGGGAAGCGCGGCCACCAGAATCGCAGGCTGGTGCCCCGCTCGCCCTCTGCCGTCCTCTGCACCGGCGACACCAGCTCGATGCGCCCACCATGCACTTCGACCAGACGCTTGGTCAGCGCCAGGCCGATGCCGGAACTGCCCCGTTCACGCGCGGTGAGGGTCTGGAACAGCTTGAAGATGCGCTCCTTCGCGGTTTCGGGCACGCCGGGGCCATCGTCGGTGACGCTCAGTTCGCAGAAGCTGTCGTCGTTGCGCGCGCTGACGCGGATGTGGCCGTGGGCGCGGTCGTGGTGTTTCACGGCATTGCTCAGCAGGTTGCGCAGCACCGTTTCCAGCGGCGTGCGCGTGGCCGGGAAGGGTGCGACGGCCAGGTCCAGCGTGATCTCGAAACCCGCCGGCAAGGGCTGCATCTCGAGGATGCCGCGCACCAGCGCGGAGAGGTCGACCTGCGTGAACTCGGTGGCCGCGCGGCCGGCGCGGGCGTAGCTGAGCAGGTCGTCGATCAGCCGTTCCATGCGGCCAATGCGCTGGCTGATGCGATCGAGGTTGCGCTGCACCTCGGGCGGCGGCTCGACCAGGTCGGCATTGATCCACTCCACCAGGTCGGCGATGCCGCGCAAAGGCGAACGCAGGTCATGCGAGGCGACGTAGGTGAACTCCTGCAGGTTGGCGTTGGCCTGGCGCAGCTCCAGCTCCAGCCGCTTGCGCACGCTGATGTCACTGACCGCCGCCAGCGTCATGGTCTGGCGCTGCCAGCGCACGCGCGACAGGCCGATTTCCACCGGCAGCTCGCTGCCGTCGGCATGCAGCGCGGTGAGGTCCCGGCCGCGGCCCATCATGCGCGCTTCACCGGTGCGGCGATAACCCGCCATCAGCGCGCCATGCGCGCCGCGGTAGCGCTCGGGCAGCAGGCGCTCCAGCGGCTGGCCGACCAGCGCCGGCGACGTGTGGCCCAGCGATTCGGCGATCACGCGGTTGGCCATCACGATGCGGCCCGCATCGTCGACGATCAGCAGGCCATAGGGCGAGGCATCGAAGAGCCCGCGGAAGGCCCATTCGAGCGCCAGCCGTTCGCTGATGTCGACCACCGAGGCCAGCACCAGCGGCCCCTGCGGGCCGGACAGCGGGTTCAGGCCGATCTCGACCGGGAATTCATGGCCATCGGCGCGCCGCGCGTAGAGCACGCGGCCGGCGCCCATGGCGCGCGGCTCGGGCCGCTCGAAGAAGGCATCGCGCAGCGCCACATGGGCTTCGCGCAGCGCGCCGGGCAGCAGGTTTTCCAGCGTCTGGCCGACCAGCGTGCCGGGCGCGTGGCCGAACATGGCCTCGAGCGCGGTGTTGGCGGCGACGATCACGCCGTCGCGGCTGACCAGCACGAAGCCGTTCGGCGCGGCATTGAAGGCCCGCGCCAGCAGCTCGGACGAAGGGCTCGCCGGTGTCGTGCTTGTGCTCATGCTTGCGCGCGACGCCAGGCTGCGTCGGTGCATGGCTGGGGCCCAGGGCCCCACTCCCACTGTCGTGCGCGCATGGCGCGGCTCCCTTGACTCTTGTGATGCCTGGTGGCGACGTACAGCCCCGCCAATATAGCGCCGGCCCGTCAAGCCCAGCCCGAGCAGCCCTACTTACGACGTGTGGCTGAGTCCTGTTTGCGACACAGTGCACTGCGATCTGCGGCCAACACGCCACAGCAGCACCGAGTCGCCGTACTCGTGGCCGCGGTAGCCGGCGGTGTGCAGCGCCGCGTCCATGCGCGCCAGCGTGGCCCCGTCGGTGAAGGCGCCGAGCAGCGCATGGTGGCTGCTGCCCGGCTCATGCGCACCGCTGACCAGGCCATCGACGATGCGCAGCGGCGTGTGCCGCGACAGGCGGTTGGTGGCCAGGCCTTCGCCGGGCTGCAGCGCGCCGGATCCGGTGGCGTGCGCCGGCGCGCCCTGTTCGGCAGGGTGCTCTAGCGCGCCCTGTTCGGCCGCGTGCTCCAGCGCCCGCGTGACGGTGGTGCCCAGCGCGACGATGCGGCCGCCGGCCGAACGGGTGCGCTCGATCGCGGCCACCGTGGCCGGCGGGATGCGGTAGGGCTCGTCCAGCGGCAGCCGCTCATCCAGCGCGGCATCACCGGTGGACGACAGGCCGGCGGCATGCGTCAGCGTCGCGAAGCCGATGCCGGCGGCACGCAGCGCATCGAGCAGCGCCCAGTCCAGCAGGAAACCGGCCGACGGCGGCTCGAAGGCCACCGGCAGCGCGGCGATGCGGGTCCAGCTGTCCCACAGCGCCAGCGGCTGCGCCAGGTAGGCGTACTGCACCGGCCTGCCATGGCGCGCGATGCCGGCCCAGATGGTGTCGGGCACACCCTCGAAGCGCAGCGCGATCAGCCGCGGGTGGCCCAGCAGCCGGCGCACATGGGCGCGCAAAGGGCCCAGCAACAACACATCGCCAGGTTCCAGCGGCGGCGGCGGCGGGCGCTCTTCGGTGCGCTGACGATGATCGCCGGGGCCGAAGACCACCGCGCTGAAGTCGCGCACCGCGTCCACCGCCAGCGTGGGGCGGCCGGCCAGCCGCACTTCGATCGCCGTGCCGCTGCGGCCATGCTGGCCGTGCAGGCTGGCCGGCAGCGTGGCGGCGTCGTTGGCCACCAGCAGGTCGCCGCGGCGCAGCAGGTCGGGCAGCGCACTGCGTGCGTGGTGCTGCAGCCGGCCGTGTTCGTCGATCTGCAGCAGCCGGGCGTCGTGCGGGCGCTGGATCGGGTGCGTCGCGGCTTTCATCGTGTGGCCTCCGGTACAGCGGGGGCGAGCCAGGCCTCGGCCAGCCAGCCCAGCAAGGCCTCGGCGGCGCGCGCCGGCGGCTGCAACGTGGCTGGGTCGGCATCGGGCACGGCCAGCGCGTGCAAGGGCGTGTCCATGTCGCCGGGGTCGCGCTCGAAGACGCGGATGCCCGAGGCCGCGAGTTCGGCGTCCCAGATCGCCGCCAGATGCCGTGCCGCGGCCTTGCTGGCGCCATACGCACCCCAGCCGGCGTAAGGCGTGAGGGCCGCGTCACTGCCGATGTGCAGCACGGCCGCCGGCCGGCCTTCGCGGACCGACGCGGCCAGCGCGCCAAGCAGCGCACGGGTCAGGCGGAACGGGCCGAGCAGGTTGGTGGCCAGGGCCAGCTCAAGCGCTTCGCACTCGGTGTCGGCCAGCGGCCGCAAGGGCACCGGTCCCAGGCTGGAGGCGTTGTGGATCAGCAGGTCGATGCCGCCCAGCGCGGCACTCAGCTGCAGCGCGATCGGATGCGTCTGCTGCTTGTCGGCGACGTCGCCGGCGATGCCGTGGCTGCCGGGGTGGGCGGCCGCAACACGGGCCACCTGGGCGGCCGTGCGGGCGACGAAGGCGAGCTCGGCACCACGCTGGCGCAAGGCCTGCAGGAGGGCGAGGCCGAGGCCCGAGGTGCCGCCGGTCAGCGCGACGCGCAGGCCGGTGAAGGTGGGGGCAGGGTGGTTCATGTGGGTCTCCGGTGGCTGTGCTGCCACGGTAGGCGCGCCACGCCGGCGCGGCCAGCGCGATGTCCAGCCGCTTGGCGTTTGCTCGATGCGCTGGACACGGCCGGCCGCGCAGTGAAACCTGGCGTTGCCACTTGCCTGCATCCCCTCGCGTGCGGCTGCCTTCGGCTGACCCGGGGCGCGCAGAATGGCAGCATGGTCGCCCTGCCTTCCCCTGATCCGCCAACATCGGCAACGCCGCCGGCCGCCGACCGCACCGCCACGCACCTGGCCCGCAACCTCACCAGCCTGCGCCACGCCCGCGGGCTGACGCAGCAGCAGCTGGCCCGCGGCACCACGCTGCCGCGCTCGACCATCGCCAACCTCGAATCCGGCGCCGGCAACCCCTCGCTGGCGGTGCTGGTGAAGGTGGCCGCCGCGCTGGGCGTGCCGATCGACGAGCTGCTGGCCGCACCCCGTGCGCTGGTGCGCCACTGGCCGGCCGACGAAGTGGCCGCGCGCAGCAAGGGCCGCGGCGTGCAGGTGCGCGACCTGGTGCCCGAACCGGTGCCCGACGAAATGATGGAGTTGATGGACTTCGAGCCCGGCGCGGTGATGGGCGGCACGCCGCACCTGCCGGGCACGCGCGAGTTCTTCAGCTGCCTCGATGGCCGCGTGCATCTGATGGTAGCGGGCGAGCGCTACGCGCTGCAGGCCGGCGAAGTGCTGGCCTTCCCCGGCAACCTGCCGCATTCCTACCAGAACGCCGATGCGCTGCGCCCGGCGCGCGGTGTCTCCGTTGTCGTGCTGGCCAAAGCCGGCGTCTGATCCCTGTCCCGATGAACATCGACCTGCCCCTACCCCTCCCTCCCGCCATGACCACGCCACTGCCTGCCTACCAACCCCTCGGCCACAGCGGCCTGAAGACCTCGCCGCTGTGGCTGGGCACGATGATGTTCGGCGACCAGACCGACGAAGCCGAAGCGGCGCGCATCGTCGCCGCCGCGCGTGAGGCCGGGCTCAACGCCATCGACACGGCCGACGTCTATGCCGGCGGTGAATCGGAACGCATCGTCGGCCGGCTGCTGAAGGCCGAGCGCTCGCGCTGGGTGCTGGCCACCAAGGTTGCCAACCCGGCCAGCGAGGACCCGAACGAGCGCGGCACATCGCGCCGCTGGCTGATGCAGGCGGCCGAGCGCAGCCTGCGCCGGCTGGGCACCGACTGGATCGACCTGTACTACCTGCACCGCGACGACGACAGCACGCCGATGGAGGAAACCGTGCACGGCATCGGCCGGTTGATCGAGGCCGGCAAGATCCTCTACTGGGGCGTCTCGAACTTCCGTGCCTGGCGCGTGGCGCAGCTGGTCGAGACCGCGCGGCAGATGGGCGTGCCCGCGCCCATCGCCTGCCAGCCGCCCTACAACGCCATGAGCCGCCAGATCGAGACCGAGCTGCTGCCCTGCTGCGCGCACCACGGCCTGGGCGTGGTGGCCTACAGCCCGTTGGCGCGCGGCGTGCTGACCGGCAAGTACGCGCCCGATGCGCGCCCCGAACCCGGTAGCCGCGCCGCGCGGGCCGACAAGCGCCTGCTGCAGACCGAATACCGCGCCGAGTCGCTGGCCTTGTCCCAGCACTTTGCGGACTATGCCCGCCAGCGCGGCTGGACCCCCAGCCAGCTGGCCATCGCCTGGGTGCTGAACAACCGCCTGGTCAACGGCGTCATCGGCGGCCCGCGCACCGCCGCGCAGTGGCAGGACTATCTCGGCGCCTGGACGCTCACTTTGTCGGCGGAAGATGAAGCCTTTGTCAGCGCCCTGGTGCCGGCCGGCCATGCCTCGACGCCGGGCTACACCGATCCGGTCTACCCGGTGACCGGACGGGTGCCGCGCTAGCCTCGCCCCACCGTCAGAAGAACGACACGCGGCTCAAGATCTCGCTGTCATTGCGGTCCAGGTACTGCAGGTTGAACTCGGTGTAGGTCTTGATGTTCAGCTCGGACGGCCGGGCCGACACCGGCAGGCCGCTATAGCTGACGGCCGTGCTACCGGGGTAGGCGAACCGGATGTAGCGGTAGGCCGGGAAACTGGCGCCGGCCAGGTTGCCCAGCTTGGCGCCGGAGAAGTACTCCCAGGCCTGGTACAGGCGGAAAGCACGGGTGTCCGACACGCCGCCCAGCGCGGTCCAGCTCAGGTTCACCGGCACTGGCGCGGCGCTCATCACGTTGTTGCGCAGTTGGACCTTTGACTGGCCGCCGAAACTCAGGCGCGGGAACTTGTCGGCGCTGGTGCCGCTGCCGGCCATCTCGACGAAGCTGTACGACAGCTTGTCCAGCGTCGCGCTGTAGGTGGCGATCGGCGTGCGGCCGACATGGCCGTTGACGGTCTTCCAGCCGTCGTCGTTGTAGACCGAGAAGACATAGGTGCCGCCGGCCACGAAGCCCTGGGCCGCGTAGCTGCTGTCGGCCGCGGCATTCGGTGTCGAGGTCGTGAAGCCCCAGTTGTCGCCGCCCGTGCCCTGGCCGGCGCAGTCGGCGGCGCCGACCACCGGCGGCACCGAGCTGGCGCCGCCGCTGGCTTGGCAGTAGCGGAAGCTGTCGTCGTCACGCCAGTTCAGGTAGTTGCCGGCCTTGCCCAGCAGCTCCGGCGCGCTGCGCATCACGCGCGGCGACAGCAGCTTCAGCGAAAACGGCGTGCTGACGCCGTTGATCTGACCGGTCGGTCCGGGGCCTTTGACGATCACATAGGTGGCATGGCCCAGCGGATCGGTGATGAACCAGCGCAGCTCGCGCCGGTAGGTCACCGCCGGCGACTGCGCCGCACCGGTGCTCAGGCTGTAGCGCTCGTCGCGGATGTTGCGGGCCCGCACGGAGGTGTGCACGACCTTCTGGTTGCCGAGAAAGCGCCAGTTGCTGCCGGTCTGCGCGGTGTTGCAGTAGGGCGTGCCGCTGGAACTGCCGCTGATCAGCGTGGACTTCAGGCCGATGTCGGTCGAGCCGTCGGGGTAGTGGATGTCGTACTGCAGATCCACTTCGGTGCGCATGCTGCCGTCGGCGTTGTGGCTGTGGCGCGAGGCCAGCACCTGCAGGTTGGTGCTGCTGCGGCCGACGCTGTAGCCCTCGCGGGCCTGGTAGTCGGCGACGCTGCTGTCGGTGTCGCTGACGAGCCAGTCGCGGTTGCGGCCGTCGTGCAGGTAGCAGGCATCGACCAGCTGCATGCGGGCCGCGCCGGACGCGGGCATGGCCGTGGCATACAGGCCGTCGGCGGCCTGGAGCAAGGCCGTCACCCCGGCCAGGGTGTCGGCCGGCAGCGCCTCGGCGGTCTGCAGTGCGAAGTTGTAGTTGCCGTCGTTCAGCAGCGTGACGTTCAGGAAAGTCACCGCGCCGACCTTGACCGCCGGCAGCGTCAGCAGGTTGGTGGCGGGGTCGAAGCGGGCCACCGCCACGCCGGCGGGCAGCTGGGCCGTGGCGCCGGTCAGCGAGAAGCTGTAGTTGCCGGTGTTCAGCAAGCTCACGTTGCTGAAGGTGGCGGCTCCGACGCTGACCGTGGGGATCGTCAGCACGCTGGTCGCCGGGTCATAACTGCTGACCTGTGCGTGCAGGGTCAGTGGCAGGGCCAGTGCGCCCATTGTCAGTACCCGGTAGCTCATCTGGATCGCCATGATCTTCGCTCCTGTTGCGCCACGGGGCGCTGCCGCTACTCGATCAGCACATTGATGATCGCGTTGCCGATGCCCATCAGCGCCGCGCCGGAAATCAGGCCGGCGCAGATGGCCTCATAACCTTCAACCCACACGGTGTGGCCGCGCGTGCCGGCCTGCTTGTGGCGCGCGGCCATGCCCCAGAAGATCAGCGCGCCGACCCACATCGCAAACGTCGATTCGGGCGGCAGCACCACGCCCAGGCCGATCGACACCGCCGACAGCGGGAAGCGGCCCTTGGTGGCCACCCGCGCCAGCTCGATCACCAGCGCCGACACCGCGGCCACGCCCATCGCGATGAGCGCCGAGGCCGGCAGGCCCTTCAGGCCCTTGGCGATGATCTCGGCCACGCCCTTCCATTGCAGCGCGGCCGGCATCGCGAACTGGTCGGAGACGATCGTGCCGGCCGAGCGCACACCGTTGGCATCGGCCGGCAGGAACAGCAGGAAGTACAGCGGCACGCAGGCCAGCACGCCGGAGACGATGCCGATGACATGGCCGACCGCCTGATGGCGCGGCTTGCCGCCGAGCATGTAGCCGGGCTTGATGTCTGACAACAGGTTCGCGGCGTTCGATGCGATCTCCGCCGTCATGCCGGCCGGCAGCAGGTTGCTGGCCGGGTTGCTGCGGTCGATCGCGCCCATCGTGAACTGCGTGATCTTCGACAGCGAGCCAGTGGGCGTCCACGAGGTCAGCGCCATCGAGTTGGTGCAGATCACCGTGAGCACGAAGATCAGCGGCAGCGAGACCAGCGCCAGCAGCATCGGCACGCCGAAGAACACATGGGTGATCCAGGCGCCCAGCAGGCTCAGCAGCGGCACGCCGATGTAGGACACGATCAGCGGCAGCTCGATGTGGCGCAGCACATCGGCACCGCCCCCGGCCGGCGCCCGCTTGCCGGCCACCGACTTGAAGGCCGAGCTGAACAGCTCCGGCTTGGCCAGCAGGCTGACGATGGAGCCGACGACCATCATCGCCACGCCCCACCACAGCGACCACTGGTTGACGATCTCGGCGCGCGAGATCGGCACCGGCGCACCGGTGGGGCCGATGCGCGCGACGATGTCGCCGGCATTGATCATCATCGGCGCCAGCACGACGAAGTTGATGAAGGCGCCCAGCACGCAGCTGGTGGCCACCGCAATGCCCATCAGCCCGCCGACGCCCAGCATCGCGGCGTCCAGCGTCAGGCGCAGGCCGAGCTGGCGGATGTCGACGCCGCCGATGCTCGGGATCATCGCGCCGGCCTTGGCGGCGAACTGGTAGTAGTAGGTGTCCAGCCGCTCGTGGATGGCCCACGGTTCCTTCAGGCCGGCCCACTGGTGCAGGCGCAGCAGCTTGAACTGCAGCAGCTTCATCCAGCCGTCGCTGACGAGCGCCTGCCACACCGCCGTGCCCGCCGCCGTCCAGCCCAGCAGCCGGGCCTTGAACATGCCGGCCGCGGCCGCGCCGGTGTACAGCGAATCCAGCACCACGCCGCTGGCGCGACCCTCGGGGAAGGGCAGCTGGTCGTCGTTGATGAAGCGGCGCTTCATCGGGAAGGCGACGAGCACGCCGATCAGCGCGATGACGATCAGCCAGATCATCATCTGCCACCACGGAATCACGATGCCGGTGACCAGCATGTAGGCCGCCAGGCTGGAGATCAGCGGCTGCGTCATGTAGCCGGCCGCGGTGGCGATGGACTGCGTGCAGTTGTTCTCCAGGATCGTGAAGTCCGCCGCCAGCCCGGCGCTGTGCAGGATGCGGAAGATCGCAAAGGCCAGGATCACCGAGGTCAGGCCGACACCGATGCCGATGCCGGTCTTGGCGCCGATGTACAGCGCCGTGGCCGCCAGGATGCCGCCGAGTAAAAATCCCGTCAGCCCCGAGCGCAAGGTGAGCTGCGGCATGTCGCCGCGGAACACATTCTTGAACCACCACTCGTCCTTCTGCTGGCGGCTCCAGTCGCGGACCTGTTCGTCGGTGAGTTGCTGCAGCGCCATCCCGGGGCCTCCCCTTCAACGATCACCGGCTCACTTCGGCGAAAGCACTACCCACTTGAAGAACATGCGGTTGTCGGCCAACTGGGTGAGTTTGACCTTCTTGTTCATGCCCCAGGCCAAAGCCTGCTGGTGCAGCGGGATGTGGCCGACATCGTCGGCATGCACCTTGAAAGCCTCGCGGATCAGCGCGTTGCGTTGTGTTTCGTCGAGTTCACTCTGGATCTTCAGCGTCAGCTCGTCGAGCTTGGGGTTGCTGTAGGCGCCGAGGTTGAACTGGCCCTGGCCGGCCGCGGTGGGCGTGGCCATCAGGTTGAACAGCGCGTCGTGCGAATCGGTCGTCGACGGTGTCCAGCCCAGCAGGTAGAAGCTGGTGTCGCGGCGCAGGATCTTCGGGAAGTACGTGGCCTTCGATTCGACCTGCAGGTTGATCTTGACGCCGATGCGCGCCAGGCTTGCGGCCACCGCCTGGCAGATCGGCCCGTCGCTGACATAGCGGTCGTTCGGGCAGTTCATCGTCACCTCGAAACCCTGCGGGTAGCCGGCTTCGGCGAGCAGCTTCTTCGCGCTTTCAGTGTCGTAGGGCAGGCGCTTGTTCATGTCCTGCGCGAAGCCGCGCACGCCGGGGCCGACCATCAGCGCGGTGGGCAGCGCCGCGCCGCGCATCACGCGCGAGCGGATCGGCTCGATGTCGATGGCCTGGTAGAAGGCCTGGCGCACGCGCTTGTCCTTGAACGGGTTCTTGCCCTTGACGCTGGACGACAGCAGCTCGTCGCGCTTCTGGTCCATGCCGAGGAAGATGGTGCGCAGCTCGGGGCCTTGCATCACGGTGAAGCCGGCGCTCTTGAGCTTCTCGACGTCCTGCACCGGCACCGGCTCCATCAGGTCGATTTCGCCGGACAGCAGCGCGGCCACGCGCGTGGCGTCATTGCCGATCGGCGTGTACACCACCTCGTCGACGTTGCTCTCGATCTTGTCCCAGTAGCTGCCGTTGCGGACCAGCACGGTGCGCGTGCCGGGCTGGCGCTCGCGCAGTCGGAACGGGCCGGTGCCGTTGGCCTTGAAGCTGGCCTGGTTCTCGATGCCCTTGCGCTTGTCCACCGGTCTTTCGGCGCGATTCTCCTCGCACCACTTCTTGCTGAGGATGTACACCGTGGTCAGCGCCTCGGGCAGGATCGGGTTCGGCGCGCTGGTCTCCAGCTCGACCGTCAAGTCGTCGATCTTGCGCACGTCCTTGATCGACGAGATCGCCGCCTTCAGGTCCGAGCCATCGCCGGCGGCGCGCTTGAAGCTGAACACCACATCGTCGGCCGTGAACGGCGTGCCGTCGTGGAATTTCACGCCCGGCCGCAGGCTGAATCGCCAGACGGTCGGCGCATTGCGCTTCCAGCTCTTGGCCAGCAGGGGCACGATGCCCATGTCCTTGCCGCGGCCGACCAGGGGCTCGTAGAACGACGCGGTGAAGCTCAGCTGCAGCGATTCGTTCAGCGAGTGCGGGTCCATCGACACGGCATCGCCGACGTTGGACACGCGCAGCGTGACGGCCTGCGCGGCGGCGCCCAGCGTCAGCAGCGCGGCTGCGGCGAGCAGCGTGGCGAGTTGGCGAATCTTCATGCGGCAGATCTCCTCGGCGAATGCTCGGCGCCGGTGCGTGCAGGCGACCGGCTGGGGTGGCAAGAGTGCGGCGATTGTGGCGCGCGGATCACCACGAACCGACGTTCTGCATCGAGACCCAGGGTTCGACCGGAGGCCGCGCGCCGCCGGCCTGCAACAGCTCGATCGAGATGTTGTCGGGTGAACGCACGAAGGCCATGCGGCCGTCCCGCGGCGGACGGTTGATGGTCACGCCATGGTCCATCAGCCGCTGGCAGGTGGCGTAGATGTCGTCCACCGCATAGGCCAGGTGGCCGAAGTTGCGGCCGCCGGTGTAGGCCTCGGGGTCCCAGTTGAAGGTCAGCTCGACCTGGGCGGCACTGTCGCCCGGCGCGGCCAGGAACACCAGCGTGTAGCGGCCTTGCGGCACTTCCTTCTGCGAGATCACCTCCAGGCCCAGCGCGTCGCGGTAGAAGCGCAGCGAGGCCTCGAGGTCGGTGATGCGCACCATGGTGTGCAGGTATTTCATCGTCGGGTTCCCCCTTGTGTGGACGGGTGTGGAGCAGCTTGTCTGGACAGGCAAGGGGTCGATCTTGCCGCGGAAAAAATTCAGCCGCAGCCTAGCGTGCCGTGGGTGCGGCCCACGGCCTGGTGCGGACTACTGCAGCCATTCGAAGCCCAGGCCGGCAAAGCGACCGAAGTCACGATCGAAGGAGCCGAGGATGGCGCCGTGCTCGATGGCCAGCGCCGCCAGATGGGCATCGCTGGTCAGGTTGCCGGCAGTGCCTGCGCCGATCAGCAGCCGGCCCAGCAAGGCGGCATGCTTCGCGCCGGGCTCGAGCACGCGCGCGGCGGGATGCGAGAGCCAGCCGTCGACCGCCTGCAGCGCCTGCTCGACCGTCAGCGGACGACTCAGGATGCCGTGGCGCGTGCAGATGCGGATGAAGCCGAGCAGCGCCTGCCAGCTCAGTCCCACGCCACCGCCGTCATCGAAGGCCTCGCCAAGCCAGCGTGACGCAGCCGCTTGCTGGGGCGCGTCGCGGTTGGCCGCGTAGATCAGCACATTCGTATCGGGCAGCTTCATCGACCTTCGCGCAGCCTCGCTGCCAGCACCTGGTCTTCCAGTTCGGCGGCCAAGGCGGTGGCCTTGGTCAGTTCGACCAGCGGCGTGCCCATCGAAAACACCTGCTGGCTAAAAGGCGCGACGGTTTTGGCCCGGCGCGCTGCCAAGCCGGCCCGCAGGCCATCGTTGAGCACCTGCTTGAACGAGGCATCTCGCTCGCGCATGGCCTTCTGTAGCAAGGCCTGGACATCGGGATCCAGCGTGACGGTCGTTCTCATGGCATCAAAGCATCAGTTGCTTGCTGTCATGATGCGCCGCGTCACCCAACGCGTCAAGACTGACTGATTGACTGACTCAGGCTGGGTGGCTGTCCGGCAGCCTGAACACCTGCCGCAGGTAGGCCAGGAAGGTCTGGTCGTCGCAGAGGATCTTGCCGGGGCTGTCCGACAGCTTGGCCACCGGCTGGCCGTTGCAGTGGGTCAGCTTCATCACGATGTGCAGCGTGTGCAGGCCCATGTCGTTGGTGAGATTGGTGCCGATGCCGAAGCCCAGCTGCACGCGGTCGGCGAAATGGCGGTAAAGCGCAAACGCCCGCGGCAGGTCCAGCCCGTCGCTGAACACCAGGCGCTTGGTGTTCGGGTCGATGCGCAGCTTCGCGTAATGCGCCAGCGCCTTTTCGCCCCACAGCACCGGGTCGCCGGAATCGTGGCGCAGGCCGTCGAAGAGCTTGGCGAAGTAGAGGTCGAAGTCGGCCAGGAAGGCGTCCATGCCGACCACATCGGTCAGCGCCACGCCCAGGTCGCCACGGTATTCCTGGACCCAGGATTCGAGCGCGGCCTTCTGGAAGTCGCGCAGCCGCACACCCAGCGCCTGGTAGGTCTGCAGGTACTCGTGGGCCATGGTGCCGATGGGCACCAGGTTCAGGTCGCGCGCCAGCAGCACGTTGGAAGTGCCCTTGAAGTACTCGGGCACCTCGCGCTGCAGGGTGGCCACCACTTCGCGGTGCCAGCTGCCCGAGAAGCGCCGGCGCACGCCGAAATCGAAGAACTCGAAGGGGTTGCGGCGCGCTGGCTCGCGGCCAAAGGCACGCAGCATCTGCACCTTCTCGGCCAGCCGGCGGCGGCCTTCAGCCAGTGCAGCGGCAGCATCGAAACGGCGGAAGTACAACTCGTTGACGATGGCCAGCACATGGATCTCAAAGGCCATCACATGCACTTGCGGGCCGCGGGCGATGATCTCCAGCACGCCGTCGTTGTTGCGCACCTCGATGAAGTCGCGCTGGAACTGGAAGATGCGCAGGAAGTCGACGAAATCGCTCTTGATGAAGCGCAGGCCTTGCAGGTAGCTCAGCTCGTCGTGCGTGAAGCGCAGGCTGCACAGGTGATCGAGTTGCTCGTTGAGCTCGGCGATCAGGTCGGTCAGCGGGTAACTGCCGGCATTGCGGCAGATGAAGACGTACTCGGTCTGCGCCGCCGGGTGCCGATGCAGCATGGCCTGCCACATCGTGAACTTGTAGAGGTCGGTCTCGAGCAGGCTGCGCAGCACGGGTTGCATGGGCGGGCGGGTCGGGGATCAGCGTTGCAGCCGGTGGGCGAGTATAGGAGCCGGGCTGCAGGCGCTCGCTCACCCGGCAGGCCCCGCCAGGCCCCAGGCCACCAGGGCGGCGAACAGCAGCGCATACAGCGCAGCGGCCAGCCACACCACGCCCTGCGCGCGCCGCCCGCCCCGCATGACGGCACCAAAGCCGATCAGCGGCAGAAATTGCGCAGCGTGGATGCCGACGAAGTGCGCCGGCCGCAGGTCGCCGCCGCCGAGGGCCCAGCCCAGCAGCGGCACGGTGGCGCCGCCATCGGGCGGCTGCTGGCTGGAGAGCAGACCGCCGACACCGGCCCCGAACACAAAGCTCAGCAGCAGACCGAGCATCACGGCCTGGCGGTAAGCCACCGGCCGATGGCCGTCCGGGTGACGCAGCAGCTGCCAGGCCAGCATCGGCTGCGTCGCGGCCAGCACGACGGCCCCAATGCCCATCAGCGTGTACATCGTGGCGTGCCAGACATCGCCGACGTTGAAGTGCGAGCCCTGGCCCAGACCGGCCTGCAGCGTGATGTAGGCCAGCTCGAAACTGCCGGCGCCGATCAGCAGCCACACGATCCCTGCGACCGCCCGGCTGCTGCGCCGTTCGGCCGGCAGGTGCCCGATGAACCAGGCCGTGGTCAGCGCCATCAGGCCGATGGACGCGGCGAACTTCATCGGCTTGATCCAGACGTTGGCGCCGCGCAGCAGCCGATCGTCCAGGCCCCAGGCCAGGGCCATCGGCAGCAGCAGCACCAGCAGCAGGGCGCCGTACAGCGCCAGGCGGCGTTCGCGCGACAGCAACTCGGCAGGCCAGGCGCGCAGCGGCAGGAGGGCAAGAGCGCGCGTCGGCTGGCGCGGCGTCAAGGTCAGGTCGGGGGTGAGGGCGGCAAGGCTTGGCATGGGATCTCCGGCGCAGCGATCGCGCTGCAGCGATTCATCTGAACATTGTTCAGATGTGACGCTAAGCTAGAATTTGAACAGTGTCAAGTTCAATCCGCCTGTCGCCGTTCTCCCTCACCCACCGCCCGTGACCAAGCCCACCCGCCCGCCCGCCCCCGCGGCCAGCCCACGCGACGCCTACCACCATGGCGCGCTGCGCGAAGCGCTGATCGAAGGCGCCGAGGCCGTGCTGGCCGAGCGCGGGCTGGAAGGCTTTTCGCTGCGCGAGGTGGCGCGCCGCTCCGGCGTGTCGCCGGCAGCGCCGGCCCACCACTTCGGTGACGCGAAAGGCCTGTTGTCAGCCGTGGCGACACTGGCCTTCGACGGCCTTACCGCGGCGCTGGAGGCCGGCAATGCCCGCGGCGGCGATGACCCGGTGGCGCGGCTGCGCGAGCAGGGCGTGGGCTACGTCGGCTTTGCGATGCGCTACCCGGGCCGCTTCAGCCTGATGTTCCGCTGCGGCCTGCACAAGGACGACGCGCTGGAGCGCAGCGCGCATGCCGCGTTCGAGGTGCTCGAGCGCGGTGTGCGCGATCTTTTCGGCCTGCCGCAGCCGACACCGCTGTCGCCGGCTCAATCGCATGCGTTGCTGGCGATCTGGTCGGTCGTGCACGGTTTCGCGCACCTGGCCTTGTCGGGTCAGTTCGATGCCTTCACCGGGGCCGCCGGGCGCGAAGCCCTGCTGGCCCAGACGCTCGGCCCTTTGCTGGAGCAGCAACTGCTGGCCCTGGCAAAAGTGCCTTGATCGCCAAAGGAGCGCTCGCGGCGAGCACGCGACACCGTTCACCCGTCCTCATGCACCGGCGAACGGGTTCTCGATGCGCACACCGCCCAAGATGGCGCCATGTTGCATGTCCTCGCTCAGCACGCGCTGACAGCCGCTGACGGCGGCGGCCTGGATGATCAGCGCGTCGTAGAAGGACACGCTGCGCAGGACATGCAGGTCCAACGCGCCGGCGATCAGGTCCGCCGAGGTCGCGACCATCTCGAAGCGACGGTAGAAGCCGATCCGCTCGCGGATCAGGTCAGGAGGCAGGTGCAGCTTGCGGACCGCGACGTTCACGTACTCCTGCAGCACCTGGGTGGCCAACACGGCCATTCCTGCGCGGCGCAACTCGGTGATGAGCGCAATGGCACGCTGCTGCTTCACCGGTTCGTCGGCGGCGTCGGCATAGACCAGGACGTTGGTGTCCAGCAGGCTACGCACGGCGATTGGCTTCCTCGCGGTCGAAGTGCCAGCCGTCCAGGCGGCCGGGCGTATCGAGTGCCGACTGCTCGAAGGCGCGCAACTCCGACGCCAGTTGCTCGCTGCCAGCCAGTTGTTCGAGATAGTCCCGAACGGCCTGGTTCAGGCTCTTGCCCAGGGTGGCAGCGGCCGCGCGAGCCTGCTCGGCAATGCGTTCGTCGACGGACAGTGTGATGTTCATGGCAGCGGCCTGGATGCGTGTGCACATATTATGTGCAATTCATCCTCGATGGCAATGGCGACATGGCTATCGCATGCCCCGGGATTCACGCCCGACGGTCCGGCCACCGCCAGGCGAAGCGGGAAGTTCAGAGCTGAAAGTCGTAGTCGACGATCAGCGGCGCGTGATCGGAAAAGCGCTGGTCCAGAAAGATGGCCTCGCGCGTGGCCTTGGCGGCGATGCCGGGCGTGGCCAGGTGGTAATCCAGCCGCCAGCCCACGTTCTTGGCCCAGGCCTGGCCGCGGTTGCTCCACCAGGTGTATTGCTCGGGGTGCGGGTTCAGCGTGCGGAACACGTCCACCAGGCCGGCCTCGTCGAGCAGGCGGGTCATCCAGGCGCGCTCCTCGGGCAGGAAGCCAGAATTCTTCTGGTTGCTGCGCCAGTTTTTCAGGTCGATTTCCTTGTGCGCGATGTTGATGTCGCCGACCAGGATGAACTCGCGGCCCTCGGCCTTCATCGCCAGCAGGTGCGGGTAGACGATGTCGAGGAAGCGGAACTTGGCGGCCTGGCGCTCTTCGCCCGATGAGCCGCTGGGGAAATAGCAGCTGATGATGCTGAGCTTGCGTTGGGGGGCGTCGAAGCGGGCTTCGACATAGCGCCCCTCGGCATCGAACTCGGCGTTGCCCAGGCCGACGATGACCTCGCTGGGCTTCTTGCGCGCGTACAGCCCGACGCCGGAGTAGCCCTTCTTCTCGGCGTAGTGGAAATGGCCCTGCATGCCGGCCAGCTGCTCGAAGCGGCCGGCCACGTCGGCGGCCTGGGCCTTGACCTCCTGCACACCCATACAATCGGCGCCCACTGTTTCCGCCCAGGCGAGCAGGCCCTTGTTGGCCGCGGAGCGGATGCCGTTCAGATTCAGCGTGACAAGACGGAATGCCAAAGTGACCTCAATGCGTTCTGAAGGGGCTGATACCGATGCGCTGGCGCAGGACTTCGTCCGCTTCGCGGTCGATGCCGGTGTGCTGCGCTTCGGTGAGTTCAAGACCAAGGCCGGGCGGCTGTCGCCGTATTTCTTCAACGCCGGCTTGTTCGACGATGGCGCCAAACTCGGGCGCCTGGCGGGATTTTATGCACGGCGCCTGCTCGATTCAGGGCTGGCCTTCGACATGCTTTTCGGCCCGGCCTACAAGGGCATTGCGCTGGCCGCGGCGGTGAGCGTGGAGCTGGCACGGCTGGGCCGCAATGTGCCGTTTGCCTACAACCGCAAGGAAGCGAAAGATCATGGCGAGGGCGGCACGCTGGTCGGCGCACCGGTGACCGGGCGCGTTCTGATCATTGACGACGTCATTTCCGCAGGAACCTCGGTGCGTGAATCGATCCAGATGATCCAGGCGGCCGGCGCCACGCCGGCGGGCGTGGCCATTGCGCTGGACCGCCAGGAGAAGGCCGCCGAAAACGGCGTCGACAGCCCGCTGTCCGCCGTGCAGCAGGTGCGTCAGCAGTGGCAGCTGGAGGTGGTGGCCATTGCAGCGCTGCAGGATCTGCTGCACTACCTGGCGTCGACCCAGGATCCGGCCTTGGCCCCGCACACCCAGCGCGTGGCGGCCTACCGGGACCGCTACGGAGTCTGAATGCCGGCCGTGCTCTTGCATCAACCTGTCGTGAAGCCATGGGCCCTGGGGCTGGCACTGGCCGTGGCTGCTGGCGCCGCCGGGGCGCAGCCGCGGGGGGCCGACAACGCCGCCTCGGCCGCCGGCATCTACACCTGCGTGGACGACAAGGGCAGCAAGCTCACCTCCGACCGGCCGATTCCGGCCTGCGTGGGCAAGGAGCAGCGCGTGCTCAACAAGGACGGCTCGCTGCGCCGCGTGGTGCCGCCAACGCTGACCGCAGATGAGCGCGCCGAGCAGGAAGCCATCGAGCGCCGTGCTGCCGCGGCCCGCGCCGCGCAGGCCGATGCGGTGCGGCGCGATCGCAATCTGATGTCGCGCTTTCCGAACGAAGCCGCGCACCGCAAGGCCCGCGAAGCCGCGCTCGACACCGTGCGCGTGGCCAACAAGGCCACCGAAGCGCGGCAGGTCGAACTGAACGCCGCACGCAAACCGCTGGACGAGGAAGCCGAGTTCTACAAGGGCAAGACCCTGCCGCTGCGGCTGCGCCAGCAGATCGACGCCAACGATGCGGCGGTGGATGCGCAGCGCTCGGCCACGCAGAACCAGGAAGCCGAGATGGTGCGCATCAACCGGCTCTACGACGTCGAACTGGCCCACCTGCGCCAGCTGTGGGCCGGCGCGCAGCCGGGCTCGCTGGGGTCGGTACCGTCCGTGGTCAGCCGAGGCGCTTCTTCAGCAGTTCGTTGACCTGGGCCGGGTTGGCCTTGCCGCGGCTGGCCTTCATGACCTGGCCGACCAGCGCATTGAAGGCCTTGTCCTTGCCGGCGCGGTATTCCTCGACCGACTTCGGGTTCGCGCCGACCACCTCGTCGACGATCTTCTCCAGCGCGCCGCTGTCGTTCATCTGCTTCAGGCCCTTGGCCTCGATCAGCGCATCGACATCCGTTGACTCGCCGCCCCACAGCGCATCGAAGACCTGACGCGCCGCGTTGTTCGAGATCGTGCCGTCGACGATGCGGCGAATCAGCGTGGCCAGCGTGATGGCCGGCACCGGACTCGCGTCGATCTCGCGGCCTTCGGTGTTGAGCCGGCGCGACAGTTCACCCATCAGCCAGTTGGCGACCAGCTTGGGTTCGCCGCAGGCCTGGCGCGCGGCTTCGTAGTAGCGCGCGAAGGGCAAGCTCTGCGTGACCATCGCCGCGTCGTAGGCCGGCAGGCCGTCGTCGCGCTGGAAGCGGGCCGCCATGGCTTCGGGCAGCTCGGGCAACTCGCTGCGCACACGTTCAATCCACTCCGGCGCAATCACCAGCGGGGGCAGGTCCGGGTCCGGGAAGTAGCGGTAGTCGTGCGCGTCTTCCTTGCTGCGCATCGCGCGGGTTTCGCCGGTATCTGGATTGAACAGCACGGTGGCCTGCTCGATGGCCAGGCCATCTTCGATCTGGTCGATCTGCCAGTGGATCTCGAACTCGATCGCTTGCTGCATGAACCGGAACGAGTTCAGGTTCTTGATCTCGCGCCGCGTGCCGAAGGGCGCGCCGGGCCGCCGCACCGAGACATTGGCATCGCAGCGGAAGCTGCCTTCCTGCATGTTGCCGTCGCAGATGCCCAGCCAGGTCACCAGCGCATGCAAGGCCTTGGCGTATTCCACCGCTTCGGCGGCCGAGCGCATGTCCGGCTCGGTGACGATCTCCAGCAGCGGCGTGCCGGCGCGGTTCAGGTCGATGCCGGTCTGGCCCTGGTAGTCCTCGTGCAGGCTTTTTCCCGCGTCTTCTTCGAGGTGCGCGCGGGTCAGGCGCACCGTCTTGCGCTGCTCGCCGAGCAGGAAACTCACCGTGCCCCCCTGCACCACGGGGATCTCGTACTGGCTGATCTGGTAGCCCTTGGGCAGATCGGGGTAGAAGTAGTTCTTGCGCGCGAAGATCGACAGCGGCGCGATCTTCGCGCCCACCGCCAGCCCCAGCCGGATCGCGCGCTCGACCGCAGCGCGGTTCATCACCGGCAGCGTGCCTGGCAGCGCCAGGTCGACCGCGCAGGCCTGCGTGTTCGGTGCGGCGCCGAAAGAGGTGGAGGCGCCGGAGAAGATCTTGCTCTGCGTCGAGAGCTGGGCATGGGTTTCGAGGCCGATGACGACCTCGTAGCCGCGGATCAGGGGGGGTGCGGTGCTCATGTCGGGGAACGGCGATGCCAGTCGGTCGCCTGCTGGAAGGCGTGTGCGGTGTGCAGCAGCTGGCCTTCGGCGAAGTAGTTGCCGATCAGCTGCAGGCCTACCGGCATGTGGTGCTCGCCGAAGCCCGCCGGCAGGCTCATGCCGGGCAGGCCGGCCAAGCTGGCGGGCAGCGTGAAGATGTCGGCCAGGTAGGCCTTGACCGGGTCGTCGCCCTGTTCGCCATGTTTCCATGCAACGCTGGGCGCCACCGGGCCGGCGATGACATCGCAGCCCTGGAAACAGCGCTGGAAGTCGTCGGCGATCATGCGGCGCAGCTTCTGCGCCTGCAGGTAGTAGGCGTCGTAATAGCCGTGGCTCAGCACATAGGTGCCGATCATGATGCGGCGCTTGACCTCGGCGCCGAAGCCTTCGGCACGCGTGCGCTTGTACATGTCCAGCAGGTCGCCGTGCTGCTGCGCGCGGTGGCCGAACTTGACGCCGTCGAAGCGCGACAGGTTCGAGCTGGCCTCGGCCGGCGCGATGATGTAGTACACCGGAATCGACAGCTCGGTGCGCGGCAGGCTGACATCGACCAGCGTGGCGCCGAGCTTCTCCAGCTCGGCCAGCGCGGCGCGCACCGCGGCATTCACGTCGGCGCCCAGGTTGTCGGGGAAGAACTCAGTCGGCAGGCCGATGCGCAGGCCCTGCAGCGGCCGTGCAGCCGTCGCACCGGCACGCGGCAACAGCATCTGCGCATGGAAGTCCTGTGGCGGGCGCTCGGCGCTGGTGGCGTCGCGTTCATCGAAGCCGCTCATCGCCGACAGCAGCAAGGCGCAGTCTTCGGCCGATCGGGCCAGCGGACCGGCCTGGTCCAGGCTCGACGCGAAGGCGATCATGCCGTAGCGTGAACACACGCCATAGGTCGGCTTGATGCCGGTGGTGCCGGTGAAGCTGGCGGGCTGGCGGATCGAGCCGCCGGTGTCGGTGCCTGTGGCCGCGGGCACCAGGCGCGCGGCCACCGCCGCGGCCGAGCCACCGGACGAACCACCGGGCACCCGCGTCGCGTCCCAGGGATTCTTCACCGCGCCGAAGGCCGAGTTCTCGTTGCCCGAGCCCATCGCGAACTCGTCGCAGTTCAGTTTTCCCAGGCTCACGGTGCCGGCGGCCTCGAGCCGTGCCACCACCGTGGCGTCGAAGGGGCTCTGGTAGCGGGCCAGGATCTTCGAGCCGGCCGTCGTCGGCATGCCGCGGGTCACGAAGATGTCCTTGTGCGCCACCGGCACGCCCAGCAGCGGCGAGGCCTCCCCTGCGGCGCGGCGCGCATCGGCGGCCTGGGCCGCCGCCATCGCGCCCTCGCCGTCCACATGCAGGAAGCAGCCCAACGGTGCCTGGCTGTCAATGCGGGCCAGCAGATGTGTCGTCAGTTCGGCGCTGGAGACCTCGCGCGCGGCCAGTGCGCGGCCCAGTTCGGCCACGCCCTTCTCGTGCAGACCACTCATTCGATGACCCTCGGCACCAGGAACAGCCCATCTTCCACGGCCGGCGCGCTGCGCTGGTTGGCTTCGCGCTGATTGCTTTCGGTCACCATGTCGTCGCGCAAGCGCAGCTGCACCTGCTGCACCGCCGACAGCGGCGTGTAAAGCGGCTCGACGCCGCTGGTGTCCACCGCGCCCATTTGTTCGACGATCGAGAAAAAACCGTTCAGCTGCCCGAGCAGCAGCTGCTCTTCAGCGGGAGAGAGGGCAAGCCGCGCCAGATGCGCGATGCGGCTCACGTCGTGGGGTGTCAAGGCCATCGGGAGTTACGTCCTGCAGCGGGTTTCCTGGAGAGGAAACACGAGGGTGATCGGGTATTATCGCCGGCTATCCAGCTGCTGCTGACAGCCTGCAGCCAGCCGGCCCGAATTCCCCCCAACAACCCGCCTGCCGCGCCGTTGACGCCCGTTAGGGGCCCCAAGCGCTGCTGCCGCGCGCCACGTTGCGCGCTGACCGTTTTTCCCGCTCCCCATGTTCGGATCCCTGCGTCGCTACTTCTCCACCGACCTGGCCATCGACCTCGGCACCGCCAACACGCTCATCTACGTGCGTGGCAAAGGCATCGTGCTCGATGAACCCTCGGTTGTTTCCATCCGCCACGAAGGCGGCCCCAACGGCAAGAAGACCATCCAGGCCGTCGGCGCCGAGGCCAAGGCCATGCTCGGCAAGGTGCCCGGCAACATCGAGGCCATCCGGCCGATGAAGGACGGCGTGATCGCCGACTTCACCGTCACCGAGCAGATGCTCAAGCAGTTCATCAAGATGGTCCACCCGCAGTCCATCCTGCGGCCGAGCCCGAGGATCATCATCTGCGTGCCCTGCGGCTCGACGCAGGTGGAACGCCGCGCCATCCGCGAATCGGCGCTGGGCGCCGGCGCCTCGCAGGTCTACTTGATTGAAGAACCCATGGCTGCGGCCATTGGCGCAGGTTTGCCGGTGTCGGAGGCCTCCGGCTCGATGGTCGTCGACATCGGCGGCGGCACCACCGAGGTCGGCGTGATCTCGCTCGGCGGCATGGTCTACAAGGGCAGCGTGCGCGTCGGCGGCGACAAGTTCGACGAAGCCATCATCAACTACATTCGCCGCAACTACGGCATGCTGATCGGCGAGCCCACCGCCGAGAGCATCAAGAAGAGCATCGGCTCGGCCTTCCCCGGCAGCGAAGTCAAGGAGATGGAGGTCAAGGGCCGCAACCTCTCTGAAGGCGTGCCGCGCAGCTTCACGATCTCGTCCAACGAGATCCTCGAAGCGCTGACCGATCCGCTGAACCAGATCGTCTCGAGCGTGAAGAACGCGCTCGAACAAACCCCGCCCGAGCTGGGCGCCGACATCGCCGAGCGCGGCATGATGCTGACCGGCGGTGGCGCGCTGCTGCGCGACCTCGATCGCCTGCTGGCCGAAGAAACCGGCCTGCCGGTGCTGGTGGCCGAAGACCCGCTGACCTGCGTGGTGCGTGGCTGCGGCATGGCGCTGGAGCGCATGGAACGGCTGGGCAGCATCTTCACCTCGGAGTAAGGTCGGGCCTGGCGCCGCGTGCGCCCGGCACACGCGGCGATTGCCATGCCCCTCGGCACCCTGGACCGCACCCCGCCGCCGTTCTTCCGTCAAGGAACACCGGCGCTGACCAAGCTTGCGCTGTGTTCGGCACTGGCGGTGTTCCTGATGGCCGCCGACAGCCGCTTCAAGCTGACCCAGCCGCTGCGCTCGGCGATGGCCACGGTGCTGCTGCCGGTGCAGCGGGGATTGATGGCGCCGGTGCAGCTGACGCAGGCCGGCAGCGACTACCTGCAAGGCCTGAAGCAGGCCCTGGCCGCGCAGAACGAGGTGCGCGCCAAGCTCGCGCGCCAGGCCGAGCGCGCGGAGCGCGCCGAGCAGCTGGCGCTGGAGAACACCCGCCTGCGCGCGCTGCTCGACTTGCGGCCGGCGCTGCAGGTGAAATCGCTGTCCGCCGAGGTGATGTACGAAGCGGCAGATCCGTATTCCCGCAAGGTCTTCATCGACCGCGGCGCGACGCATGGCGTGGCGCTGGGCGCGCCGGTGATCAACGAGGCCGGCGTGCTGGGCCAGGTGACGCGGGTCTATCCGCTGAATGCGGTGGTCACCTTGCTGACCGACAAGGACGCGGCGATCCCGGTGCTCAACAGCCGCTCGCAGGCCCGCAGCGCGGCCTTCGGCGGTGCCGAGGGCGGTGGCCTGGAACTGCGCTTCATGGCCGGCAATGCCGATGTGCAGGTGGGCGACGCGCTGACGACCAGCGGCGTCGACGGTGTCTACCCGGTGGGGCTGGCGGTGGCGCGTGTCGTGCGCGTCGATCGCAAGGTGGATTCGGGCTTTGCGCGCATCCTGCTGGCACCGGCCGCGCCGATCGACGGCGTGCGCCATGTGCTGGTGCTGGAGCCGCTGTCGGCGCAACTGCCGCCGCTGCCGGAACTTGCGCCCGAACCCGTCAAGGGCGGCAAGGGCAAGGGTCGCGATCGCAAGGCCGCGCCGGCCTCGGGAGCCGCGCCATGATCATGCCCCGTGGCTCCGACCAACTGCTGCTGCCGGTCAACCCGCTGTTCATCGGCCTGTCGCTGCTGCTGGCGCTGGCGCTGGAGATGCTGCCGGTGGGCCGACACGCCGCATCGCCCGACCTGCTGGCGCTGGTGCTGGTGTTCTGGATCGTGCACCAGCCGCACCGCGTCGGCGTAGGCCTGGGCTTCGTCTTCGGCCTGGTGATGGACGTGCACGAGAGCGCCGTGCTCGGTCAGCATGCGCTGGCCTACACGCTGCTGGCTTACTTCGCGATCACCATCCACCGCCGGCTGCTGTGGTTCTCGGTGCCGGCGCAGGCGCTGCAGATCCTGCCGCTGTTCTTTGCCGCGCATGGCGTGTCGATGGCGGCGCGGCTGATCGCCGGCGGCATGTTCCCGGGCTGGGCCGTGATGCTGGCGCCGCTGTTCGAGGCCGCGCTGTGGCCGGTGGTGGTGTGGCTGCTGCTCGCGCCGCAACGCCGCGCGCCGGATCCCGACGTGAACCGGCCGCTGTGAGCCTGCGCGGATGATCATGACGGAGCTCAAGAACCTCGAACGCGAGCTCAGGCGCTTCCGCGGCCGGCTGCTGGCTGCCGCGCTGTTCGTGCTGCTGGCCTTCGGCCTGCTGGCGTCGCGGCTGGTGTGGCTGCAGGTCTACCGCCACGACGACCTGGCCCTGCAGGCCGAGGCCAACCGCATCACGGTCGTGCCCATCGTGCCGAACCGCGGCCTGATCGTCGACCGCAACGGCCTGGTGCTGGCCACCAACTACTCGGCCTATACGCTGGAGATCACGCCGTCCAAGGTGGAAGCCGATCTCGAGCCGATGATCGACGCGCTGGGCCAGGTGCTGGACATCCAGCCACGCGACCGCCGCCGCTTCAAGCGGCTGATGGACGAGAGCAAGAGCTTCGAATCGCTGCCGATCCGCACCAAGCTGAGCGATGAAGAAGTGGCGCGCTTCATGGCCCAGCGCTTCCGCTTCCCGGGCGTCGACGTGCGCGCGAGGCTGTTCCGCAACTATCCCGCCGGCGAATCGGCCAGCCACCTGCTGGGCTACATCGGCCGCATCAACACCGCCGAAAAGCAGGCGATGGACGAGTGGGACGAAGACGCCCAGGCCAACTACAAGGGCACGGACTACATCGGCAAGCTCGGGCTGGAGCAGAGCTACGAACGGGAACTGCATGGCGTGACCGGCTTCGAGGAAGTCGAGACCAGCGCCGGCGGCCGCGCAGTGCGGCGCCTGCGCAGCCATGCCGCGACACCGGGCAACACGCTGGTGCTGTCGGTGGACATGCGGCTGCAGCAGCTGGTCGAGCAGCTCTATGGCGAGCGGCGCGGCGCGCTGGTGGCCATCGACCCGCGCACGGGCGAGGTGCTCAGCTTCGTCAGCAAGCCGACCTTCGACCCGAACCTGTTCGTCGACGGCATCGATGTCGACAGCTGGCGCGAGCTGAACGAATCGATCGACAAGCCGCTGCTGAACCGGGCCTTGCGCGGCACCTACCCGCCGGGCTCGACCTACAAGCCCTTCATGGCGCTGGTCGGCTTGGCCACCGGCAAGCGCACGCCGCAACAGGCCATCTCCGACCCCGGCTACTTCTGGTTCGGCAACCACAAGTTCCGCGACGACAAGGAGGGCGGGCACGGCATGGTCGACATGTACCGCTCGATCGTGCACAGCTGCGACACCTACTACTACCTGCTGGCCAACGACCTGGGCGTGGACGTGATGGCGCAACAGCTGGCGCCCTTCGGCTTCGGGCAGATCACCGGCATCGACCTGGAAGGCGAAGTACGCGGCATCCTGCCCTCCACCGCGTGGAAGAAACGCGCCTACCGCAAGCCCGAGCAGCAGCGCTGGTATGCCGGCGAGACCATCTCGCTGGGCATCGGCCAGGGCTACAACAGCTTCACGATCCTGCAGATGGCGCAGGCCATGGCCACGCTGGCCGCCGGCGGCCAGCGTCACAAGCCGCACCTGGTGAAGGAGGTGCTGGACGTGGTTTCGGGCCAGAAGCGGCCGGTGGCGGCGCAGCCGCTGGAGCCGGTGGTGATCCAGCCCGATCACCTGGCGGTGGTCCACCATGCGCTGGTGGGGGTCAATATCGAAGGCACCTCTGCGACGGCATTCCGTGGTGCCGGCTATGTCGCGGCCGGCAAGACCGGCACGGCGCAGGTCGTCGGCATCAAGCAGAACGAGAAGTACAACGCCTCGAAGATGGCCGAGCACCTGCGCGACCACGCGCTGTACGTGGCCTATGCGCCGGCGGAGAACCCGCGCATCGCCGTGGCGCTGGTGGTCGAGAACGCCGGCTTCGGCGCGCAATCGGCCGCGCCCATCGTGCGCCGCGTGTTCGACTACTGGCTGCAGGGCCTGTACCCCACCGACGACGACATCGCCGCGGTGCAGCAGGGCCAGGCGCCAGTGCCGGTGAAGCCGCCGGTGCCGGTGTCGCAGCGCCCGCCCGTCGGTCTGGCCGCCATGGCGGCATCGGTGCCCACGGCGGCATCGCCGGCCGTGGCGGTGCCGGTGGCCGCTCCGGCCGTCGCACCGGCCGCGATGCCGGTCATCCTCGGCAGCCCGGCTTCGAGGGCCAGGCCATGAGCCCGAACGGCCGCTCCGAAGGGCGAATCCCGCAGCGCGCAGCGCGGAGGGTAGTCCAGTGAGCGCGATCGTCGAGCAGCCGACCCTGTGGCGCCGCGTGCGGCCGGTGCTCGCCGTGTTCGACGGTGCGATGGCCGGCGGTCTGCTGCTGTTGTGCGCGATCGGCCTGACCATCATGTACTCGGCCGGCTTCGACCATGGCACGCGCTTCGTCGACCATGCGCGCAACATGACGCTGGGCTTCATCGTGATGTTCGTGATGGCCCAGGTGCCGCCGCAGAAACTGATGCGGCTGGCCGTGCCGCTGTATGTCTTCGGCGTGGCGCTGCTGGTGGCCACCGCGCTGTTCGGCGTCACCAAGAAGGGCGCGACGCGCTGGCTCAATGTCGGCATCGTGATCCAGCCCAGCGAGATCCTGAAGCTGGCCATGCCGCTGATGCTGGCCTGGTGGTTCCAGAAGCGCGAAGGCCAGTTGCGCATGCCGGACTTCCTGATCGCCGGGCTGTTGCTGCTGCTGCCGGTAGGCCTGGTGGTCAAGCAGCCGGACCTGGGCACGGCGATCCTGATCCTGTCGGCCGGGCTCTACGTGATCTTCTTCGCCGGGCTGTCGTGGAAGCTCATCGTGCCGGTGCTGCTGGCCGCTGTCGTGGCGCTGGCCGCGATGGTGATCAGCGCCGATCGCATCTGCGAGCCCGATGTGGTCTGGCCGCTGCTGCGCGAGTACCAGAAGCACCGCGTCTGCACCCTGCTGGACCCCAGCACCGATCCGCTGGGCAAGGGCTTCCACATCATCCAGGGCATGATCGCCATCGGCTCCGGCGGCCTCACCGGCAAGGGCTTCATGAACGGCACGCAGACGCACCTGGAGTTCATTCCCGAACGCACCACCGACTTCATCTTCGCGGCCTATGCCGAGGAGTTCGGCCTGCTCGGCGCGGCGCTGCTGATGGTGGCCTTTGCCTTCGTGATCCTGCGCGGGCTGCTGATCGCCTCGCAGGCGCCGACGGTGTTCTCGCGGCTGCTGGCCGGTGCCATCTCCTTGAGCTTCTTTACCTACGCCTTCGTCAACATGGGCATGGTCAGCGGCATCCTGCCGGTGGTCGGCATCCCGTTGCCCTTCATCAGCTACGGCGGCACGGCGATGGTGACGCTGGGGCTGGCGCTGGGCATCCTGATGTCGATCGCGCGCAGCCGCGGCTTGATGCAACGCTGACCATGAGCGACGGCAGCGGCGGCCTCACGCAGCCCAGCGTCGGTGTGATCGGTGTCGGCAACATGGGGCTGGGCATGGCGCTGCGCCTGCTCGACACCGGGCATGCGGTGCGTGTGCACGACCTGCTGCCCGAGCGCGAAGTGCTGGCCGTGCAGGCCGGTGCCTCACGGGCAGCCAGCGCGGCCGCGCTGGCGCAGCACTGCAGCGTCGTCGCGGTGGTGGTGGTGAACGCAGCGCAGGCACACGAGGTCTTGTTCGGCGCCGCCGGTGTCGTGCAGGCGGCGCGGCGGCCGCAGGCCGTGCTGCTGTGCCCGACCATCGCCCCCGCCGATGTCGAGCAGATGGCGTGCGGCTTGGCCGAGCACGGCATCGCCTGCATCGACGCGCCGATGTCCGGCGGCCCGGCACGGGCACGCGACGGCAGCATGAGCCTGATGGTGGGCTGCGAGCAGGCGCTGTTCGAACAACATCGCGTCCTGCTGCAAGCCCTGGGTGCGCAGCTGTTCCATGTCGGCCCGAAGCCTGGCGATGGCGCGCGGACCAAGCTGGTGAACAACCTGCTGGCCGCGGTGAACCTGGCCGGCGCGGCCGAGGCCATCGCGCTGGCGCAGCGCCTGGGGCTGGACGCCGTGAAGACGCTGCAGGTCATCGAGCAGTCCAGCGGCCAGAGCTGGATCGGCAGCGACCGCATGGCGCGCGCGCTGGCCGGCGACCTGGCGCCACGGGCCCACACCACGCTGCTGGCCAAGGATTCGGCGCTGGCCATCGCGATGGCGCAGCAAACCGGCATCGATCCGCAACTCGGCACGCAGGCCGCGGCGATGTTCCGCGCCGCCTGCGAAGCCGGCCATGCCGACGAAGATGATGGCAGCCTGCTGAACTACGTCGCCGGCTGCTGGTCTTCTGTGCGCTGAAGCAGCGTGAAACGCACCGTGATCAGCGCGCCCGGCCCCTGGCCCTGGGCCGATGCGCTGGCCCGCGCCCGCGCGTCGGCGATCGAAATCGTCGCCCGGTGGCGCTGCACGATCTCCTGCACGATGGCCAGGCCCAGGCCGCTGCCGTCGACATCGGTGCCCAACGAGCGGTAGAACGGCCGGAACACCAGTTCACGCTCGGCCTCGACGATGCCGGGGCCGGTGTCTTCGACCTGCAGTACCAGCACCTGCCCGAAGGGATCGTCCATCACCCGCACGGTGACGCTGCCGCCGGCCGGCGTGTACTGCAGCGCGTTGTCGACCAGGTTGCGGATCAGCTCGCGGATCAGCAGCGGCTGGCCGAACAGGCGGCCATGCAGCGCCTGCTTTTCGTCCGGGCCTTCGTAGCCGATGTCGATGCGCTTGTCCAAGGCCTTGGGCACGAAGTCGCGCACCGTCTCGCGCGCCAACCGGGCCAGGTTCACCTCCTGCTCCTGGCGCGCACTCTCCTTGTCCTCGGCCCGCGCCATCGCCAGCAACTGGTTCACCATGTGCGCGGCGCGCTGGCTGGCATGGGCGATGTGCTGCAGCGAGCGTTTCAGCGCCTTCGGGTCCTGCTCGCCGGCGTCGATCTCGCGCTGCGCCAGCTCGGCCTGCATGCGCAGGCCCGCCAGCGGTGTCTTCAGCTGATGCGCCGCGTCGGCCAGGAAGTGCTTCTGCGTGCTCATCGAACGGTCCAGCCGCGCCAGCAGGTCGTTGATCGCGCCGACCAGCGGCGCGACTTCTTCGGGCACGTCGCGCTCCTCCAGCGGGCTCAGGTCATGGCTCTCGCGACGGCGGATGCGCTGCTGCAATTCGCTCAGCGGCTTGATGCCGCGGGCCAGTGCGAACCAGACCAGCAGCACGGCCAGCGGCAGCACGACGAACTGCGGCACGATCACGCCCTTGATGATCTCGGTGGCCAGGCGCGAGCGCTTGTCCAGCGTCTCGGCCACCTGCACCAGCGGCGGCAGTTCGCCGGGCACGCCGGTGGGCGGCAGCCACAGGTAGGCCACGCGCACGGCATCGCTCTGCACGTCGTCGTCGCGGTAGCGCAGCTCCTGGGCCGGTGCCGGTGCTTCGTCGGGCACCGGCAGCGAGCGGTCGCCGGCCACGTACTCGCCGCGGGCACCGAGCACCTGGAAGTACACGTGGTCGGCATCGTCGGCGCGCAGCACTTCGGTCGCCACCTCGGGCAGCCGCAGGCGGATGCGCGATGGCTTGCCTGGCTCGCCGGGCTCCACGACCACCTGTCGCGCGATGGTGCGGGCCATCTCCGCCAGGTCGCGGTCGAAGGGCCGGTTGGCGATGCTCTGCGCCACCAGCCAGGTCAGCGCTACGCTCATTGGCCACAACAACAGCAGCGGTGCGAGCATCCAGTCGAGGATCTCGCCGAACAGCGATCTCTGTTCATGGGCCATGTGGACCCCCGGCCGTCTGGCGGCGCCTTGCAGGCCGCGCCGACCGCCGGCGGTCGGCCCTTCGCCAGGCACCCACAGTCAAGTGTGTCCGACCGGGGTCTCTACGCATGCCTCACGCCTGGATCTTCTCCAGACAGTATCCGAGGCCACGCACGGTGGCAATGCGGATCGGGCCCTGTTCGATCTTCTTGCGCAGACGATGGATGTAGACCTCGATGGCGTTGTTGCTGACCTCTTCGCCCCATTCGCACAGGCGGTCGACCAACTGGTCCTTGCTGACCAGGCGGCCGGCGCGCTGCAGCAGCACTTCGAGCAGGCTCAGTTCACGTGCCGAGAGTTCGATCATCTGGTCGCTGATGTAGGCCACGCGGCCGGTGGCGTCGAAGGTCAGCGGGCCATGCTTGATCAGGCTCGACGCCGTGCCCAGGCCGCGCCGCGTGAGTGCGCGGACGCGGGCTTCGAGTTCCTGCAGCGAGAAGGGCTTGGCCATGTAGTCGTCGGCGCCCAGGTCCAGGCCCTTGACGCGCTGCTCGACGCTGTCGGCCGCGGTGAGAATCAGCACCGGCACCGACGAGCCGCGGCTGCGCAGCTTGCGCAGCACCTCGAAGCCATGCATCTTCGGCAGGCCGAGGTCGAGGATCAGCAGGTCGAACTCATGCGAGGACAGCGCCGCATCGGCTTCACTGCCGCTGCCCACCTGGTCGACCGCATAGCCCGAAGCCCGCAGCGAACGCAGCAATCCATCGGCCAGCACCTGGTCGTCTTCGGCGATCAGAATCCGCATGTCTGTCTCCTGGCGCAGCGCAATGCAGCCTCGAACGGGTGCTGGGGGTGATGCATTCTAGGCAGCCGCCGCATCCCTCCGCTTGATGAATCTCAAGCGCGCCGGGACCGTGAAGCAACTGTACAAACATCCAGCTTTCATCTTATAGTTCGCCCACCCCGAGGAGAGCCCCATGGATGCACCCGTCAAAGCGCTGAACACCGAAAAAGCCAAGGCCCTGCAGGCCGCCCTGTCACAGATTGAAAAGCAGTTCGGCAAAGGCTCGATCATGCGCCTGGGTGATGGCGAGGTGGTCGAAGCCATCGAGGTCGTCTCCACCGGCTCGCTGGGCCTGGACATCGCGCTGGGTGTCGGCGGCCTGCCCCGCGGCCGGGTGGTCGAAATCTACGGCCCGGAGTCCTCGGGCAAGACCACGCTGACCTTGCAGGTGGTGGCCGAAATGCAGAAGCTCGGCGGCACCTGCGCCTTCATTGATGCCGAACACGCGCTGGACACCGGTTATGCGCAGAAGCTCGGCGTCAACCTGCAGGAACTGCTGATCAGCCAGCCCGACACCGGCGAACAAGCGCTGGAAATCGTCGATGCGCTGGTGCGTTCCGGCTCGGTGGACCTGGTGATCATCGACTCGGTCGCGGCCCTCACGCCCAAGGCCGAACTCGAAGGCGAGATGGGCGATTCACTGCCCGGCCTGCAAGCCCGGCTGATGAGCCAGGCGCTGCGCAAGCTCACCGCCACGGTCAAGAAGACCAACACGATGATCATCTTCATCAACCAGATCCGCATGAAGATCGGCGTGATGTTCGGCAACCCCGAAACCACCACCGGCGGCAACGCGCTGAAGTTCTACTCGTCAGTGCGCCTGGACATCCGCCGCACCGGCAGCATCAAGCGCGGTGAAGAAGTGATCGGCAGCGAAACCAAGGTCAAGGTCGTCAAGAACAAGGTCGCACCGCCGTTCAAGACCGCCGAGTTCGACATCCTCTATGGCGAAGGCACCAGCCGCCATGGCGAGATCATCGACATGGGCGTGGAGGCCAAGATCCTCGACAAGTCCGGCGCCTGGTACGCCTACAACGGCGAGAAGATCGGCCAGGGCAAGGACAACGCACGCGAGTTCCTGCGCGAGAACCCCGACCTGGCGTTCGAGATCGAGAACAAGGTGCGCGCCGCCATGGGCGTGCCGCTGTTGCCGGGCGCGGCGACGGCCGAGTAACTGGCGCCCTAGCGGCTGAAGCACATCAGGTCACGCGGCATGGCGCCCAAGCCGGCGTCGATCAAGGTGCGAGCGCTGCAGTGGCTGGCGCAGCGGGAGCACAGCCGCATCGAGTTGCGCGGCAAGCTGCTGCGCCTGATGCCCGAGGACACCGAACCTGCGGAAGCAGCATCGGAAGTCGATGCGCTGCTCGATTGGCTGTCCACGCACGGCCACCTCTCGCAAGAGCGCTTTGTCGAGAGCCGGGTGAACGCGCGGCAATCGCGCTTCGGCAACCTGCGCATTCAGCGCGAACTGCAGATGCACGGCGCCTCGCTCGATGCATCGGCCAGGCAGGCGCTGCGAGACACCGAACTGGACCGCGCCCGCGAAGTCTGGCGCAAGAAATACGGCGCTATGGCCGGCGGCCAGGTGCCCGCCGATGCCGCCGCCCGCGTGCGGCAGATGCGCTATTTGAGCGGTCGCGGCTTCACGCCCGAGGTGATCCGGCGCGTCGTGAAAGAGGGCGACATGCCGGAAGAATCGTCGAGCCAGGACCCCGACGATTGAGCCGCCGGCGCAAGGGCCTGGGAAGGCCTGCGCAGGTCCTGTCCGCTTTGCCGCAGCGCAACATGCTAAATTGCGAAGGTTTGCTTCCCCCCGCCGGCTGTTCCGGCTCGCCGCCGCATCGGCTTGCTGCCGGGCGGCAGAATTTTTCTGACCCTTCGCAGTGAGCCCCCGATGAAGATCCACGAATACCAAGGCAAAGAAATCTTGCGCCAATTCGGCGTGCCGGTACCGCGGGGCTATCCTGCGTTCACCGTGCAGGAAGCGGTCGAAGCCGCACAAAAGCTCGGCGGCGCCGTCTGGGTCGTCAAGGCCCAGATCCACGCTGGTGGCCGTGGCAAGGGCGGCGGCGTGAAGCTGGCGCGCTCGCTGGACGAGCTCAAGACGCTCGCCGGCCAGATCCTCGGCATGCAGCTGAAGACCCATCAGACCGGCCCCGAAGGCCAGAAGGTGCGCCGCCTGCTGATCGAAGAAGGCGCCGACATCAAGAAGGAGTACTACGTCGCCGCGGTCACCGACCGCGCGACGCAGAAGGTCGCGATGATGGCCAGCAGCGAAGGCGGCATGGACATCGAAGAGGTCGCGCACGCCACCCCCGAGAAGATCATCAAGGTCTTCGTCGAGCCGGCGACCGGCCTCACCGACGCGCAGGCGCTGCAACTGGCCCAGGGCATCGGCGTGCCCGAAGGTTCGCAGGCGCAGACGGTGGACGTGCTGAAGAAGCTGTACCAGACCTACATGGACACCGATTCGTCGCTGGCCGAGATCAACCCGCTGATCCTCGAAGGCGGCGGCGGCATCAAGGCACTGGACGCGAAGTTCAACTTCGACTCGAACGCGCTGTTCCGACACCCCGAGATCGTGGCCTACCGCGACCTCGATGAAGAGGACCCGGCGGAAATCGAGGCCAGCAAGTTCGACCTGGCTTACATCAGCCTGGACGGCAACATCGGCTGCCTGGTCAACGGTGCCGGCCTGGCGATGGCGACGATGGACACCATCAAGCTGTTCGGCGGCGAGCCGGCGAACTTCCTCGATGTCGGTGGCGGCGCCACCGCCGAGAAGGTCACCGAGGCCTTCAAGATCATGCTGAAGAACAGCTCCGTGAAGGGCATCCTGGTCAACATCTTCGGCGGCATCATGAAGTGCGACACCATCGCCGAAGGCGTGATCACGGCCTGCAAGGCGGTGAACCTCAGCGTGCCGCTGGTGGTGCGCATGAAGGGCACCAACGAAGACCTGGGCAAGAAGATGCTCGCTGAATCCGGCCTGCCGATCATCGCAGCCGACACCATGGCCGAGGCGGCCACCAAGATCGTCGCAGCCGTCAAGTAAGGAACCGTCATGAGCATCCTGATCAACAAGGACACCAAGGTCATCACCCAGGGCATCACCGGCAAGACCGGTCAGTTCCACACGCGCGGCTGTGTCGCGTATGCCAATGGCAAGAACTGCTTCGTCGCCGGCGTGAATCCGAAGAAGGCCGGCGAAGATTTCGAAGGCATCCCGATCTACGCCAGCGTGAAGGACGCCAAGTCCAACACCGGCGCCACCGTCAGCGTGATCTATGTGCCGCCCGCCGGCGCCGCAGCCGCGATCTGGGAAGCCGTGGAAGCCGACCTGGACCTAGCGATCTGCATCACCGAAGGCATCCCCGTGCGCGACATGCTGGAAGTGCGCAACAAGATGAAGGCCAAGGAAGCCGCCGGCGGCAAGAAGACCCTGCTGCTAGGCCCCAACTGCCCGGGCCTGATCACGCCGGAAGAAATCAAGATCGGCATCATGCCCGGCCATATTCACCGCAAGGGCCGCATCGGCGTCGTCTCGCGCTCGGGCACGCTGACCTATGAAGCGGTGGCGCAGCTCACCGAGATCGGCCTCGGCCAATCCAGTGCAGTCGGCATCGGTGGCGACCCGATCAATGGGCTGAAGCACATCGATGTGATGCAGCTGTTCAACGACGATCCGGACACCGACGCGGTGATCATGATCGGCGAGATCGGCGGCCCCGATGAAGCCGAAGCGGCGCGCTGGTGCCAAGCCAACATGAAGAAGCCGATCGTCGGCTTCATCGCCGGCGTCACGGCGCCGGCAGGCAAGCGCATGGGCCACGCCGGCGCACTGATCTCAGGCGGTGCCGACACGGCCGATGCCAAGCTGGCGATCATGGAAGAGTGCGGCTTCACCGTCACCCGCAACCCCAGCGAGATGGCCAGGCTGCTGAAGTCCATGCTCTGATCCTTCCCCCCGACCGCGCGGTTCAGCAGGCCACTCACGGTGGCCTGCTGTGTTTCCGGGGCCCGTTATGTAGTTTCCGCAGCAAACAGCGGGCGCCGTCGACCTAAACTCGCTGCGCTCGTTAGAGGGACCGTTCAATGGATCAATTTCTGAGTGCCGAATTCTGGGTTGCCGTTGGCCAGATCATCATGATCGACATCCTGCTCGGCGGCGACAACGCGGTGGTAATCGCGCTGGCCTGCCGGCAGCTGCCCGCCAAGCAGCGCACCCAGGGCATCATCTGGGGCACGGTTGGCGCCATCGTGCTGCGCGTCGTGCTGATCTTCTTTGCCTTGACCCTGCTGAAGATCGCGTTCCTGAAGATCGTCGGCGCGGCGCTGTTGTTGTGGATCGGCGTCAAGCTGCTCGCCCCCGATGAAGAAGGGGATCACGAGATCAAGGCCAGCGACAAGCTGTGGTCCGCGGTTCGCACCGTGATCGTGGCCGACTTCGTGATGAGCCTGGACAACGTCATCGCGATCGCCGGAGCGGCCGAAGGCGCGGGCGGTGACCACAAGATGCCGCTGGTGATCTTCGGCCTGCTGGTCAGCATCCCGATCATCGTCTGGGGCAGCCAGTTCGTGATCAAGCTGATGGACCGCTTCCCGGTCGTCATCACGCTCGGCGGCATGCTGCTGGGATGGATTGCCGGCACGATGGCGGTGTCGGATCCGGCGCTGGGCAGCACCATCCCGCAGGCGGCCGGTGCGGCGCCGGCGGCTTGGCACTACTCGGCCGGCATCGCCGGCGCACTGCTGGTGCTGGCCATCGGCTGGGCTGTGAAGAAACGTCGCACCGCCGCGTAGTTTCCCGCGATCGCCGCGCCACGCGCGGGATGTGATAGCTTGCGGTGGATCCACCCACCCCGGCCCTCGCCCGATGCATCCTGCCGCAACGCCTTTGTGGCGCCGTTTGTGGCACCGTTGGTGGCGACGCAGCGCTGCGTCGCCACCCGTGGCGTCGGCGCCTGAACTGCGCTTCGGTCCTTACCTGGCCAGCGCGGTGTTGGGGCAGGGCGCATCCGGGCCGGTGTTCCTGGCGCAGGCCGGTGCGCAGCAGGTCGCGATCAAGACGCTGACCCTGGCCGCCACACTGCCTGCGGCAGAACAGGCCGACCAGCGGCAGCGCTTCCTGCGCCAGGCCGAAGTGCTGCGCAGCCTGTCGCACCCGGACATCGTGGCGGTGCTCGACGGCGGCGAGCGCAACGGCGAGCCCTGGATCGCGATGGAGCTGGCGCCCGGCACCGACCTGTCGCGCTACACCCGCCCACAACGCTTGCTGCCCGAACCGCTGGTGCTGCGCTTCGGCGCACGCATCGCACGGGCACTGGCGCATGCCCATGGCCATGGCGTCGTGCACCGCGACTTGAAGCCCGCCAACGTGCGCATCGATCTGGCCACCGACCGCTTGAAGCTCGTCGACTTCGGCGTCGCACGCCTGCAGGATGCTGCGGTCACCCGCACCGGCGTGACGCTGGGCACGCCTGCCTACATGGCGCCCGAGCAGCTGACCGGCGAGCCGGCCGATGCACGCACCGACACCTACGCGCTCGGCGTGATGCTTTATGAACTGCTGACCGGCCGGCTGCCGTTCCCGGCCACCACCCTGGGCGAACTGCTGCGTGCCGTGGCCGCGGGTGACCCCGCGCCGCTGCGGCATTGGCGGCCCGAGCTGCCCGCCGGCCTGGACGCGCTGATCGCCCAGATCCTGCAGCGCGCGCCCGGCCTGCGCCCGCAGAATCTGCTCGCGCTGGCGACGGAGTTGGAGCGCTGGGCCCTTGCACTGCAGGATTCTTCGCATGCGTGATCTCCCCCACGGCTGGGGTCGATCCCCAGCACGAAGCGGCTGCGCAACAAGGCACAATCAGTTGCCACCCTTCCGAACCTTGCCACCGAGCCCTCACGCCGCATGAGCTTCGAGTTCTTCCACGCCGTGGACACGGGCCGCGCGCGCTCGAACAACGAAGACTCAGTGGCAGTCGATGACGCCAATGCGCTGGCCGTGCTCGCCGACGGCATGGGCGGCTACAACGCCGGTGAGGTGGCCAGCAACATGGCCACCTCGTTCATCAAGAGCGAACTCGGCCGTTGGCTGCACGAAGCCGGCGGCAAGGCCAACGATGCCGAAGTGCGCCGCGCGATGGACATCTGTGTCGACAACGCCAACCGCGCGATCTTCAACGCCGCCAACGCCAACCCGCAATACGCCGGCATGGGCACCACACTGGTGGTGGCGGTGTTCCGCGAAGGCCAGCTGCGCCTGGGCCATGTCGGCGATTCACGCGCCTACCGCTGGCGCAGCGGCCAGCTGGTGCAGATCACCCGCGATCATTCACTGCTGCAGGAGCAGATCGACGCCGGCCTGATCACGCCCGAACAGGCGGCGTTCTCGGCCAACAAGAACCTGGTGACACGCGCGGTCGGTGTCGAGGACACCGTGCTGCTGGAAACCCACGTGCACGACGTGCAGCCCGGCGACCTGTACCTGATGTGTTCCGACGGCCTGTCGGACATGCTCGACAACGCGACGCTGGCGCAGCTGTTGCAGATGCACGACGCGTTACCTCTTGCGGGGCAGGCGCTGATCGATGCCGCCAATGATGCAGGCGGAAAGGATAATATTGCGCTGGTTCTTGTGCGCGTGGCAGGCAACCCGGTTTCCGCGAACAAACCCTGGTGGCGTTTCGGACGCTAGCGACCCGGCGTAAAAAAGCACAGACCAAGCTCCGGACTGGGGGATGGTCCGACAGACAAGATAAGGGCAAGCATGGGCAAACTGGTGGTGTCGCTCGATGGTGTGGTCATCAAGGAAGTCCAGATCACCAAGGACAAGACCACCCTTGGCCGTCGACCCTACAACGACATCGTCATCGACAACCTCGCCGTCAGCGGCGAGCATGCCGTGCTGCAGATGGTGGGCCAGGATGTCTTCATCGAAGACCTGAACAGCACCAACGGCACCTACATCAATGGCAAGGCCATCAAGAAGCAGTTGCTGGCGCACAACGACACGGTCGAGATCGGCAAGTACAAGATCAAGTACCTGGTCGAAGACAGCGGCGACTACGAAAAGACCATGATCATGCGGCCCGGCGCCGCGGCTCCGACGCATCACGCGCCCGCGCCGCATGCACCGTTCAATGCGACCGCCACCACGCCGCGGCCGATGCCGATGGCGGGCGCCACCCCGGTCAGCACACTGCCGGCCTCGATCAAGGTGCTCAGCGGCGCGGCCGCCGGCCGCGAGGTCACACTGACCAAGGTGGTCACCACCGTCGGCAAACCCGGCGTGCAGGTGGCCTCGATCACCAAGCGGCCCGGTGGCTATGTCATTGCCCACGTGGAAGGGCTGGTGCGTCCCAGCGTGAACGGCATGCCCTTGGCCGGCGACATCGCGCCGCTGAAGAACGGCGACCTGATCGAGTTGGCCGGCACGCAGATGCAGTTCATCCAGTTCTAGAACTGGCGCCCTGGCTGCCCTGAGGGGCTGACCAAACCCGACCGGGAAGCCCGGATCGGGTTTGGCCTTTCGACTGACGCTGCGCGGCCTGTCCCTTTCCGGGGACAAATTCAGGCCGCGCATGCAGTGGAAAGCGCACAACTTGGTGGTGACACACCGCCATGCGAACCGAACTTGAGCCGGATCAAGTGTGATCTTGTTCACAGTTGACGCGCCCGCTTGCGGTGCGGACCTCGAACATCCAGAGAACTGCGCAAAAGCAAGCTTGCGGCCACGCGGCACTGCGGCCACCATCAGCTTTTGTCCGATGACCGGAGGGTGTTCCCCGCCGGCGCACAAGCGTCTCATGCAAATCCGGGTCCTGGGCTGTTCCGGCTCGATCGCTGCAGGTTGCCGCACAACCGCCTTCCTGCTCGATGACGACGTGCTCATCGACGCCGGCACCGGCGTCGGCGACCTGGCGCTCGAGCAGTTGGAGCGCATCGACCACATCCTGCTGAGCCATTCGCACCTGGACCATGTGCTGGCCGTGCCCTTGCTGGCCGACAGCGTGATGCGCCGGCGCGCCGGCCGCCCGCCTATCCAGGTGCATGCGCTGCCGGCCACGCTGGAGACGCTGCGCACGCACCTGTTCAACGGCGCGCTGTGGCCCGACTTCACCCGCCTGCCCTCCGCCGAGCACCCGGTGCTGGCGCTCAAGCCTTTCGAGCTGGGCGATGTGCTCGCCTTGAGCGATGGCCGACGCATCGAGGTGCTGCCGGCGCTGCACACCGTGCCCGCGGTTGGCTTTGCGGTGCTGCCGCCGGCCGGCTCGGCCCGTGGTGCCTGGGTTTATACCGGCGACACGGCCCCCCACCCGGCACTGTGGCAGCGCCTGCAGAACCTGCCGGTGGCCAGCCTGGTGATCGAGACCGCCTTCCGCAATGAAGAGCAGCAACTGGCGACGATCAGCCGACACATGCACCCTGCTGCATTGGGTCGCGAGTTGGCTCACCTGGCGGCGGGCGTGCAGGTCTACATCACGCACATCAAGCCGGGCGAGCTGGACCCGGTGATGAGCGAGATCGGCGCGCTGGGCGACCGCCACACGATCCATGCCTTGACGGCAGGCCAGGTGATCACTGTCGGTGATTGACAGCGGGTGACGATTTCCGTCACCCGCCAACCGCTTCGGTCGACACAAACTGACAGGCGCCCTCAGCCAAGCGTGAACAATCACCGGCTTTGGCCCCATCCGGCCCGTTTCGAAGCCTGGCACGACCCCTGCAAATAAGGGATACCGAGTCCCCCACCCCACCCCTCACTGTCAGGAGTCTCCCCATGAAGCGCAGCATCCAAAAAGGTTTCACCCTCATCGAACTGATGATCGTCGTCGCGATCATCGGCATCCTGGCCGCGATTGCACTGCCGGCCTACCAGGACTACGTGGCCAAGGCCCAGACCTCGGAGCCGTTCACGCTGATGGAAGGCTCGAAGACGGCGATCGCCGAAGAGTGCCAGACGCTGGGCGCCTGCGCGGGCTTGACGAACGCCCTCTTGTTGCCTGCGGCTACCGGCAAGTATTCCACTGTCGCGACGCCTCTGGCCACGGGTTCGGTCACAGCAACGATGGGCGCCGCCGCACCAGTCGTCACAGCCATCCAGAGCGCCACGTTCACGATGGTCCCCACGCTGAATGCCGGCTCGGTCACCTGGGCCTGCTCTTCCAGCCTGGTGGCCGCCAACGCCAAGTATGTGCCGAAGTCCTGCACGCCCTGATCGTTGATCCAATCCTCGGCGCAATGCGCCGGGTCTGATCGACAACTCGCAAAAACGCCTGGACCTCCAGGCGTTTTGCGTTGCAGTCCCCGCGCCGGCACCGCCATCGCCGCGCACAGCTCGGGCATCATCAGCGACATGGCTTCGTTCGACCTGCATTCGCGCACACGTGCTGCGCTGATTCACTTCAGCGGCAGCGCCGCGGTGGCTGCATTGGCTGCGGCACTCGTCTTCCTGTTGTGGTTCCCCAACCCGTACGAGGCCATGGCCGGCGGGCTGGGCCTGTTCGTGCTGATCATCAGCGTCGACATCGTGATGGGCCCCTTGATCACCTTTGCCGTGTTCAACCGGCGCAAGCCGGTCACCGAATTGCGGCGCGACCTGGCCATCGTGGTACTGATGCAGTTGGCGGCCCTGGCCTATGGCCTGCACACGATGTACCTGGCCCGCCCGGTGGCCCTGGCGCTGGAAGAAGACCGGTTTCGCGTGGTGCCGGCCGTCGATGTGGTCCACGAGGAGTTGCCGCTGGCGCCTGCCCCGTTGCAGTCACTGTCGCTGACCGGTCCGCGCCTGCTGCGCACAACTATGCCCACGGATCCGGCCGCAAAGTTCGAAGCCCTCAAGCGCGCCATCACGGGCAATGACCTCGGCACACGCCCGAAGTACTGGCAGCCTTGGGACGACATCGCCCGCCAGGAGGTTCGAACCAACGCCAAGCCGCTGGCCCAAGTGCCGGAACAAGGTCCGCAGTACCACTCCCAGGCCGTGCTCGCGGCGGCCGTTGCCAAGACCGGTGCACCCGCGGCGCAGGTGCGTTTCCTGCCCTTGCTATCGCGGTACGTGGCCGGCGTCGTGCTGGTCGATGCCCAAACCGGCAATGTCCTGGGTTTCGCCATCTTCGGGCCTGCCTGAGCCGCAGCTTCAGCCGCCCGGCTGCGGGCCACGCAGGGCGGCTCCCTAGAATCGGCGGATGCATCGCACCCCCACGACGGGCAGCGGGATGATCGCCGCTGCGCCTGGCCGGCTGATGGCTGCCCTGCTGGCCGGTACCCTACCGCCGCTGCTGGCCTACAACCTGCCACCTTCGCCGACGCTGCTGAACCAGTGTCTGGCCGTCGCCCTGTGGGGTGGTTTTGTCATCGCCCTGATGCCCGGCGGGCTGCCGCTGCGCGGCCGCGCCCTCTTCGCCGCCATTGCAGTAATGGCCGCCGCCGTGCTCTGGTCCGGCACCGCGGGCGCGCTGCCCTCGGCCTTGACGCTGTCCGCGCTGGCCCTTCTGGCCGGCGCCGCGGCCCTGGCCTGGGCCGGCAGCGACGCCGCACGCCGGCCTGATGCCCCCGCCATCTTCGGCTGCTTCGCCGCTGGCCTGGCGGCAGCCGGGCTGCTGAGCGCGGGGGTCGCATTGGTGCAGGTGTTCGCGCCGGACTGGACCGACGGCAACGTCATCGCGCACTCGGGCCTGGTCGGCCGCGCGGTGGGCAACCTGCGCCAGCCGAATCATCTGTGCAGCCTGCTGCTGTGGGGCGTGGTCGGCGCGATCGGCCTGTTCGAGCTAAGGGGGCTGGGCCGCGCGGCGACGATCGCGCTGGTCGTGCTGCTGGTGTTCGCGGTCGAGCTCAGCGCCTCGCGCACCGGTGCGCTGGGCCTGGTGCTGCTGGCCTTGTGGGGCCTGCTGGACCGTCGGCTGTCCGGCACGGCGCGCGTGCTGCTGATCGCCACGCCGCTGATCTATGGCCTGTCGTATGGCGCGATGGCCTTGTATGGCCAGTGGAGCCACCAGGCCATCGGCGCCGAGGCACGCATCGCCGCGGGCGAAGCCACCGGCATCGACAGCCCGAACTCCCGCCCACGCATCTGGGCCAATGCGCTGTCGCTGATCGCTCAGCAGCCGTGGTTCGGCGTCGGCTTCGGCGAGTTCAACCTGGCCTGGTCGCTGACGCCGTTTCCGGGCCGGCCGACCGCCTTCTTCGACCACACGCACACACTGCCCTTGCAGCTGGCCGTCGAGCTTGGTGTGCCGCTGGCCGCGCTGGTGCTCGGCCTGATGGTGTTCGCGCTGTGGCAGGCCTGGCAGCGCAGCCAGCGCGCCGATGGCGATGCCGGCGTTGCCGCGCGCTCGGCCTGGATGCTGGTGCTGCTGACCGGCTTGCACAGCCTGTTCGAGTACCCGCTGTGGTACGCCTACTTCCTGTTGCCGGTGGCCTTTGCCTGGGGCTTTGCGCTCGGCGCGCCGAGCGGTGAAGCCGCCAGCGCCGCGCGGCCCAAGGCCACCGCCTGGCCAGGCACCGTGGTGGGAGGCCTGCTGGTGCTGGGCGGCGCCCTGGCGATGCTCGACTACATGCGCGTGGTGGCGATCTACGCGCCGGGCACCAACGCCGGGCCGCTGCAGGCCCGCATCGGCAGTGGCCAGCACAGCGTGCTGTTTGCCCACCATGCCGACTACGCCGCAGCCACCAGCGCCGACCCCTTGCCCGGCAGCCTGCTGGCCTTTCGCCGCGCGCCGCACTACCTGATGGACACCCGGCTGATGCTGGCCTGGACCCGCCACCTGGCCGCCAACGGCCAGCTCGACCGCGCCCGAGCGCTGGCCGCGCGGCTGCGTGAGTTCCGCAATGCCGACAGCGACGAGTTCTTCGCGCCCTGCCAGGCCGGCGACACCCAGGCCTTCCAATGCCAGCCGCCGCAGGCGCCGCATGGCTGGCGGGAGTTCACGGCAGAGTGATGCGCCTGGCCAATTCGGCCGGAGCGTCTGCTCGACGCAAGCTGAGGTGATCGGCGGAAGGAAAGACCTACGGCAACCCGACCGCCCAACGCGTGGCGACATAGGCGCGGATGCGCGCTTCCGTTTGCGCGCTGGTCCGGTACACGCCCCGCTGCTCGGTGCGCAGCAAGACGCCTGATGCGATCCAGCCGGGGATCATGTGCCGGGCCACCCCGCGCGCGATCAAGTCGGCCGCGGTCACCGTCTTGCCGCGCGGCTGACCCGACGGCGCAAGCGGCTGGGTCTTCGCCGTCGCGCCTGACAGCGCCGGACGCAATGCCGGCCCTGGCGCCGGCTGCAGCTCAACAGCCTGGGCTTCCCGCGCGCGCCGGGAAGGCGGCTTCTGCCGGGCCGGTGCCGCGTCGGGCGGCGCCGGCGGGTTCGCTGCGGCAAGCCCATCGTCCACCAGATCGATGCCGAACAAGGCCGACAGATCGGTGCCATCCAGCGCTTCACGCGCGTCGGCCGACGCCAGTGCCGGCAGCTGGCCGACCTGTCGCGTCAACGCCAGTGGGTCGACATGGCGCAGCTGGAACAGCAGTGCCGGCTCCTTGTCCAGGCGATTGCCCACGCCGTACAGCACCGCCGCGACATGCTTGCACATCGATGCCGAGTCCGGGCAGCTGCAGCTCAGGCTGATGTGCTGGGGCAGCGGGAACAAGCCTTCACCGCGCCGGGTTACCGTCTCCATCACCGCGCTGGACAAGCGGCCCTGCAGCAATTCGATCAGCGAGGCCACCTGGCCTGAACAGGTCCGGACGATCGCCTCCCAATGTGGCGCCGGCAGGGCTTGCACGCCGATCTCGACGCGGTACACCGCCGAACCGGACACCAGCGCCTGCACACGGCCGGTCTCGATGCACAGGTCGATCACCGAGCCGTTGCGCACGTAAGTCCGACCCCGCGGCAGCCGGTTCGCGTAGTCGCTGTAGGACTCCAGGTTGTCGCACCAGGCCTTGCCCCAGAAGCTCTTGGCGATGGTGCGGCCTTCGATCGCCACCGACTGGCATTCGTGCCCCTTCTTCTTCAGCGCCGCCGCCTTCTGCTGGGCTTGCTGCCGCCGCTGCGCCACCGGAACGTAAGGCGCCCAGCCGTCGTAGTAGTCGTTTCGCGCCATCGCCTGCCCTCCTGTTTGCGCACCCCGCCTGGCCTCAAGCGGCCTTGCCCTCGTCCATCGCACTGCCGATATCGAGTGCGACCAGACGCAGCAAGTCGTCGTTGCTCAGCTCCGTCAACAAGGCCTCGCCACCACCCTCGATGATCTGCTTAGACAGGCCCAGCTTGGCCTCGACCAGTGCATCGATTCTCTCCTCCACCGTGCCGCGGCAGACAAATTTGTGCACCAGCACGTTCTTCTTCTGCCCGATGCGATAGGCGCGGTCGGTGGCTTGGTTCTCCACGGCCGGGTTCCACCAGCGGTCGAAATGCACGACATGCGATGCGGCGGTGAGGTTCAAGCCGGTGCCACCGGCTTTGAGTGATAGCACGAAGAACGGTGGCCCCTGCTCGCGCTGGAACGCCTCGACCAGCGCCGCGCGGGCCTTCACCGCTGTGCCGCCGTGAAGCACCAGGCCGGCACGCCCGAAAACGCCCTGCAGAAAGGCCGACAAGGGCCCGGTCACTTCCTGGAACTGCGTGAACACCAGCAGTTTCTCCTGGCGTGCGGCGACCGCTTCGGCCAACTCGCGCAGCCGCGCGAACTTGCCGCTGTCCGGCGGCGCGTAGCGGCCGTCGCCCAGCCATTGCGACGGATGGTTGCAGATCTGCTTGAAGCGCATCAGGAAGGCCAGCACCACGCCGCGCCGTGCCATGCCGTCCAGCGTTGCGATCTGCTCGGCGAGCGCGTCCACCGATTGCTGGTACAGGCTTGCCTGCACCTTGCTCAGCGCGCAGTAGGCCTTGAGCTCGGCCTTGTCGGGCAGGTCGGCGATGACCCGCTTGTCGCTCTTCAGGCGCCGCAGGATGTAGGGCTGCACCAGGCGGCGCAGCGGCGCGTAGTCGGCATGCTCATTGGCCGCCAGCCGTCGCACGAAGCCGTTGAAGGTGGCGGCCGAACCCAGCAGGCCCGGGCAGATGAAATCGAACAGCGACCACAGGTCGCCGAGCCGGTTCTCCACCGGTGTGCCGGTCAGCGCGAAGCGCACGCGGCTCTTCAGCGCCTTGATCTTGCGCGTCTGCTGCGCGCCGGGGTTCTTGATCGCCTGCGCTTCGTCCAGCACGAGCAGCGACCAGCGCTGCTGCGCCAGCCAGGCCAGTCGCGAGACGCTGCCGTAACTGGTCACGACAACATCGACATCGGCCAGCCGCTGCGCAGGCAATGCCGCCAGCTCCTTGGCCGGCATCGCTGAGGCATGCGCGATCAGCAGGCGCAGCTGCGGTGCGAAGCGCGCGGCCTCGGCCTGCCAGTTGGCGATCAGCGAGGCAGGCACGACCAGCAGGTGCGGCCCTGCGTCGCCTTCACGCTTGGCCAGCGAGAGCAGGCCCAGCACCTGCACCGTCTTGCCCAGGCCCATGTCGTCGGCCAGACAGCCGCCCAGCCCCAGGCGATGCAGCCACCACAGCCAGTGCACGCCGCTGCGCTGGTAGGGCCGCAGGTGTGCCTTCAGTTCGGGCTGCGGATCGGACGCTGCCGACTCGCCCGGCTCACGCATCTGCGCCAGCGTATTGCGCAACCAGTCACCGGCCACGACGCTCGACCACTCGGCGGTGGTCTCGGCCAGTGTGGCATCGGCACCCGCTTCGAGGCTGGCGCCCGCCAGCAGGCGCATGCCCTCGAGAAACGACACACCGTCGTCCGCGGCCGAGCGCTGCACTTCTTTCCAATGCGCCAGCACGGCGTCGAGCTTGTCGCGGTCGAGTTCGACCCAGCGGCCCTTCAGGCGCACCAGGCCCTCGCCGGCGGTCGCCAACTGCTGCCACTCCTCGGCCGTCAGCACCTCACCATCGAGCGTGAGCTGCACATCGAAATCCAGCATCGTGTCGAGCCCCAGGCCCGCCGCTTGCTGACCGAGGTTCACCCGCACTTGCGGGCGCGGCGGGTGGCGGGGCTGCCACCAGTCCGGAATGCGCACGACCAACCCGCTGGCTTCGAACGCCGGCACGTTGCGCAGGAACCGGTGAGCCTCGGCCGGCGACCAGGCTTGCGGCTGGAACACCGTGCCCGCATCGACCATCGCCTGCAGCCAGGGGCTCTGCCCGGCCGCCTTGTGCACCGGCAGCAGCAGCTTCAACATCCCGGCGCGGTCCTGGGCGTCCGCATACTGGCGCAGCGCCCGACCCAAGGGCACATGCTGGACACGCGCATCCCGCGAGACATGGCTCGCGCAGGTGGCGAGAAAAGCAAACGGCGCCTGCTCGTTGCCCTTGTTCTCCGCCAGGTGAAAACAGACCCGGCCGACCAGGCTCCAGCTGGGGTGCTGGCTCTGCAGCCAGGCGCTCACGTCGCCCCCTTGGGCGGCGATCTGCTCGCGCGCTGCCGGCAGCAGTTCGCCCCACCAGGCTTCGAGCACGCCAGTGGCCAGGTACTCCGCACCGATCATCGGCGGCGCGGCGGCGGCCAGTTGCGCCAGTTCGGCGCGCGGGGCGTTGACATCGACGCTGGCCCAGTCGTCGGTCAATGTCGTCACTGCCGTCAGGCGGGTCATGAACAGGTGCGCCAGTTCGCGGCCGAAGGCCAGCGAAGACGGCAGTGCGGTGTCCAGTTCCACCGCGCCCAATTGCAGCAGGCCATGGGCACTGCCGCGCTGGAAGGCCTGCCGGATGCGCGCGGCAGCGGCGCTGGTCGGCACAGCCCCCGAGGCGCCGGCCGCGTCGTGCTCGTATTCGTGTTCGTGCTCGAGACTGAGCCGACCGCTCGGCGAGATGCTCAGCTCAAGCGCCAAACCCGCCGGATCGGCCCGGGACACCCGCGTCACGGCATCAAACGGGAGGGCCGCTGTCGGCCGGCGCCACCCAATGCCCCGACTTGCCGCCCACCTTCTCGAGCAAGCGGATGTCACCCATCACCATGCCGCGGTCGGCCGCTTTGCACATGTCGTAGATCGTCAGCAGGCCCACCTGCACGGCGGTTAGCGCCTCCATTTCGACGCCGGTGCGGCCGACGGTTTCGGCCTGCACGGTGCAATGCACCGCAGGGCCGGCTTCGTCCAGCGCGAAGTCGACTGCCACGCGCGTCAGCGGCAGCGGGTGGCACAGCGGGATCAATTCAGACGTGCGCTTGGCCGCCTGGATCGCCGCAATGCGCGCGATGCCGATCACGTCGCCCTTCTTGGCCTGGCCTTGCGCGATCAGCGCCAGCGTGGCCGGCAGCATGCGGATGCTGCCGATGGCCCGCGCCATGCGGTGCGTGTCCGGCTTGGCCGCCACGTCCACCATG
>NZ_DATILJ010000300.1:0-2277 GCF_035476535.1 Aquabacterium sp.
TGACGGCGCGCGAAGTCGACCGCGCTCATCACCATGCCGGGTGTGCAGAAGCCGCACTGCAGGCCATGCGCCTCGTGGAAAGCCTGCTGCATCGGGTGCAGACCGGCGGGGCCGGACAGGCCTTCGATGGTCGTCACCTCGGCGCCTTCCAGCGTGATCGCCAGCACGCTGCAGCTCTTCACCGACCGGCCGTTCAGGTGCACCACGCAGGCGCCGCACTGGCTGGTGTCGCAGCCGACATGGGTGCCGGTGAGGCCGAATTTCTCGCGCACCACGTCGCTCAGCAGATCGGTGCTCGCCAGCTCGGCCGATACCGGCTGCGTGTTCAAGACAAAGTGGATCAGCATGCGTTCGCTCTCCCCAGTGAGATTCAGGCCAGGAGCAAGGACCGTTCCGACGCCCAGGTGGCGACCACCGGATCGCCGACGGTGAACGGGTCGGTGAAGAATTCGCGCTCGGGCACATAGGCCACCAGCTCTTCGCCGGCCTGCGCATCGAGCATCACCTTGACGAAATAGCCCTGGTACTCGACGGCGCGGATGCGCGTGTGCAATGCGGCGCGGCCGGCGGCGGGCAGCGCGCCATCGGGCCGGCGCAGCTGCAGGTCGTCGCGCCGAACCGCGACGTCGACGCGCTCTCCCGCCACCAGCCGGCGCCGCTGCGGCAAGGGCAGTTCGATGCCCACGCCACCGCCGCCGTGCAACATCGCATGCGCGCCGTTGACATGCTCGACACGGCACGGAATGACGTTCTGCCCGCCGACGAACTCGGCCACATAACGGTCCGTCGGAGCGGCATAGATCTCGCGCGCCGGGCCGGACTGCTTGATGCGGCCGCTCTCCATCACCACCACCAGGTCGGCCAGCGCAATCGCCTCCAGCTGGGTATGCGTGACATGCACGAAGGTGATGCCCAGCTCGCGCTGCATGCGCCGCAGCTCTTCGCGCATGCGGATGCGCAGCTGCTCGTCCAGCGCCGACAGCGGCTCGTCGAGCAAGAGCACACGCGGCTCGGTGATCGCCGCCCGCGCCAGCGCCACGCGCTGCTGCTGGCCGCCCGACAGCTGCGCCGGCAGCCGGTCGGCCAGCTCGGCGATGCGCACCTTGTCCATCATCGCGCCGGTGAGTTCGGCCACGCGCGACGCCGGCAGCCGGCGCACGCGCAGCGCAAAGCCGATGTTCTGCCGCACCGTGAGGTGCGGGAACAGCGCGTAGGACTGGAACATCATCGCGGTGCGCCGCTGCGGCGGCGGCAGGCCGACGACGTTGCCGCCGCCGATCAGGATCTCGCCGTCGCTGGGGTCTTCATGGCCGGCGATCAGCCGCAGCAGCGTGGTCTTGCCGCAGCCCGAGGGGCCGAGGATGCAGCAGTACGCGCCGTCGGGAATCTTCAGGTTGACCCCGTCGACCGCCAGTTGTCCGTCGAACGGCCCGCCATAGCGCTTGCACACGCCCGCCAATTCGATGTCGCCTGCTTGAGGTGCTTGGGCCATGGCTCTTGGTATGGGGATGTCGGCACGCCGGGGGTATCAGCGCGCCGCGCGGCGCCGCTGCAGGTGGGCGATGGTGCCCAGGCAGAGGCCGATCGCGACGAAGGAAACGACGGTGGTCACGGTGCCCAGCGCGTACAGCGAGGGCGACGTGACGTTCAGCGTCATGGTCCAGATTTCCACCGGCAAGGTGTTCAACGAACCGGCGGTCTGCAAGGTGCGGGCAAATTCGTCGTACGACAGCGTGAAGCCGAACAGCGCCACCGCCACCAGGCCCGGCAGCAGGATCGGAATCACCACCCATCGCAGTGTCTGCCCGGGCGACGCGCCCAGGTCGCGCGCCGCCTCTTCCCAGCGGCGATCGAAGCGCGACATCACCGCGAACATCACCAGTACGCCGAAGGGCAGGGTCAGCGACAGTTGCGCGCCGAGCGCGGATGTGGTCCAGCCCGGCTCCAGGCCGAAGAACTGGAACAGCAGGCCGATGCCGATGCCCAGCACCAGGCCCGGTACGACCAGGCTGCCGATCAGCAGGTAGAACACGATGCCGTCACCCGGGAAGCGGCGCCGGAAGGCCATGCCTGCGAGGAAGGACACGATCACCGTGATCACGGTGGCGACAACGGCCAGCTTGATCGAGCGCTCGAAACTGCCCTTCACGTCGCCGGTGCGCACCTGCGTGAAGAGGTCGACGAACCAGTGCAGCGACAGGCCCTTCATCGGGAACACCAGGCCGCCGCGCACGTCCTGCAACGACAGGATGTAGATGCACAGCATCGGCCCGTACA
>NZ_DATILJ010000301.1:0-16924 GCF_035476535.1 Aquabacterium sp.
GTGCGCGTGGCCGCCACCGAAATGCCCTGGCCTTCGGCGGCCTGCGGGTTCTCGCCCACCATGCGCAGCGCCAGGCCGGCGGGCGTGCGGTTCAGCAGGTACGCCAGCAGCGGCACCAGCGCCAGGGCCAGCAGCGTCAGCGGCGTCTGGCCGCTCAGCACCGGGAGGCCGAGGTCGGTCATCTCGGCAAACGGCGTGATCGTCGGCGGCGTGTTGACCCTGGGGAAACTGACGCGGTAGCCGTAATAGCTGAGTGACGTGGCCAGCAGCGTGATGCCCAGCCCGGCCACGTGCTGCGACAGCGCCAGGCCGACGGTCAGCGCGGCATGCAGCAGGCCGAACACGGCACCCGTGCCTGCGGCCACCAGCACCCCCAGCCACAAGCCCTGGCCGAAGTACACCGCCAGCCAGCCGCTGAACGCGCCGGCAACCATGATGCCCTCGATGCCGAGGTTCAGCACGCCCGCCCGTTCACACAGCAACACCCCCAGCGTGCCCAGGATCAGCGGCGTGGCGATGCGCAGCACCGCCACCCAGAAGGGCAGCTGCGTGACGATGTCGATCAGTTCCGTCATCACCGGCGCCAGCGCAGGCGGTACTGCGTCAGCAATGTCGCCACCAGCACGGCGATCAACGAGGTCGCGACGATCACGTCGGCGATGTAGGTCGGCACACCCACCGCCCGGCTCATGCTGTCGGCGCCGACCAGCACGCCGGCGACGAAGACGCTGGCGGCCAGCACGCCCAGCGGGTGCAGCCCCGCGAGCATCGCGATGACGATGCCGGTGTAGCCATAGCCCGGCGACATGTCCATCGTGACGTAGCCGGTGCGGCCGGCCACTTCGACGGCACCGGCCAGCCCGGCCAAGGCACCCGACATCAGCGCCACCCATACCGCCGTGCGCAAAGCCGGCACACCGGCGAAAGCCGCGGCGCGTGCATTCGCGCCCGTGGCGCGGATGTCGAAGCCCAGCACCGTGTGCTTGAACACCGCCCACAGCGCCACCGCCAGGCTGAAGGCAATGAACAGGCCGCTGTGCAGTCGCGTGCCTTCGAGCGGCCGCGCCAGTTCCAACTCGCCCGCCAGCGGCAGGCTCTGCGGCCAGCCCAGCGCCGACGGGTCCTTCATCGGCCCGTCGAGCAGGGCCGAGACTCCGAGCAGCACGATGAAGTTCATCAGCAGCGTCGTCACCACCTCGTCGACGCCCAACCGCATCTTCAGCAGCGCCGGCCCCAGCAACAGCAGCGCGCCGACGCCGGCCGCGGCCAGCAGCATCAGCGGAAACACCAGCCAGGGCGACGCCCACAACTCACCGCCGGCGTTCAGGCCACCGACCGCCACCGCCGCCATCGCACCGCCGTAGAACTGTCCCTCGGCGCCGATGTTGAACAGCCGCGCCTTGAAGGCCACCGTGGCGGCCAGGCCGGTCAGGATCAGCGGGATCGCGCGGGCGAAGGTTTCGCTCAGCGCAAACACCGAACCGAAGCCGCCGGAAAATATCGCCGAATAGGTGCGGCCTATCGGCGCACCGGCCCACAGCACCAGCAGGGCACTGACGCCCAGCGTGAACAGCACCGCGCCGATGGGCGCCAGCAGCAGCGCGGCCGGCGAGGCCTGGGCGCGCTTTTCCAGCCTCATGCCGCTGCAAGCTCGGCACGCTGCGCATCGCCGAGGCCGGCCATCGCGAGCCCCAGCGTTTCGCGGGTCCAGGCGTCGGCGGCCAGCGCTTCGGTCAGGCGGCCGGCATGCATCACCGCGACACGGTCGCCCAAGCTCAGCACTTCGTCCAGGTCGTCGGAGATCAGCAGCACCGCGGCACCGGCATCGCGCGCCGCGATCAGCTGCCGCTGCACAAAGGCCACCGCGCCGACATCCAGGCCCCAGGTCGGCTGGTGCGCGACGATCAGCCGCGGCGGCCGGCCGTCGGGCGCACGCAGCGCACGGCCCAGGATCAGCTTCTGCATGTTGCCGCCGGACAGCGCACGCGCCGGCGCCTGCGGGCCGGCGCCGCGCACATCGAAGTCCTTGACGATGCGTTGGGCATGCGCCTTCGCCGCGGTCCGCTTGACCCAGCGCAGCCCGGCGAAGCGGCGCGAAAACGCTGAACCGCGCAGCCGTTCGCTGACCGCGTTCTCCCACACCGGCAGGTCGCCGACCACACCGACCGCATGCCGGTCTTCCGGGATGCGCGCCACGCCCTGCTCCACCAGCAGCGCCGGTTGCGCAGGCATAGTCTGGCCGAGGTAGCGCAGGCTGCCAGTACTGGTCGCACGGGTGCCGCTCAAGATCTCCGCCAGCGCCACCTGGCCATTGCCCGACACCCCGGCAATCGCGACGATCTCGCCGGCATGCAGGCTCAGCGACACCGCATCGAGCCGGCCGCGGCCACCGGCCGTCGTGCTGACGCGATCCAGCACACACACCGCATCAGCCACCGCCAACGCTGGCTGCCGCGCCGGCAACACAATCGCCTGGCCGACCATCCACAGCGCCAGCTGCGCCTGTGTCACGTCGGCCGCTGCGGCTTGCGCCACCAGCTTGCCGGCGCGCAGCACGGCAATGCGATGGGACACCCGCAGCACCTCGCCCAGCTTGTGGCTGATGAAGATGATGGACAAGCCCTGTGCCACCATCTGCGCCAGCGTCGCGAACAGCGCTTCGCTTTCCTGCGGCGTCAGCACGGCGGTCGGTTCATCGAGGATCAGGATGCGCGCGCCGCGCACCAGCGCCTTCAGGATCTCGACACGCTGGCGTTCACCGACCGACAGGCTGCCGACCAGCGCATCCGGTTGCACCGCCAGTCCGAAGCGCTGCGCCGCGGCCAGCAGCCGTTCACGTGCGACGCGGCGTGCCGACCACGGCCGCCACAGTGGCTCGGTGCCCAGCATCACGTTGTCCAGCACCGTCAGGTTGTCGGCCAGCGTGAAGTGCTGGTGGACCATGCCGATGCCGGCGGCCAGCGCGGCGCGCGGCTGGCCGGGCGGCAGCGGCTGGCCGAACACCTCGATCGTGCCGGCATCGGCTTCATAGTGCCCAAACAGAATGGACACCAGCGTCGACTTGCCGGCGCCGTTTTCGCCCAGCAGCGCCAGCACCTCGCCGCGCGACAGCTCGAGCGAGATGTCGTCGTTGGCCACCAGCGCACCGAAGCGCTTGCTGATGTGCTGCAGGCGCAGCACGGTGTCGCTCATCGCGGCATCGATGTCACTTCGTTCCCGACTTCGGCTGCCGGGCGCTTGTGTTCGCAGCCATCGCCGCTCACTTCGTTCCCGACTTCGGCTGCGAGTCATCCACCTTCACGGTGAAGCTGCCGTCCAGGATGGCCTTCTCCTTGGCCCGGACCTTGGCGACGATCTCGGCCGGTACCTTCTTCTCGAAGGTGCCCAGCGGCGCCAGCGACGAGCCCTTGTGCTTCATCATCGAATAATGGCCATAGTCCTCGGCCGTGAACTTGCCATCCTTCACCAGCTTCAGCGCGCGGTCGATGGTCGGCTCCATGTGCCACAGCGCCGAGGCCACCACGGTGTCGGGGTACTTGTCCTGCGTGTCGATGACGTTGCCGATGGCCAGCACCTTGCGCTCCTTCGCCGCGTCGCTGACGCCGAAGCGTTCGGCATACATCACGTCGGCGCCCTTGTCGATCATCGCGAAGGCGGCTTCCTTGGCCTTGGGCGGGTCGAACCAGCTGTTGATGAAGGACACGGTGAATTCGACCTTCGGATTGACCTCCTTCGCGCCGGCCATGAAGGCGTTCATCAGCCGGTTCACCTCGGGGATCGGGAAGCCGCCGACCATGCCGATCTTGTGGCTCTTGGTCATGCCGCCGGCGACCATGCCGCTCAGGTAGGCCGGGTCCTGGATGTAGTTGTCGAAGACCGAGAAATTCGGTGCCTGCGGCTTGCCCGAGGAGCCCATCAGGAACGAGACCTTGGGGAAGTCTTTCGCCACCTTGCGCGCCGCGGCTTCGATGCCGAAGGCCTCGCCGACGATGAAGCCGCTGCCGCCATTGGCGTATTCACGCATCACGCGTTCGTAGTCGGCATTGGCGACGTTCTCGCTGGCCTTGTACTCGATCTCGCCGCGCGCTTCGGCCGCCTTCAGCGCCTTGTGGATGCGGCTGACCCATTGCTGCTCGAAGGGCACGGTGTAGATCGCCGCCACCTTGGGCTTGGCCTGTGCGGCGGCGAGGCCGGGCAGCAGCGCCGCGGCGGCGGCCAGCACGATCACGGTGCGACGGGAGAGTGGCGTGAGGCTCATGAGGTCTCCTTCTTGAAGGGATCGGGGAGAAAAGGCGCTGCACGCAAGCCGCATGCCCGTGAATTCGCGCAAGCGCCGGGCGGCAGGGTGCCGGCAATTTAACAGCGCAGCGACATCCTTCACGTTTTTCCCCGCCCGGGCGGTTCGACAAGGCGCCGATGGCACAGCCGTTGCATGCACCCTGTTACACACCCTTGCCATGAAGCAGCTGTTCACCCGTTTCCTCGGCCGCCTGAGCGTGAGCCGCAAGCTGATGCTGATCTACCTGCTCGACCTGAGCGCGGTGATCTTCATCAGCGGCATCCTGATCAACGAGAAGTTCATCGCCATCGACTTCGCGCGCAAGGAACTGGCCGGCAACGCCTACGTCGGCGAGGTGCGCCAGGGCCTGATGGTCCTGGCCCGCGATGGCGACGCGCAGTTGCTGCCCGGCGCGAATCCGCTGGCCGATCGCCTGCAGCGCGCCGAACAGCAGCATGGCGCCGGCATGAACAGCAGCGACACCAGCGTGGCGCTGCAGGCCGCGCTGCTGGCGCTGGCGGCCTCGCCGCTGGGCGGGCCGACAACGTCCAGCAGCCACGCGCTGGCGCTGCGTCAGCAGGCTTTCGAGCGGGCACGTGCGCTGGTCACGCGCATCGGCAACCAGTCGAACCTGATCCTCGACCCCGACCTGGACAGCTACTACACGATGTCCATCGTGCTGCTGCGCTACCCCGAACTGCTGGAACTGGTGGCGCAGATCGGCCATGAACTGCAGCAGCAGGCCCAGGGCCCGCAACCCCCTGGCAACGACGCACGCACGCGCTACCTGGTGCTCGAAGGCCGCCTGGTGGCCACCGCGCGCGGCATCGAGTCCGACCATGCCGAAGCCTTTGCCGCGGCCGCCGATGCGCAGCTGCGCCACGCGCTGCAGCCCGGCCAGGCGCGGTTGCTGGCCGGCATCGAGCGATTTCGCAGCACCAGCCGGCTGCTGCTGGACAGCGCCGGCGGCGCACCCGGCCTGCCCGCGCTGCATGCCGACCAGCAGGCCTTGTTCGGCGCGCTGGACGGCGCCTGGCAATCCAGCGCCGCGCAGCTGGACCGGTTGATCGACGTGCGCATCGGCGGCTTCTTCACCCGCATGTGGCTGCACATGGGCACGGCGCTGTTCCTGCTGCTGCTGATCCTGACGGCGGTGTACTTCGTCGCGCGGCTGATCGCGCTGCCGCTGCGCCGGTTGTCCGACGTGGCCGACACGGTGCGCCGCACCGGCGACCACAGCTTGCGCGCGCAGTGGAACAGCCACGACGAGATCGGCCGCCTGGTGGACGGCTTCAACAGCATGCTGGCCCAGCTGGACCATGAGCGCGGCATCCAGCAGGAGCTGGCGGCCACCGCACGCGCCGCGCAGGCCCAGCAGAACCTGGTGGAGGCCACGCCGATCCCGATGGTGGTGACGGCAGTACCGGGCCATGAGGTGCTGCATGCCAACGGCCCGGCCGCCGCCTGGCTGAATGGCCGGCGCAGCGACCCCTGGGCCGTCGGGCTGGAGGCCCCGGTGCGCGCCCGCTTCTTCCAGGAACTGGCCGACCGCGAGGCGGTCAATCAATTCGAGGTGCACTGGCGCGGCGGCGCCGAGCCGGCCTGGGCCGTGCTGTCGGCACGACGCCTGGTCTACCAGGGCCAGGACGCAGTGCTGACCGCCTTCGCGCCCATCAGCGATCTGAAGACCCTGGAGCAGCGGCTGGAGCTGTGGGCCAAGGTCTTCGAGGCCTCGTCCGAGGGCATCCTGATCCTCGACGCACGGCACCGCGTGCTCACCGCCAACCGCGCGCTGTGCCGCCACACCGGGTTCGAGTTGGCCGAGCTGATCGGCGAGACGCTGGCGCCCCTGTTCGACGAAGAGGCCAGCAGCGCCGTGCTGGCGCAGATCTGGGCCGCCGCCGACAAGCGCGGCAGCTGGCAAGGCGAAGTGCGGCTGAAGCGGCGCAGCGACAGCACCTACCCGGCCTGGCTGGTGGTCAGCGCGGTGCGCGACGGGCCGGGCAGCGTCTCGCACTACATCTGCACCGCACTGGACATCAGCGACCGCAAGGCCAGCGAGGAGCGCATTCACTTCCTGGCCCATCACGATGCGCTGACCGGTTTGCCCAACCGCCTGCTGTTCACCGAACGCCTGCGCCAGGCCACCCAGCAGGCGCGGCGCAGTGGCCATCAGGTGGCGGTGCTGTTCATCGACCTCGACCGCTTCAAGACCATCAATGACTCGCTGGGCCACCATGCCGGGGACGCGCTGCTGCGCTCGGTGGCCAAGCGGCTGCAGGAGGCGGTGCGCGACGGCGACACGGTGTGCCGGCTGGGCGGCGACGAGTTCGTCATCGCCTTGAGCGGCGTCAACGGCAGCGACGAGGTGCTGGGCATCGTCGAGCGCCGGCTGGTGCCGATGATCCGCCGCGTGCACCAGGTCGGCAGTGCCGAGCTGCATGTGTCCTGCAGCATCGGCGTGGCGCTGTTCCCCGATGATTCGCGCGACATCGACGAGTTGATGCAGCATGCCGACGTGGCGATGTACCAGGCCAAGGCCATGGGCCGCGACAGCGCCCAGTTCTTCACGCCCGAGCTGAACGAGCGCGCGCACAAGCGGCTGCGGCTGGAATCGCAGCTGCGCCACGCCATCGACCGGGGCGAGATGGCGCTGCACTACCAGCCGCGCGTCGCGGCGCAAAGCGGCACGCTGGTCGGCGTCGAAGCGCTGCTGCGCTGGTCCTCGCCGGAGCTGGGCGAGGTCTCGCCGGTGGAGTTCATTCCGATCGCCGAGGAGTCGCGGCTGATCATGGGCATCGGCGCCTGGGTCATCACCGAAGCCTGCCGCCAGCATGCGCTGTGGAAGGACCAGGGCCTGGGCGAGGTGGCTGTCTCGATCAACCTGTCGGCCGTGCAGCTGCGCGACCCCGACCTGGTGGAGGTGCTGCGCCAGGCCATCGCGCGCTACGGCGTGAACCCGGCCGCGCTGGAACTCGAGCTCACCGAATCGACGCTGATGGAAACGGTGAAGGACACGCTGGGCCAGCTGCATGCACTGAAGCGCCTGGGCGTCTCGCTGTCAGTCGACGACTTTGGCACCGGCTATTCCAGCCTGAACTACCTGAACCGCTTCCCGATCGACCGGCTGAAGATCGACCGCTCCTTCGTGCGCGACCTGCTGGCCGATGCCACCGACCTGGCGATCACCCGCGCCATCATCGGCCTGGGCCATACGCTGGGCCTGCGCGTGGTGGCCGAAGGGGTCGAAAGCGAAGCGGTGGCCGGAGCCCTGCGCGCCGCACACTGCGATGAACTGCAGGGTTATCACTTCGCGCGGCCGCTGCCGCCGGCCGAGCTGGTGGCCTGGTTGCTGAGCAACCGGCAGGCGCCGCGCAAAGAAGCACACGATACGCAGAACGCCACCGGCTGAAGTACTGCGGATACCCTCGGGCCATGGCTCAGCGCAGCTCGACCTGCGGGGCGGCTTCTTCACCTGAGGGCCCGCTGCGTAGGCAGCGTGTGCCGCGCGGTATCGTAGCGGCATGGCCCTGCCCTCCTCCCCGCCGATGACCCGCGTGCTGCACAAGACGCTGCAGCACACCTTGCTGTCGGTGCGCGACCTGCTGGTCACCGCCGGGCCCCTGGTGCTGCTGACCTTGGTGCTGCTGCTGCTGGCCTACTGGGTGCTGGACCCGACGCCGCCGCAACGCGTGGTGCTGGCCACCGGCACGCCGCGCGGCGCCTATGCCGAGTTCGGACAGCGTTATGCCAAGGTGCTGAAGCGCCATGGCATCACTGTCGAATTGCGCAACACCCAAGGCGCGGCGGAGAACCTGGCGCTACTGCGCAACCCGGACTCGGGCGTCGACGTGGCCTTCGTGCAGGGTGGTGCCGATGCCGAAGGCAGCGAGCAGAACCCGGCGAACAAGGACCTGCTGTCACTCGGCAGCCTGTTCCATGAACCGGTGTGGCTGTTCTATCGCCAGGATGCGGCGCAACGGCTGCTGAAATCCAATGCCCTGACCAGCCTGGCCCAGCTGCCCGGCTGGCGCCTGAACATCGGTCCGCCCGGCAGCGGCGTGCCGAACCTGATGAACCGCGTGCTGGAGGCCAATGCGCTGAAGCCCGAGACGCTGACGCTGCTGCGGCAGGAAGAAACGCCTGCCGTCGTGGCGCTGCTCGACGGTTCGCTCGATGCGCTGGTCTTCGCCTCGGCGCCCGAATCGCTGATGGTGCAGATGCTGCTGCGCACGCCCGGCATCCGGCTGTTCGACTTCGCGCAGGCCGAGGCCTATGCGCGCCGCTTCGAGTTCATCAGCCCGGTGCTGCTGCCGCGCGGCATCGTCGACCTGGCCACCGACCAGCCGCCGCAGGACGTGCACCTGGTGGCGCCCACCGCCATGCTGGTGGCGCGCGAACACACCCACCCGGCGCTGATCCAGCTGCTGGTGCAGGCCGCGCAGGAAGTGCATGGCGGCGCCGGCTGGTTCCAGCGCCGCGGCGAGTTCCCGAACATCCGCAACACCGAATGGCCGCTGGCCGCCGAGGCTGAACGTTATTACCGCAACGGCCCACCGTGGATGCAGCGCTACCTGCCGTTCTGGTTCGCCAACCTGTTCGACCGCATGTGGGTGGTGCTGGTGTCGATCATCGCGGTGCTGCTGCCGCTGTCGCGCATCGTGCCGCCGCTGTACCAGTTCCGCATCCGCTCCCGGGTGTTCCGCTGGTATGCGCAGCTGCGGGCGATCGAAGAGGGCCTGGGCTCGCGGCCGGCCGAAGAACTGGCGCGTGAACTCGACGAGGTCGAGGCCCGCGTCGGGCAGGTCAGCGTGCCGCTGTCCTATGCCGATGAACTCTATTCACTGCGCGGCCATATCGCGATGGTGCGGCGGCGGCTCGCCGGCCCGCGAGCGTGAGCGTCCGCAGGCGGCACGCCGGCGACCCGACAGCGTTTGACGTGGGTCAGGCACTCAGGTCGTGCGCTGCAGCCGATCCGCCTTGTTGCGATCTTCGATCGCCGCTCGCGCCGTGGCCCAGTCCGCGTCGGTCCAGTCCCGCATCGCCGAAAAGTTGCCGCCGGTGGCCTGGTACTGGCCGCCGTCGATGGCGATGGTCTGGCCGTTGACGTACTCGGCCTGATCGCTCATCAGGTAGACCGCCAGGTTGGCCAGCTCCGGCATGCGGCCGGCGCGGTCCATCGGGTTGCCGCGGGCCTTGTGCTCACCGCCGCCGGGGTTCAGGCGTGCGCTCATGCCTTCGGTGGGGAACAGGCCGGGCGCGATGGCGTTGAAGCGGATGCCGCGGCCGGCCCATTCCACCGCCAGCGATTGCGTCATCGCATGCAAACCCGACTTGGCCATCGCCGAGGGCACGACGAAGGGCGAGCCGTTCCAGACCCAGGTCACCAGGATCGACAGCACCGAGGCCTTGCGGCCTTCGGCCAGCCAGCGCTTGCCGCAGTCCAGCGTCATGCTGAAGCTGCCGCGCAGCACGATGTTGCTCACCGCGTCGAAGCCGCGCACCGACAGGTCTTCGGTGCGGCTGACGAAGTTGCCCGCGGCATTGTTGACCAGGCCGGTCAGCGCGCCGCCGTCGGCCCAGATGCGGTCCAGCATCTCGGTGATGGCATCGGGCTGGCGGATGTCGCAGGCCAGGCCGGTGGCCTGCCCGCCATGCCGGGCCATCAACTCGCCGGCCGTGTCTTCGACCACCGGGCCGCGCCGGCCGCACAGGTAGACCTGGGCGCCGAGCATCAGGAAGCCTTCGGCCATCACACGTCCGAGCCCCGTGCCGCCACCGGTGATCAGGATGCGCTGGCCGTTCAGCAGGCCGGGCTTGTAGAGCATGTCGTCGAGGGTCATGGTGTCGTCTGTCCTTGGGTGGTCGCGGCGCTCACAAGGCCCGCGAGATGACTTCCTTCATGATCTCGCTGGTGCCGCCATAGATGCGCTGCACCCGCGCGTCGGCATACATGCGGGTGATCATGGTCTCGTTCATGTAGCCGTAGCCGCCCCACAGCTGCAATAACTCGTCGAGCACGCGGCCCTGGGTCTCGGAGGCCCAGAGCTTGGCCATCGCCGCGGTGGCGGCGTCCAGCGTGCCGGCCACCAACTGCTCGACGCAGCGGTCGATGAAGGCGCGGCCCACCGTGATCTGCGTCGCGCATTCGGCCAGCTTGAACTGGGTGTTCTGGAACTCGCTGATCGGCTTGCCGAAGGCCTTGCGCTCGCGGGTGTAGGCCAGCGTGGCGTCGAAGGCGCCTTCCAGGCACGCGATGGCGCTCACGCCGATGATCAAACGTTCATACGGCAGATCGCCCATCAGCTGGTAGAAGCCCTGGCCCTCCTGGCCGCCCAGCAGGTTCTCGACCGGCACCTGCACGTCGTCGAAGAAGAGTTCCGAGGTGTCCTGCGCCTTCAAGCCCATCTTGTCGAGCCGGCGGCCGATGCGGTACCCCGGCTGATCCGCGGTCTCGACGATGAGGATCGAGGTGCCGCGTGCACCCTGCACCGGATCGGTCTTGCAGACCACCAGCACCACGCCGGCCAGGGTGCCGTTGGTGATGAAGGTCTTGCTGCCGTTGATGCGGTAATGCTCGCCGCGCCGCTCGGCGCGCGTGCGCACGCCCTGCAGGTCGGAGCCGGCGCCAGGCTCGGTCATCGCGATGGCGCCGACGATCTCGCCGCGCGCCAGGCGCGGCAGGAAGCGCTGCTTCTGCGCCTCGGTGCCGTGGTTCAGGAAATAGCGCGAGACGATGGCGTGCACGGAGGTGCTCATGCCGGTCAGCGCGCGGCGGGCCATCTCTTCGTAGAACACCGCCCCGTGGCGAAAGTCACCGCCGCCGCCGCCGTAGGCTTCCGGGATGTCCGGGCACAGGAAGCCCAGTTCGCCGGCACGGCGCCAGATCGCATGGCCGACATGGCCTTGCTGGCGCGCGGCTTCATCCTGCGGCTGCAGCTCGACTTCGATGAAACGGATCACCGAGTCGCGGTAACGCGCCAGATCCTCGTCATTCCACGAGCGCTTGAAGGCCAGGGGCATGCGCTGTCTCCCGTTTGAAAACGTGGCTCAGGCGTCGTTCGCCGCGGTCCAGGCGCGGTGCGAGTCGGCCAGCGTGGTGGCCGCCGGCGGCACCGGCCGTGCCGAGGGCGTGCGCGAAAAACGCGGCGCCGGCGCCGGCTGTACCACGCCATCGAGCGAGACGAAGGTGTCGCGCGCGCGGTTGTGCGCATGTTGCGGCGCCTCGTCCCAATCGAGCACCGGCGCAAAGCAGGCGTCGCTGCCTTCGAGCAGCGCGCACCACTCGTCGCGGGTGCGCGTGCGGAACACATCGGCCAGCCGCAGCTTCAGCATCGGCCAGCGGGCCGCGTCCATCTGCGCATCGAAGATCGCATCGTGGATGCCGCAGCGTTCACGCAGCTCGGCATAGAACTGTGGCTCGATCGCGCCGATGGCGATGTACTTGCCGTCGGCGCAGGCATAGGTGTCGTAGAAATGTGCGCCGCCATCGAGCATGTTCTCGCCGCGCTGGTTGCTCCAGCGGCCGGCCGACTTGAAGCCGTACATGAAGGCCGAGAGCAGTGCGGCGCCATCGGTCATCGCGGCGTCCACCACCTGGCCACGGCCGGAGCTGCGCGCCTCGTGCAGGGCCGCCAGCAGGCCCACCGCGAGCAGCATGCCGCCGCCGCCGAAGTCGCCGACGTAGTTCAGCGGCGGCACCGGCGCTTCACCCGGCCGGCCGATGGCATGCAGCGCACCGCTGATCGCGATGTAGTTGATGTCGTGGCCGGCAGCATGCGCCAAGGGCCCGTGCTGGCCCCAGCCGGTCATGCGGCCGTAGACCAGGCGCGGGTTGCGTGCCAGGCAGGCCTCGGGGCCCAGGCCCAGGCGTTCCATCACGCCGGGCCGGAAGCCTTCGATCAGCGCGTCGGCCTTGTCGATGAAGCCGCGCGCGGTCTCGGCGCCCTCGGTCTGGCGCAGGTCCAGCGGCAGCGCCAGGCGGTTGCGCGTGCTCACGTCGTGCGGATCCACCACCACGCCGGGCCGCGTGATGCGCAGCACCTGTGCGCCCATGTCGGCCAGCAGCATCGCGCAAAACGGTGCCGGACCGAGGCCGGCCATCTCCACCACCTTCAGCCCAGCCAAGGGTCCGGCCATCGGAGCATCTCCTGTGATCAAGCGGTCGGCAATCGGTAATCGCGAAACTGTTCGCGCAGCCGGGTTTTCAGCAGCTTGCCGGTGGCCGTGTGCGGCAGGCTGTCGACAAACACCACGTCGTCCGGCAGCCACCATTTGGCCACGCGCGCGCTCAGGTAGTCCAACATGGCCTCGCGCGTCAGCTCGTGGTCCGCGCGCTTGACCACCAGCAGCAGCGGCCGCTCCTGCCACTTCGGATGCGCCACGCCAATGATCGCGGCTTCGGCCACCGCCGGGTGGCCCATCGCGACGTTCTCGAGGTCGATCGACGAGATCCATTCGCCGCCGGACTTGATGACGTCCTTGGCGCGGTCGACCAGCTGCAGGTAGCCGTCGGCATCGATGGTCGCGACATCGCCGGTCGGAAAGTAGCCCTCGGCATCCAGCACCGAGCCGCCTTCGCTCTTGAAGTAGCCGCTGCAGATCCAGGGCCCGCGCACCAGCAGGTGGCCGAAGGCCTGGCCGTCCCAGGGCAAGGCCTGGCCGGTTTCGTCAACGATCTTCAGCTCCACGCCCCAGACACCGCGGCCCTGCTTGAGCTTGACCTTCACCAGCTCGTCGCCGCTGATCTGGTCGTGTTTGGGCAGCAGCTTGCTGATCACGCCGATCGGGCTGGTTTCGGTCATGCCCCAGCCCTGCGTGACCTCGGCGCCGAAATCGCGCTCGAAGCGCTCGAGCATCGCGCGCGACACCGCCGCGCCGCCGATGCCCACGCGCTGGATGCCCAGATCGCGCGGCTTGAGCTGCGGGTTGGCATCGAAGAACTGGAACAGCATCAGCCACACCGTCGGCACGCCCTGCGAGAACGTGACGCGCTCGTCGCGCAGCAGCTCGTAGATGCTCTTGCCGTCGAGGTGCGGGCCGGGCAGCACCAGCTTGGCGCCGACCATCGCCGCCCCGTACGGCGTGCCCCAGGCATTGGCATGGAACATCGGCACCACCAGCAACACGGTTTCGCGCGTGCTCAGGCCGAAGGTGTCGGGCGCCAGTTCCATCAGTGTGTGCAGCATCGTCGAGCGATGCGAATACAGCACGCCCTTGGGGTGGCCGGTGGTGCCCGAGGTGTAGCACAGCGACGAAGCGCTGCGCTCGTCCAGCGCCGGCCAGGTGTAGGCCGTGCTCTGCGCGCCGATCAGCTCGTCGTAGCACAGCAGGTTCGGCAGCTCGATCGCCGGCATGTGCGCACGGTCTGTCATCGCGATGAAGGCCTTCACCGTCTTCAGCGCCGGCGCCAGCTTCTCGACCAGCGGCGCGAACGTGATGTCGAAGAACAGCAGCTGGTCTTCGGCATGGTTGACGATGTAGTCGATCTGCTCGGGAAACAGCCGCGGGTTCACCGTGTGCAGCACCGCGCCGCTGCCCGAGACGCCGTAGTACAGCGCCAGGTGGCGGTAGCCGTTCCAGGCCAGCGTGCCGACACGCTCGCCGGGCTGGATGCCCAGCGCCTGCAGTGCGTTGGCGATCTGCCTGGCCTGCAGCCGGATGTCGCCCCAGTTGCTGCGGTGCACCGTGCCCTCCGGCAGTCGCGAGATGATTTCGGTGCCGGGGTGGAAGGTGGCCGCATGCTCGATCAGCGACGAGATCAGCAGCGGCCGGTCTTGCATCAGTCCGAGCATGGGCGGCGCTCCGAGGTCAGGGTGGCGCACATGCTAGGCGCGGCCCGCGCCGGCCGATATCGTCGGATGCGACGATTCCAGGCCCTGCCGGCGCCATGCCGCACTGCACAAGCGCCGCGCACCGGGTGGTAGAGTCGTCGCCAGCCCAGCCACTGCCAGCGGCCCCCATGAAACGCGCGGACTCCAGCTCCCGCCAGCAACGGCTTGAACGTGCGTTGGCTGGCTCGCACGACGGTTACTGGGAACGCGACCTGCACAGCGGCGAGAGCTGGTACTCGCCCAGCTTCTACGCCCTGTTCGGCCTGACGCCCGAGGCCCTGCCCGGCCGGCGCGGCATGGCCACCGCGCGGGTGCATCCGGACGACCGCGCGCATTTCATCGCCGCCTACGAACAGGCCTTGCGCGAGCTGACGCGCTTCAGCTACGAAGTCCGCTTCCTCGATGGCGCCGGCGCCTGGCGCTGGGTGCGCGGCCGCGGCCAGGTGTGGCCCGGCGACGATGGCCGCGCCCGCTACATCTGCGGCGCGGCGAGCGATGTGCACCGCGAGAAGACCGCGCTGCTGGCGCTGGAGGACCAGCGGGCGCAGCTCGAGGCGCTGGTGGCCGAACGCACCGCCGGGCTGCAGGCGGCCCGGCAGCTGGCAGAGCAGCGCCGCGACGAAGCCGAAGCGGCGAATGCCGCCAAGTCGGTGTTCCTGGCGCAGATGAGCCACGAGATCCGCACGCCGCTGAACGGTGTGTTGGGCCTCACCGAACTGGCGCTGCGCATGGCGCAATCGCCGGCGCAGCGGCGCTACCTGGAGACCTCGCTGAAATCGGGCCAGGCCCTGCTGCGGGTGATTTCCGACGTGCTGGACTTCTCGCGCATCGAAGCCGGCGGCGTCGAGCTGCAGGCCCGGCCGCTCGACCTGCCGCAGCTGCTGGCCGACGCGCTGCGCGGCGTGATGCCGCTGGTCACCGGCCGCCCGCTGGCGCTGCTGTACGACTGGACCGGGGATGACGAGCAGGCCGTCGGTGATGAACGCTGCATCCGCCAGATCATCAACAACCTGGTCGGCAACGCCATCAAGTTCACCGCAGAAGGGCTGATCATCGTCAGTGGCGACGCGCAGCGCCGGCCCGACGGCCAACTGCAGATCCGGATCCGCATCGAAGACAGCGGCCCAGGCATCGCGGCCGCGCAGCGCGAACGCGTGTTCGAAGCCTTCGTGCAGGGCGACGAGCGCCTGTCACGCACGCACGGCGGCACGGGCCTGGGCCTGGCCATCGCACGCCGCCTGGCGCGCGCAATGGGCGGCGACCTCGTGCTGGACGCGCAGCATGCGCCGGGCGCGGCGCTGCAGCTGTCGTTGACGCTACCGGCCGCTGCCGCGGTGCAGCCGCTACAAGCAGCCGCATTGCCGCCGCGCCATGTCTGGCTGGTGTATCCGCACGCCGGCGCCGCGCAATGGACCGAGCGGCGCTTTCAGCGCCTGGGCAGCAGCATCGAATCACTGCCCTCGCTGGCCGAGGCCATCACCACGGCACAGCGACTGGCCGCGCCGGGCAGGTCCGCGCCGCCGCATCGCCGGCCCGACCTGGTGCTGATCGCCGAGCAGGCGCTGAGCCCGGAATCCAGCCTGGCGTCGCTGCGCGAGGCACTGCCCCAGGCCGCGCTGCACCTGGCGATCCGCCCTGACTGGTACCAGCCGGCGCTGGAAGCGCAGGCCCGTGCGCTGGGCATCGTCAACACCATGCTGCCGTTCACGCCGCGTACTTTGCGTGCCATGCTCGCCGGCGCGGCCAGCGCGGGCCAGGCCCTGCTGCCGGCGCCGCCGCTGCGCCAGGGCGCCAGCGTGCTGCTGGTCGAGGACAACCCGGTGAACCAGCTGGTCGGCTCGGAGTTCCTGCGTGCGCTGGGGCTGCAGGTGAACATCGCCAACGAAGGCACCGAGGCGCTGGCGGCTTGCCAGGCGCAGCCGCCCGACCTGGTGCTGATGGACCTGCAGATGCCCGGCATGGACGGCCTGGAAGCCACGCGCCGGCTGCGCGACATGCAGCGCCAGGCGCTGTGGCCCGGCGCGCCCATCGTGGCGCTGACGGCGCATGCCGGCGCCAGCGACCGGCAGGCCTGCGAAGCCGTCGGCATGGACGCGGTGCTGACCAAGCCGCTGACGATGGACACGCTGCAGCGGGAACTGGCGCGCTGGCTGGCGGCGTGATTCCATCCCCCTGAGCGCCTGCGGCGCCTGCTTGGCGTCTGGTGCAGCGGACAGGACCCAAGCGTTGACCAGGGCGCTCGGCGCCCCTCGATCACAGTCGCTCGATGATCGTCACATTGGCCATGCCGCCGCCTTCGCACATGGTCTGCAGGCCGTAGCGGCCGCCGCGGGCCTGCAGCGCATGCAGCAGCGTGCTCATCAGCTTGGTGCCCGAGGCGCCAAGCGGGTGGCCCAGCGCGATGGCGCCGCCGTTGACGTTCAGCTTTGCCGGGTCGCCGCCGCTCACCTGCAGCCAGGCCAGCGGCACCGGCGCGAAGGCTTCGTTGACTTCGTAGAGGTCGATGTCATCGATTTTCAAACCGGCCTTCTGCAGTGCACGCTGCGTTGCCGGGATCGGCGCGTCGAGCATGATCACCGGGTCGCCCCCGACCATCGTCATGTGGTGGATGCGCGCCAGCGGCTTGACGCCCAGCGCCTTCAGGCCACGCTCGCTGACCACCATCACGCCGCTGGCGCCGTCGCAGATCTGGCTGGCATTGGCCGCGGTGATGCTGCCGCCTTCCTGCAGCAGTTTGACGCTGCTGATGGACTCCATCGTCGCGTCGAAGCGGATGCCTTCGTCGGCGGTGTGCATCTCGCTACTGTGCGAC
>NZ_DATILJ010000302.1:0-51136 GCF_035476535.1 Aquabacterium sp.
AGGCGGCATCGGCTCATGGCAGCTTCAGCTCGGTGTCACGCGCGAAGGGCCAGCGCCGGTTCACTTCATTGACCAGTTGCTCCACCTTGCGCAAGCTGGCTTCGACCTCGGCGCGCAGCGCGCCCAGGTCGGTGCTGGCCACACGGGCATTGGCGGCCACGACCTGGGCTTCGGCGAGCACGCCGTCGACCTTCTTCAGGCTGGTGCGGGCTTCGCCGAGCAGGGTGTTCAGCTGCTTCACGGTGGCCTGCGTGTCCTGCATCAGGCCTTCCTGCCCGAAGACCTGGCTGTCGGCCTTGGCCGTCAGCCCATCCAGCCGGGCCAGCAGCGCGTTGCTGCGGTCCAGCAGCAGGCTGATCTTCTTCGCCTCGGCTTCGCCGCCCATCAAGGCACCCAGCGGTCCCTGCGGGCCATTGAGCTTCAGCGTCAGGCCCTGCACGTTGTCCAGCGTCGTGGCCAGTGCCGAATCGGCGGCGGTCATGCGCGTGAGGTTCTGCACCAGGTCCTTCATCGAGGACACCAGCTGCGGAATCTCGGCGGTGGCATCGCCCGGCAGCACCTTGCGCTCGGCGCCGGCGGGCAGCGGCGGGTCGGTCAGGATGCCGCTGTAGGCGCGGATGCTGGTGTTGCCGACCAGCCCGCGCACGAGCGTGAACACGCTGGACATGCGCAGCCAGTGCGCGTCCTTGCGCGGCACGTCGATGATGATGCGGGCGTTGCCGTCCGGTGCCAGTTCGATGCGGCGCACGCGGCCGATCGGGAAGCCGGAGAAGGTGAGGTCCATGCCGACCACCACGCCTTCGGAGTCCTCGGCCACCAGCACCAGCTGCTGCGTGGGCTCGAAGGCGCCGCGTGCATAGAGCACGAAGACGATGGCGCCGGCCACCAGCAGCAGCATCAGCACCAGCAGCAGCGTGGCCTTGGTTTCGGCGCCGGGCGGCGGCGGCAGGTCCGGCGGCGCGGCGAGCGACGGGGTGGGCGCGGGGTTGGGCGCGGGGTTGGGTGATGCGGGCGGCGCGGGCGTGTCGGGGTGGTCCATGGCGGGGCGGCTCAAATGTAGTTGACCATCAGCGAGCCGAGTTCGATCAGCACCATCGCAGCGAGCATGCGGAACAGGCCTTGCAGTTCGGGGCCGCTGCGCGCACGCCGCGTGGTTTCAGTCATCGCCGAGGCCGGCGGCACCAATGACACGGCCAAGCTGAAGAACAGCGTCTTCAGCAGGAACACCAGCGCGACCGCCGGGCTCAACACATGGCCCACGGTGCGCGTGTAGCCGGGCAGGCCCCAAGGCGAAAAGCCGTGCACCACCACATAGGCCAGCACCAGCGCCACGACACCGGCGGCGGCCGCCAGCGTGAGCACCGCGAAGATGCCGGCCAGCACGCGTGGCACCAACTCGCGCTGCGCCGGGTTCAGGCCGCGGCGCCGTAGGTCGTCGAACACGCCGCGCGAGCGCAGCGCAACGATCTCGGCACCGGCCGGCAGCGCGTAGTGGATGGCGATGAAAAAGGCCGCGGCCAGCGGAATCAGCTCCAGCACCAGCACCCGGATGACCATTTCCAGCGCATAGCGCGACAGCCCGTAGCTCAGCGCCGTGACCACGACGATGCGCGTGATCACCAGGCTGGCCAGCGCCGCCAGCAGGATGAACCACCACAGGTTCGGCAGCGTGGCCTGCACGATCTGCCGCGCCAGCAGCGGCCATTGATCGCCGCGGTAACTGCTGTGGCGGCCGGCCAGCGTGAGCATCTCGGCGCCGAAATGCAGCATGCGCCACCACTGGCCGAGGCTGCGGGACAACAAGGCGCGGGCGCGAGCGGTGGTGTGGCGCGGGGAAGGGCCGCTGCTGGTCATGCCGGCATCATAGGGGGCCGGCTGCAAGGCGCATGGGTGCGCACGTCGCGTCATGCGTCCTCCCGCAGATGCGCTGGCGCGCTCAGGCCGACCGGCGTTCCAGCAGGTCCCAGCGGTTGCCGCAGAGGTCCTCGAACACCACCACCCATCCGTAGGCTTCGTGGCGCGGCTCTTCGACGAAATGCACACCGCGGGACTTCATGCCCTGGTAGTCCGCGTGGAAGTCGCTGGTTTCCAGGAACAGGAACACGCGGCCGCCGGCCTGGCGGCCTATGCAGGCTTGTTGTTCCGACGTGGCGGCGCGGGCCAGCAGCAGCGCGGCCCCAAGGCCATCGCCCGGCGCGACGATGACCCAGCGCTTGCCAGGCCCCATCGGCGTGTCCTCGAGCAGTTGGAATCCCAGCACGCCAGTGAACCAGGCGATGGCTTCGTCGTAGTCCCGCACCAGCAGGCTGACGGTGGCAAGGCTGCGGGTCATGGCCGCTCAGCGACGGCGGTAGCGAACGAAGGAAAAGTCAAAGTCGTTCGGTGCTGCGGCATGGTGAACCTCGCGATGTTGCTCGACGAAGGCGTTGCGGTCCCATGGCGGAAAGCGCGTGTCGCCGTCGAAATCGGCGTGCAGTTCCGTCAGCAGCAGTTCATCGACCCGGGGCAGAGCGGCGGCATACAGCGCGGCGCCGCCGATCACGAAGACACGTGCCGCGTCGCCCGCAGCGAGCAGGGCCTGGTCCAGGCTGTGCGCGACGGTGGCTCCGGCTGCCGCCCAGCCGGGCTGCCGCGTGACCACGATGTTCTGTCGCCCCGGCAGCGGCCGGAAACGGGCGGGCAGCGAGTCCCAGGTTTTCCGGCCCATGATCACCGGGCAACCCATGGTCTGCGCGCGGAAGTAGCGCGCATCCTCGGGCAGATGCCACAGCAGCGCATTGCCGTGGCCGATCGTGCCGTTGCGGGCGACCGCGACGATCAGCGCGACCTGCGTCATACCGCGACAGGCGCCTTGATCGCCGCGTGGTGCTGGTAGTCGCCGAATTCGAAGTCTTCGAGTTCGTAGTCGAAGATCGACGCCGGCCGGCGCTTGATGGTCAGCACCGGGTACGGGTGCGGCGCACGGGCCAGCTGCGTCTGCACCTGCTCGACATGGTTGTCGTAGATGTGGCAGTCACCGCCGGTCCAGATGAAGTCGCCGACCGCCAGATCGCACTGCTGCGCCAGCATGTGCGTCAGCAGCGCATAACTCGCAATGTTGAAGGGCACGCCGAGGAAGATGTCGGCGCTGCGCTGGTAGAGCTGGCAGCTCAATTTGCCGTCGGCGACATAGAACTGGAACAGCGCGTGGCACGGCATCAGCGCCATCTTCGACAGCTCGGCCACGTTCCAGGCGCTGACGATGATGCGGCGCGAATCGGGGTTGGTCTTGAGCTGTTTCACGACATCGCTGATCTGGTCGATGTGGCCGCCGCCGGGTGTCGGCCAGCTGCGCCATTGCACGCCGTACACGGGGCCCAGGTCGCCGTCGTCACGCGCCCATTCGTCCCAGATCGAGCAGCCGCGTTCCTGCAGCCACTTCACATTGCTGCCGCCGCGCAGGAACCACAGCAGCTCGAGGATGATGCTCTTGACGTGCACCTTCTTGGTGGTGATCAGCGGAAAGCCTTCGGCCAGGTCGAAGCGCATCTGGTGGCCGAACACGCTGCGCGTGCCGGTGCCGGTGCGGTCGCCCTTGGCCACGCCATGGCTGAACACGTGGCGCATGAAGTCTTCGTATTGCGAGCGGACGGGGCGGGTCATCAAAAGGCTCCGAACAAGGTATCCAAGGCTTCCTGCACCTCGGCGCGGTGCGCGTGCAGGTTGGCCACGGGGGCGCGCAGCGCCGCGGCGGGAACGGCACCGAGCGCGGTGGTGTCCAGCACCACGTTGTCGGCCTTGACCTGGAACATCGGATGCAGGTTGCGGGCGCGTGGGCCGAACACCGCTTCGCGCCGCAGCGGGATCACCACGCGGGTGAGCAGGCCGTCGATATAGTCGTTCTGCACATCCAGCAGGTAGGGTGTGTGCTTGCGCTCCGCGGGGGTCGGGTTGGCATGCACGTCGTAGCGGGCCATGCGTCAGCGGTCCTTCATGAAGCTGCGGAAGGAAGCCAGCGGCAGGCCTTCCTGCTCGATGCGCGCGTTGTAGGCCGCGATCGCCTCCTTGTTGTCCTCGTTCCAGCGCGCCCAGTAGCGTTTGCGCACCTCTTCGGCCAGCAGCGCGTCGACGGTTTGCGACAGGTTCATGCCCAGCTCGCGGGCCAGGTCCAGCACCTTGGCGTTCAAGCTCAGGTTGGTGGCGCGCTTGGGGCTGTCTTCAAAATGCGGCATGGGGGAACTCCATCGAACATGCGCATGAATTATGCGCGTAACTTCTGCACTTCCGGCTGCGCGGGCTTTGTCGGCGCGGGCGCCGGTACACCCTCGGCTGGCTCCAGGCCGAACTGCATCGAGGCCAGTCGCGCATACAGGCCGCCGCGCGCCACCAGTTGGTCGTGCGTGCCGATGTCGACGATGTGGCCATGTTCCAGCACGACGATGCGGTCGGCCTTCAGCACCGTGGCCAGCCGGTGCGCGATCACCAGCGTGGTGCGGTCGGCCATCGCCGATTCCAACGCCGCCTGCACCATGCGTTCGCTCTCGGCGTCGAGCGCGCTGGTGGCTTCGTCCAGCAGCAGCAGCGGCGGGTTCTTCAGCATCGCGCGGGCAATGCTGATGCGCTGGCGCTGGCCGCCGGACAGGCGCACGCCGCGCTCGCCGAGGAAGGTGTCGTAGCCCTCGGGCAAGGCGCAGATGAAGTCATGCGCAAACGCCGCCCGGGCAGCGGCGATCACGTCCTCGTTCGATGCGTCTGGCCGGCCGTAGCGGATGTTCTCCAGCGCGCTGGTCGAGAAGATCGTCGAATCCTGCGGCACGATGCCGACGCGGGCGCGCAGGTCGGCCAGCGCCAGTTGCTGCACCGGCACGCCGTCGATGCTGACGGTGCCGGATTGCGCGTCGTAGTAGCGCAGCAGCAGCTGCAGCACCGTGCTCTTGCCGGCGCCGCTGGGGCCGACCAGCGCCACGGTTTCGCCGGGCGCGACGCTCAGGCTGACATGCTGCAGCGCGGCCTGTGCCGGCCGCGACGGATAGTGGAAGACGACGTCCGACAAGACCACCGCCGAGCCGCCGCGAGCCGGCGGCAGCGGCCGCGGCGAGGCCGGCTCGGCCACCGGCGAGCGGGCCACCAGCAACTCCATCAGCCGTTCGGTGGCGCCGGCGGCGCGCAGCAGGTCGCCATAGACCTCGGACAGCACGGCCACGCTGGACACCAGCAGGATCACGTAGACGACGGTCTGGCCCAGGTGGCCGGCGCTGATGCGTCCGCCCAGCACCGCCTGCGTGCCCTGGTACAGGCCCCACAGCAGCGCGCCGAAGGTGGCGGTGATGATGAAGGCCACCAGGAACGAGCGCACGCGCGTGCGGCGCAGCGCGGTGTCGAAGGCGGCTTCGGTGGCGGCGGCGAAACGCCGGGCCTCGCGCTTTTCCTGCACATAGCTCTGCACCACGGTCACCGCATTCAGCACCTCGGCGGCGATGGCACTCGAGTCGGCCACCCGGTCCTGGCTGGCCCGGCTGAGCTTGCGCACGCGGCGGCCGAAATACAGGCTGGGCAGCACCACCAGCACCAGGATGCCCAGCACCTGCGTCATCACGTAAGGGTTGGTGATGATCAGCATCAGCATCGCGCCGATGCCGGTCACGGTGTTGCGCAGGCCCATGCTGAGGCTGGAGCCGACGACGGTCTGTACCAGCGTGGTGTCGGTGGTCAGGCGGCTCAGCACCTCGCCCGAGGCGGTGGTTTCGTAGAACTCCGGGCTCTGCTGCACCACATGCGCGTACACGGCATTGCGCAGGTCGGCGGTGATGCGTTCGCCCAGCCAGGTGACCATGTAGAAGCGCAGTGCCGAGAACATGCCCAGCGCGGCGCCCACCGCGAACAGCACGGCGAAGTGTTCGCGCAATGCCATCACCCGCGCGCCGGGGTCGCGCGCGATCACGCCGCGGTCGATCAGCGAGCCCATCGCCGCCGGCAGCGCCAGCGTGCTGATCGCCGCGCCCACCAGGAACAGCAGCGCCAGCAGGATGCGGCCGCGGTAGGGCCGCAGAAAGGGCAGCAGCCCGGACAGCGAACGGGGTGAAGCGGCAGCGGGACGATCGTTGACAGTGGTCATGGCGCCAGTGTAGGGGCCGGTCTGAAATGCCCCCAGGCTCATGATGGTCTAAACAAATACTGACAAGACAATGATTGTCTAGGCAAATATAGTTTGGCGCATGAAGCCATCGGTCAAACCCGCCACGTTCTACCGGCCGGACGCATTGCACTCGGAAGACAGCATCGGCTTGCTGACCAAGCGCGCAATGCAGTCCATCACCCTGATGGTCGACCGCCGCCTGGCGCCGCACGACCTGACGCATGCGCAGTGGGTGCCGCTGTTCAAGCTGGCCCGGGGCGAATGCACGACGATGGCCTCGCTGGCTCGCGAGGTGAGTCTGGACCCCGGTTCGATGACCCGCGCGCTGGACCGGCTGGAGGCCAAGGGCCTGTTGCGGCGGGTGCGGTCGAAGGAGGACCGCCGGGTCATCGACCTCGAACTCACCGAAGAAGGCCTGGAGGTCTCGAAGCTGGTGCCCGATGTGCTGGCCGAGGTCTACAACGCGCACCTGGCCGGCTTCAGCCGCGCCGAGTGGACCACCTTGATCGATCTGTTGCAGCGCCTGGTCGCCAATGGCGATGCGCTGCGTGAAACAAAGGAGGCCGAATGATGAAGCGGCCACGACTGCGCTGGCCCGATGGGCCTGGCGTATCAAACCTGACCACCCTGACGGCGCTGGCCGCCGTGCTGTCCGCGGCACTCGTGCTGGCCGGCTGCGCCAGCCCTGGGCCGGCGCGGGAGGCATTGAAGCCATCCAGCCCGGCATCGCTGGGCCTGGCCGCCGACGCGGTGACGCCCACGGTGGCTGCCGACTGGTGGCACAGCCTTGGCGATGCGAAGCTCGATGCCCTGGTCGAGCAGGCGCTGAAGGAGCAGCCCAGCCTGCAGGTGGCGGCGGCGCGCCTGTCCCGAGCCGACGCCGGGCTGCAGGGCCTGAGAGCGGCGCAGGGCCCGCAGCTTGGCCTGGGCCTGGACGTGACGCGGCAGCGTTATTCCGAGAACGGCCTCTACCCGCCGCCGATTGCCGGCAGCCAGCGCACCAGCGCTACGCTGCAGGCCAACGGTTCGGTGGAGTTGGATTTCTTCGGACGCCATGCCGCGGCGCTGCAGGCTGCACTGGGCCAGCAGCGCGCCGCGCAGGCTGACTTGGCTGCCGCCCGCGTGCTGCTGGCCGGCCGCGTGGCGCAGGCCTATGTCGGCCTGTCGCGCCTGTTCGGCCAGCGCGAGGTGGCTGAACGCACCCTTGCGCAGCGTGAGGCCATGCTGGCGCTGACGCGCCAGCGTGTGCAGGCCGGCTTCGACACCCAGGTGGAATTGCGCCAGGCCGAGAGCGCGGTGCCCGAGGCGCGTCAGCAGATCGAAGCGCTGGACGAACAGATCACGCTGACGCGGCACCAGCTCGCGACGCTCAGCGGCCAGGCGCCTGGTGTACTGGCGACGCTGAAGCCCAGCCTGCAGCCGCTGCAGGCCGGCCCTTTACCCGAACGCCTGGGCGCCGACCTGCTCGGCCGCCGGCCGGATGTGGTGGCGGCCCGCTGGCGTGTCGAGGCCGCGACGCAGGACGTGGCGCTGGCCCGCACGCAGTTCTACCCGGACATCAACCTGGTCGGCTTCGTCGGCCTGTCCTCGCTGGGCCTGGACCGGCTGCTGGACCTGGGCAGCCGCAACCTCGGCGTCGGCCCCGCGCTGCGCCTGCCGATCTTCGACGGCGGCCGTCTGCGCGCGCAGCTGCGGGGCCGCGGCGCCGATCTCGATGCGGCGATCGCCAGCTACAACGGCGCCTTGCTCGATGCGCTGCGCGAAGTGGCCGATGCCGGCGCCTCGTTGCAATCGCTGGACCGCCAGCAGGCGCAGCAGGCCCAGGCCCAGGCCGCTGCCGAGAGCGCCTACGACTTTGCGCAGCAGCGCTACCGTGCCGGCCTCGGCACTTTTCTCACCGTGCTCAGCGCCGAAAGCAGCGTGCTGGCGCAACGCCGGCTCGGCGTGGACCTGAAGGCCCGCGCGCTGGACAGCCGCATCGCGCTGATGCGCTCGCTGGGCGGCGGCTGGGCAGAACCGAACGAAGGAAAATCAGAATGAATTCCGCAGCTCAATCTCCGGCGGCCGCACCGGTACCCGCACCGGTACCCGCACCCGCTACGCGGCGCAAGGCGCTGCTGATCGTTGGCGGCGTGCTCGCCGTTGGTGGTCTGGCCTGGGGCGTCTGGCACATGCTGGCGCTCAGTCGCGTCGAATCCACCGACAACGCCTACGTGCAGGGCAACGTGGTGCAGATCACGCCGCAGGTGGCCGGCACGGTGGTCTCGATCAACGTCGACGACACCGATGTCGTGAAGGCCGGCCAGCCGCTGGTGAGGCTGGACCCGGCCGATGCCCAGCTGGCGCTCGACCAGGCCCAGGCCCAGCTCGGCCAGACGGTGCGCGAAGTGCGCACGCTGTACGCCAACAACTCGACGCTGAAGGCCCAGATTTCGCTGCGTGAGGCCGAGGTGGCCCGCGCCCAGGCCGACCTGGCCCGCGCGCAGGACGACGTGGCGCGGCGCAAGCCGCTGGTGGCCAGCGGCGCCGTCGGCCAGGAAGAGTTCTCGCATGCCACGGCGCAGCTGTCGGCTTCGCGCAGCGCGGTGGTGGCGGCGCAATCGTCCGTTGTCGCGGCGCAAGAGCAGCTGAGTTCGAACCAGTCGATGACCGAGGGCACGCCGGTCGACCAGCACCCCAGCGTGCAGCGCGCGGCCAGCCAGGTGCGTGAAGCCTACCTGGCGCTCAAGCGCGCCGACCTGCTGGCGCCGCTGGACGGTGTGGTGGCGCGGCGCAGCGTGCAGATCGGCCAGCGCGTGGCCGCCGGCGCGCCGCTGATGACGGTGGTGGCGCTGGACAAGCTGTGGGTCGATGCCAACTTCAAGGAAGGCCAGCTGCAGCGCATGCACATCGGCCAGTCCGCGAAGCTGGTGGCCGATGTCTATGGCCGCAAGGTCGAGTACCACGGCCGCGTCGCCGGCCTCGGCGCCGGCACCGGCGCGGCCTTTGCGCTGCTGCCGGCGCAGAACGCCACCGGCAACTGGATCAAGATCGTGCAGCGCGTGCCGGTGCGCATCCAGCTCGACCCGAAGGAGCTGGCCGCGCATCCGTTGCGGGTGGGCCTGTCGATGGACGTGACGGTCGATGTCAGCGATGCGAAGGGGCCACCCTTGACGGCAACGGCGCGCACGCAACCGGTGGCGCAGACGACGGTTTTCGATGCGCTGGCCCGTGAGGCCGATGCCGAAGTGGCGCGCATCGTGAAAGCCAACCTCGGCGGCCGGCTGCGCGCGAGAAGCTGATGTCCGCCGCTGTTCCGGCCGTGCCGGCACCACCGCCGCCGCTGACCGGCGCGCAGCTGGTGCTGGGCACCGTGGCGCTGTCGCTGGCCACGTTCATGAACGTGCTCGACTCGTCGATCGCCAACGTGTCGATCCCGGCCATCGCCGGCGACCTGGGCGTCAGCCCGGCGCAGGGCACCTGGGTCATCACCAGTTTCGGCGTGGCCAACGCGATCTCGGTGCCGCTGACCGGCTGGCTGACGCAGCGCTTCGGCGCGGTGAAGCTGTTCACCACCAGCGTGATCCTGTTCGTCATCACCTCCTGGCTGTGCGGCTTTGCGCCGTCGCTGGAATGGCTGGTGGCCTTCCGCGTGCTGCAGGGCCTGGTCGCCGGGCCGATGATCCCGCTGTCGCAGACGCTGCTGCTGTCGAGCTACCCGAAGGAGAAAGCCGGCACGGCGCTGGCGCTGTGGGGCGTGACGACACTCGTCGCGCCGGTGGCCGGGCCGCTGCTCGGCGGCTGGATCACCGACAACATCAGCTGGCCGTGGATTTTCTACATCAACGTGCCGGTGGGCCTGCTGGCGGCGCTGGCGACCTGGGGCGTCTACGCCAAGCGTGAGACGGCCAAGCGCAAGCTCCCGATCGACCGCATCGGCCTGGCCCTGCTGGTGCTGGGCGTCGGCGCACTGCAGCTGATGCTGGACAAGGGCAAGGAGCTGGACTGGTTCGCGTCGACGCAGATCGTCGTGCTGGCGCTGGTGGCCGGCATCGGGCTCACGGTGCTGGTGATCTGGGAGCTGACCGATGCGCACCCGGTGATCGACCTGCGGCTGTTCGGGGGGCGCAATTTCGCCTTCGGTGCGCTGGCCATGTCGGTGGCCTACGGGCTGTTCTTCGGCAACGTGGTGCTGCTGCCGCTGTGGCTGCAGCAGCACATGGGTTACACCGCCACGGCCGCCGGCATGGCGCTGGCGCCAGTAGGCCTGCTGGCCATCCTGCTGACGCCGCTGGTCGGCCGCAAGGTGAATGTATGGGACCCGCGCTGGATGGCCGGCGGCGCGTTTGTCGTCTTTGCGCTGGTGCTGTGGCTGCGCGCCGGCTTCACGACGCAGACCGACCTCTGGCACATCCTGCTGCCCACGCTGCTGCAGGGCGCGGCGATGGCGTTCTTCTTCATCCCGCTGACCACGCTGACCCTGGCCGGCATCCCGCCCGAGCGCATGGCCTCGGCCTCGGGGCTGTCGAACTTCGTGCGCATCACCGCGGGCGCGATGGGGACCTCGATCGTCACCACGTTGTGGGAGGACCGTGCTGCACTGCACCACGCGCACCTGGTCGAACAGCTGGGCATCGGCAGTTCGCCGATGGCGGCCGTCAGCGCGCAGCTGGCGCAGGCCGGTCTGACGCCGGAGCAGATCCTGATGCAGGTCAATCACCTCATCGACCAGCAGGCCTTCACCCGCGCGGCAGACGATATCTTCCTGGCCTCTTCGCTGATCTTCCTGGGCCTGCTCGCTCTGTTGTGGCCGCTGCGCCGGCCCCCGCAAGCCGGGGGTGGTGCGCTGGCCGACGCGGGAGCGGCCCACTGAGTCGCGGTGCCGGGCAAGACGTCGCCTGGCGGGTCCACGGCCATGTGACGGGCCGATGCGATTTTCACGCTCAAGCCGGGGCGGTTTGTGGTCGAATGAACAGGCCATGAAGACCGACCCTCGCCCCGCCGATTCTGTTCAATCCGGCGCCGCCTCCGGTGCTGTTGTCGGTGCCCCAGTCGACACCGCCATGCCGGTCAGTGCAGGGCGGCGCCTCGGCCCGGCCTGGCGGCTGGCCGGGCTGCTGCCGCTGCCCGTGCTGCTGGGCGCGGCGATCGGTGAAGGCGTGTCGCTGGTGATGGGCGGCGGCCTGCGCGGCGCCGGTGCACTTGCCGGTGCGGCCGTGGCCGCAGCGGTGACCCCGCTGACCGCCTGGCTGGCCTGGCGGCTGCTGCCGCGAGAGGCCGCGCCGGCGGCAACGGCCACCGATGTGGCCGCCACCCGAGACCAGCTCACCGGCGCCTTCACGCAGCGCCACTTCGTTGCCGCGGCAGATCGGGAATGGGCCCGCATCCGCCGCCACGGTGAAGACGCCGCGCTGCTGATGGTCGATGCCGACCAGTTCCGCGAACTGAACGACAAACATGGCCAGGCCTGCGGCGACGCGGTGCTGGTCGAAATCACCCGCCAGGCGTCGGCCACCTTGCGCCAGTACGACCTGATGGCGCGCTTCGGCGGCGGCGTGCTGGTGGTCTACCTGCCGCACACCGACCCGATCGGCGCGCTGGACGTGGCCGAACGTGTGCGCGAGCGCGTGGCCAGTTTCCGCCTGAACTGGAACGGCCAGCCGGTGGGCGCCACCGTCAGCATCGGCGTGGCCTCGATCGGCCCGGACCATGCCGCGCTCGATGCAGTGATTGCCGATGCCGGCACGGCCTTGCGCGAGGCCAAGGCGGCTGGCCGCAACTGCGTGCGCGCGGCGCCGGTGCAGCCGCGGCGCGCGCCGGCGGCGGGCTCGTCGGTCGGCGGGCACCGCGCAGCCGGAAAAGCCTGAGTCGGACACAGGCTGTCCCTGCGGGCAGCCTGTGCCTCACTGTCACCCCAGCCGCAGCGGCGCCACGCGGCCGGTCATCTCCAGGTAACCCAGGCCGACGCGCCGACCGCCGCTGTCCTGCAGCGCGGCCAGGCCTTCCCAGTACACCGCGCCGGTGCTGGCGCTGCTGTCCAGTTCCTGGTTGTCGAGCAAGGCCTCCAGCTGGAACGCGCCCACCGGCGTGACGATGGCCCACTTCACGGGATAGCGCGCGCCGGACTTCGGGCTGGTCCATTCGCGCTGCGGCGTGAAACTCACCTCGCCGGCAGGGAAGGCGCGCACCGCGCCGCCGGCCGGCCGGTGGCTGCCGCCGGCCCAGACCACGCTCCCATCGCGGCGGCGCAGCACAAAGGCGGTCAAGGCGCCGCCGTCGTGCAGGTTGATGCCGATCCAGTCCCAGCCTGCCGCGTCGGCCGGCATCAGTTCGTCGCTCCACTCATGGTCCAGCCAGCCGCTGCCGGTGAGTGTTTGGCGGCGGCTGCCGCGCAGCAGCTGCGCCGTCACCGCCAGATGCGGCAGCGAGTAGTAGTGGCTGGCCTGCGCCGGCAGCGGCCCCTTGCGCGAGAAACCGGCCTGGCCTTGCAGCAGCACGGGCTGCGTGGGCTGCAGCGCCAGGTCCAGCGCAAAGCCGGCCTCGGGCGCCGGCAGCCGGGCCTGGTAGCGGCCGCTGGCGGCGTCGCGCCGCAGCTGCCAGGGGCCCAGCACCACGCCGGTGTCGGCGCGCTGCGCATGGGCTTCGGGCCATCGCTCGTCGCCGGACCAGCGCGACAGGCGCTGCGCATGGCTGTGGCGGCCGGCGGCGATGTCGCTGATGGCGGCATGCGCGAACAGCAGCTGGCGCGGCGCGAAGCGGCCGGGCAGCGTGGCCGCCAGCCCCGTGCGGCTGCGGAAGAAGGTCAGCTGCCAGCCGATCGGCGCCGCCTGGCCCGGCGGCTGCAGCCAGCCGGTGGCGTACCACCATTCGATGCGCGCGCCGGAATGGGCGCCGTGGTCGCGCGGGAACTGCAGGTGGCGCTCGGGGCGGATGCTGTCCTCGTCGGCCATGGGCGGCGTGCCGCGCGAAGCGGCCGGGGCCGATGGCATCTGCGCACGCGCCGGCATCGTCAGCCCGAGCGGCCCGGTCAGCGGCCCGCTCAGTGGCCCGCTCAGTGCGGCCAGCAGCGCCCGACGGCGCGGGCTCACCAGTCCTCCTTCACCGCCAGCACCGCATGGCGCGAGGCTGCCTGCCGCGCGCTGAAGGCCGCGGTGGCGGCACCCGCCACGAGCACAGCCAGCGTGAGCAGCGCCAGCGGCCAGCCCGGCAACTGCAGCGGCATGGTCCAGTGAAAGCTCTGCGGGTTGACCACGAACACCAGCACCGCCGCGATCGCCAGCCCCAGCGCCAGGCCCACGGCGCAGCCGGCGCCCAGCCAGGCCAGCGTTTCCAGCGTGACCAGGCCCATCACCTGTCGGCGCGTCAGCCCCAGGTGGGCCAGCAGGCCGAACTCCTTGCGCCGCGACAGCACTTGCGCCGACAGGCTGGCCGCCACGCCGATCAGCCCCACCGTGATGGCCACGGCCTGCAGGTAGCGCGTGACCGCGAAGCTGCGGTCGAAGATCGCCAGCGACAGGCGGCGCAGTTCGCTGGTGCCGATGGTCTCGATCGGCGTGGCATCGCCGGCCAGCTGCTTCAGTGCCGTCGCCACGTCGGCCGGCGCAGCGCCTGGCGCCAGCCACAGCGCCAGGTCGTTCTGCGCGGTGTCGCCGCTCAGGCGCTGGTAGTCGGCAGCGTCGATCGCGATGCTGCCGAACTGGCGGGCGTAGTCACGCCAGATGCCGCGCACGCGTGCTTTTTGTGAGTTGGGAAGCAAGGGCAGCTCGATCATGTCCCCTGGCTTCCAGTGGTACAGCGCGGCCGCCGGCTCACTGATGTAGACCGACAACTCACCGGGCCTTGCCGGCAGCAGCGGGCCCAGCAGGGGCAGCATCGCGGCGGGGTCGGACAAGGGCCGGGCCACCAGCGCCACCGCAGGCTGCCGGGCATCGAACTGCAGCGGCCGCTGCCGCGTGGCCTGCACTCGCGCGATGCCGGGCAGCGCGGCAGCCGACGCGGCAAAACCCTGCGGCAGCACGGCCTGGTCGCTGGCCCCGCTGCTGAGGCTGCTGCGCACATAGAGGTCGGCGGGCAGCACGCTGTCCAGCCAGGAGGCCACGGCGTCGCGGAAGCTCGCCACCATCACCGTCAGCGCGACCGACAGCGCCAGGCTGGCGACGACGCCGGCCACCGTGGCACTGGCGGTCTGCCGCGCATGGTGGGCGCGGCGCAAGGCCAGCAGCGGCAGCGCACCGCGGGGCGTGCCGGCGGTTTGCAGCAGCGCCTGCACAGCCGCCGGCACCAGCGCGACGCCGCCGGCCAGCAGCAGCGCCACCGCACCATAGGCGGCCAGCGGCAGGCCGCCGATCGGCGGCAGCAGTGCCAGCAAGCCGCCGCCGGCCAGCGCCGCCAGGCCGGGCCAGGCCGGCGGCGATGCACTGCTGCCGCTGCCCAGGCCCTTCAGCGCCAGCGCCGGGGCCAGCCGCTCGGCGGCACGAGCCGGCCACCAGGCCCCGGCGACCGCCGCGAACATGCCCAGCAGCCCGCAAGCCGCCAGCAGGCCCCAGGGCCAGCGCAGCACCGGCGCCACGCCGGGGAAGTAGCCGCCGCCCAGGTCACCGCCCAGCACCCGCAGCGCGGCCCAGGCCATGGCCGCGCCGAGCACCAGCCCGAGCGCGCTGCCGACGAGGCCGAGCACGGCGGTCTCCACCAGCACCAGCGCGCGCCGCTCGCGCGCCGGCAGGCCCAGCACGCCCAGCAGCGCAAAGGCCGGCGTGCGCTGCGCCACCGACAGCGCCAGCACCGAATACACCAAGAAGCCGCCGACCAGCAGCGCCACCAGCGCCAGCACGCCCAGGTTCACGCGGTAGGCCAGCGACAGGTTGGAGATGCGCTGCGCCGCTTCATCGGCCTGGCTGACGCGTACATCAGGAGATAGCACCAACCGGCGCAGCCAGGCCTCGCGGTCGACGCCGGTGACCAGCCGCACATCGATGCGCGACAGCCGGCCGGCGCGGCCGAAGTGGGCCTGCGCGCTGGCGATGTCCAGCACCGCCAGCGGCGCGCCACCGGTGGCCACGCGCCCGGCCACGCGCAGCGCCTGCCAGCCCTGGGCCGATTGCAGCCATAGCGTCTGGCCCGGCTCGACCTGCAGGCGCGCCTGCGCGGCCGGGTTGAGCCAGACGCTGTCGGGCTCGATCAGCGCGGTCGGCCCGCTGCCGGGTGGCGATTGCGGCAGCAGCGCCGGCGCGATCGCCGCGACGCGCAGTGCATCGATGCCAGTGATGCGCAGCGCCACGCGCGGTTCGGCGTCGCCGCGCCGTGCGTGGCTGTCGATCTCCAGCACCGGGCTGGCGACGGCGACCTGTTCATCGCGCGCCAGCGTGGCGAACAGCGCATCGTCGAAGCCTTCGCGCTGCGTGGCAGCCAGCGTCACATCGGGCTCGCCGTTGGCCGCGCGCACGGCCTGCGAGAACTCGGCCAGCGCCGAATGGTTGATCAGCTGCACCGAGCTGGCCAGCGCCACGCCGAGCGCCACCGCCAGCAGCGCCACCGCATGGCGCCAGGGGTGGTGCCGCCATTCGGCCAGCGTCAGCGGCAGCAGGTGGCGCCACATGCTGTGGTTTCAGCCGACGATGCCGCCAGCGGTGAGCTGCACACGCCGATCGGCGCGCGCGGCCGCCGCGGCCGAATGCGTCACCAGCAGGCAGGCCGCGCCCTCGGCTTTCACCTGGGCCTGCAGCAGGTCGAGCATGCGCTCGGCGGTGGCCGGGTCGAGGTTGCCGGTGGGTTCGTCGGCCAGGATCAGCCTGGGCCGGTGCACCAGCGCGCGGGCCAGCGCGACGCGTTGCAGCTGCCCGCCCGACAGCTGCGCCGGGCTGCGCGCGCCCAGGCCGGCGAGGCCGACGGCGGCCAGCAGCTCGTTCGTGCGTTGTGCATCCGGCTTACCCAGCAAACGCAGCGGCAGCTCGATGTTCTGCGCCACCGTCAGCTGCGGCAGCAGATGGAAGGCCTGGAACACGAAGCCGAGTTTTTCGCGCCGAAGCCGCGCCCGCTCGGGCTCGCTGAGCGACAGCACGCGCTGGCCGTCGAGCTGCACGCTGCCGCTGTCGGCCTCGTCCAGCCCGGCGATGCAGTTCAGCAGCGTCGACTTGCCGACCCCCGATTCACCGAGCATCGCGACGAATTCGCCCGGCGCCAGCACCAGAGAGACATCGTGGAACACCGGCGTGCGGTCATAGGACTTGCTCAGGGCCTCGATGCGCAGCATGGGCCGATGATGCCCCAGCGCGGAAGCACGCAAGCCGCCCGCAGGCGGCTTGTTTGGCAATGACGAGCCGCCCGCAGGCGGCTTGTTTGGCAAAGGCCAGCCGCCCCCAGGCGGCCGGGTTCAGGACTTGCGGCGGCGCAGCCGCGCGCCCACCAGCGCAGCCAGTGCCACGCCGGCCAGGCCCCAGCTCGCGGGTTCCGGCACGTTGAGCGCGGTCAAGGAGCTCGCTCCGGTCAGCACGCGGATGTGGTCGCCGGGGTTCTCGGCGGTCCAGCGCAGCTGCAAGGTCTGGCTGCCGGGGGTCCAGACCACCCCATCCTGCACGCCTTCCAGGCCGGTGCGGGCCGCATGCTGGTAGTCGTTGAAGTTGCCATCCTGATCGATGTCCACGCCGTAGACACCGTGCGATTGGAAGAGGCCGGCGCGGTCGATGATGACATCGACGATCGGGCTGTCGAAGACCAGCGTCGCGCTGATGGCCTGGCTGCTGCTCGGATCGAAGAAGATGAACCAGGACTTCAGGCTGTTGACGGCAAGCTCGTCGACGAACCACAGCACGTTGTCGGTGTTGACGTGGCCGTTGCCGACCGGGGCCGTGCCGCTGTATTGCTGGAACGACTGGCCGGCGCCGAGGCCGCTGACCACCGGCGTGGCACTGGCGCCGCTTGCTGCAGCCAGCGCGAGCAAGGCTGCGCCGATGTACGAAAGCTTCATGGTGTTTTTCCCAACTTGGCGTTGTGGTAACGGTGAGTGCGGTCGAGGATAGCGAAAGTCGGCATGCAGCGGGCGTGCAGGGCTGCGCGCGTCCCGCGCTTGCGGGGATGCAGATTTCACGTTTCGGAGCCGGATTCGGCCGCTTTGGCCCGCCACCCCCGTGCTTGCGGGGGGATGAAGGGCGTGTCAGCCCGGTGCCGACAGCTGCCTTGCGATCCATTCCAGGGCCTGTGCCTGCAGGTCCGGTGCTTCGCAGGTTAGGGCCTGCCGCGGCATCGATCGCAGCCAGGTCAGCTGGCGCTTGGCCAACTGGCGTGTCGCGGCCAGGCCTTGTTCGCGCAGCCCGCTGAGGTCGTTGGCGTCCAGCGCAGTCCAGGCCTGGCGATAACCCACGCAGCGCATGGACGGCAAGTCCGGTTGCAGGTCGCCCCGCGCACGCAGGCCGCGCACTTCGTCGACGAGTCCGGCGGCGAGCATCGCATCGAAGCGCTGGGCGATGCGCTGGTGCAGCCAGGCACGCGAGGCCGGCTCCAGCGACAGCAGCGGCAGCGCGAGCCCGGGCGAGCGCGAGCGACCATGGTGGCTGGACAGCGGCTCGCCGCTGAGCTGCCAGACCTCCAGCGCGCGCTGGACGCGCTGCGCATCGTTGGGCGCCAGCCGCGCCGCGGTGACGGGGTCCACCTGCTTCAGCTCGGCATGCAGCGCGGGCCAGCCGGCGGCGGCGGCCCGGGCATCGATCGCCGCACGCACCGCAGCGTCGGCCGGCGGCATCGCATCCAGGCCATCGATCAGCGCCTTGAAGTACAGCATCGTGCCACCGACCAGCAGCGCCAGGCGGCCGCGCGCGTTGATCTCGCCGATCAGCCGGCGTGCATCGGCGGCGAACTGAGCGGCCGAATAGGTTTCGGTCGGTTCGAGGATATCGATCAAATGATGCGGCCATGCGGCACGCTCGCCGGCATCGGGCTTGGCGGTGCCGATGTCCATGCCGCGGTAGACCTGCGCTGAATCGACGCTGATGATCTCCACCGGCCAGCGCGGTGCCAAGCTGGCTGCGATGGCCAGCGCCAGTGCGCTCTTGCCCGAGGCGGTGGGGCCGGCGATGCCGAGGGCCTGCATCACGCCACCCTCACGCCGGCTTCAACGATGGCTTGCGCACCGGTTCGCCGTCGCGCCGCACCAGCGTCCAGGCCACCAGCACGGTCAGCGCGGCGGCCACCGCCATGCCGCTGGCCAGCGGCCGCACCGTGCCGTCCAGGGCATGGCCCAGCCACAGCCCGACAGCGAATGCACCGACAGCCAGCACGAACCCGGCGAGCGCCGAGGCCTGGCCCGCCGCATGCGGGAAGGGGCCCACTGCACCGGCCTGGCCACAGGGCTGGTGCACGCCATGGCCGAGTGAGTACACCCAGGTCGGCAACATCACCGCCCAGACCGATCGGGCGTCGGTGATGGCCAGTGCCGACATCAGCACGCAGGCCACCAGCGTGAAGCCGGCGCCGCGCACTGCCGTGCCGGCAAGGCCATGGCGCGGCAGCCAGTGCCGGCAGACGAAGGTGCCGGCGATGTAGGCGATCGAGGTGGTGCTCATCACCGCACCAGCATGCAGCGGCGTCAGGCCCAGCACGCGGATCAGCACGAAGCCCGCGCCGGCCAGGAACACGAACAGCCCGCCATAGGTGCAGGTGACCAGCAGCGCCCAGGCGCGAAAGCCCGGGTGCCGCAGCACCTGCGCGGTCTGCGCCAGCAGCGGTTTCAGCCGCGTGGCATCGGGCCGGCGCTGGCGGATCGTCTCGGGCCAGCGCAGGAACAGGAAGCCACCCATCAGCGCCCCGGCCAGCGCCATCGCCGCCAGCACCGCGCGCCAACCGAAGGCCGCGGCGAGCACACCGCCGAGCAGTGGCGAGCCGATGGCGATCAGCCCCAGGCCGGACAGCGCCTTGGCCATCACCAGCGCGCCTTCATGCGGCTCGTACAGGTCGCGCACCATCGCCCGCGCGCAGACCACCGGCACCGACAAGGCGGCGCCCTGCACGATGCGCCAGCCGACCACCTGCATCACGTCACCCGCCAGCGCCGCACCGACACTGGCCAGCCCATACAACGCCAGGCCGCTCAGCAGGATGGGCCGGCGGCCGAAGCGGTCGGCCAGCGGGCCCCACACCAGCTGCGCGATGCCGAAGGCCAGGATCAGCGCCGACATCGTCAGCTGCGCCGGGGCCATGCCTGCGTTCAGGTCGGCGGCCAGCAAGGGCAGGGCGGGCAGCATCAGGTCGGTGGACACCGGTTGCATGCCCAGCAGCAGCGCCAGGACAAACGCGGCCAGCAGCGGGGACGGCCGCGGCGCCGAAGCAGTCGCCGGCATCAGAAGCGTTCTTCGGGTCGCAGATAACGCCATTGGCCGGCCGGCAGCTTGCCCAGCACCACGCTGCCGATGCGCACACGCTTGAGCCCGGTCACCTTCAGGCCGACCAGTTCACACATGCGGCGGATCTGGCGCTTGCGGCCTTCACGCAGCACGAAGCGCAGCTGGTCCTCGTTGGCCCAGCTCACCCGCGCCGGGCGCAGCGGCTTGCCGTCCAGCGCCAGGCCTTGCTGCAGCAGCGCCATCTGCTGCGGCGGCAGCATCGGCTGGCCGGGCTCCACGGTGGCCGGGTTCATCGGCTGCACGCGCACCAGGTATTCCTTCTCGACGCGGCTGTCCTCGCCGATCAGGATCTTCGCGATGCGGCCATCCTGCGTCAGCACCAGCAGGCCGGTGGAATCGATGTCCAGCCGGCCGGCAGGGGCCAGGCCGCGCTGGTGGCCCGGGTGGAACTGGGTCGGCGCGTTGTCTTCCTTCCAGCGGTTGGCGGCGGTGAACAGCACGCTGGCCGGTTCGTAGCCGTCTTCGGCCTGGCCGGAGACATAGCCCATGGGCTTGTGCAGCAGCACGGTGACCCGTTGCGCCTGCTGCTTGTGGGCCAGCGGGTCGATGTCGATCCTGACGTCCGGCAGCACGCGCTGGCCCAGCACCGCCGGCACGCCGTTGACGCGCACCCAGCCGGCTTCTATCCATTCGTCGGCCTCGCGGCGGGAGGCCAGGCCACGTTCGGCCAACACTTTCGATAGACGCACACCATCGGCGCTAGGTTTTTCTGGGGAGTTCATGTCATCTTCCACGCAGGAACAGCGTGTCCAGTTCTTTCAGCGTGACTTGTCGCCAGGTGGGGCGGCCGTGGTTGCACTGGTCGGCGCGCTCGGTGCGTTCCATGTCGCGCAGCAACGCATTCATCTCGGTGATCGTCAGCATCCGGTTGGCGCGCACGGCACCGTGGCAGGCCATGGTGGCCAACAGTTCGTCGCGGGCGCGCTGCACGACGCGTGAGGCCTCGACCTCGGCCAGCTCGGCCAGCACCGCGCGGGCCAGCGCCACCGGGTCGGCATCGGGCAGCGCGGCCGGGCGTGAGCGCACCGCCAGCACGCCGGGCGACAGCGGCGCGACATCCAGGCCCAGCGCCGACAAGGCCTCGGCCTGCGCTTCGGCGGTGGCCACTTCGGCCGGCGTGGCGGCAAAGGTGGCCGGGATCAGCAGCGGCTGCGCGGCCATCGTGGCCTCGCCCTGCGCGGCCTTCAGACGCTCGTAGACGATGCGCTCGTGGGCCGCGTGCATGTCGACGATCACCAGGCCTTGCTGGTTCTCGGCCAGGACGTAGGCGCCGCCGAGCTGGGCCAGCGCACGGCCCAGCGGCCACGTACCGGGCGCGGAGGCCGGTGTGGACAGGCCACCGGCCTCGGAGGCTGGCATGGACCAGCCATCGGCTTCGGTGGCCGGCGCGGGCGCTGCAGGCGCCACGAAGGCGGTGCCATTGGCAGGGCCTGCATTCCAGCGCGGTGCAGGCTCCTGCGCATACAGCACCGCCAGGTCCTGCAGGCCCAGCGAGCTTTGCGCGCCGGCCACGCTGGGTTGCCATGCCGGCGCGGAGAATGATGGCCGTGGCAAAAATGCGTTAGGCGGTTCCGGCAGACCCGCCACGGCCCCGGCCTCAGCCAGCACCGGCGCCCTCGACTGCGCCAGCGCCGCTTCCACCGCATGGCGCACGGCCTGGTGCACCTCGCGGCTGTCGCGGAAGCGCACCTCGATCTTGGTCGGGTGCACGTTGACATCGACGCGCTGCGGCTCGATATCGATGAACAACACGTAGCTGGGCTGGCGGTTGCCGTGCAGCACGTCTTCATACGCACTGCGCGCGCCATGGCCGATCAGCCGGTCGCGCACGTAGCGGCCGTTGACATAGGCGTACTGCTGGTCGGCGCGCGCTCGCGCGGCATCGGGCAGGCCGACGCGGCCGCTGATGCGCACGGCGCCGCCGCGGCCTTCGACCGGCCGGCTCTGCACGATGAACTCGTCGCCCAGCACATCGGCAATGCGTTGCTCGGGCGTGGCGCCGCGCCACTGCTCGATCAGCTTGCCTTCATGCCAGACGGTGAAGCCGACCTCCGGCCGCACCAGCGCATGGCGGCGCACGGCATCCAGGCAATGCGCCAGTTCGGTGGCATCGGTCTTCAGGAACTTGCGGCGCGCCGGCGTGGCGAAGAACAGCTCCCGAACTTCGACGCTGGTGCCCTGGGCGCGGGCGGCGGCCTGCAATTCGCCGCTGCGGGCGTCGATGCGGCTGGCATGGACGGCGTCGGCGGTGCGGCTGGCGATGGCCAGTTCGGCCACCGAGGCAATGGCGGCCAGCGCCTCGCCGCGGAAGCCCATGGTCGCCACGGCTTCCAGGTCGCTCAAGGAGGCGATCTTGCTGGTGGCGTGGCGCTTCAGCGCCAGCGGCAGTTGCTCGGGCGGGATGCCCTGGCCATCGTCTTCGACCACGATGCTGCGCACGCCGCCAGCCGACAGGCGCACGGTGACCTGCGTGGCGCCGGCATCCAGCGCGTTGTCGACCAGCTCGCGCACCACGGAGGCCGGGCGCTCGACCACTTCGCCGGCGGCGATCTGGCTGACCAGCTCGTCGGGCAGCTCGCGGATGGGGCGGTGGGCGGAACTCATGGGGCCGGATTATCCCGGCCCCGGCCCGATGGCCAGGCTAGCGTCGGAAACGGCCCTCGGAACTCACATGCACCAGCTCGACAAAACGCGAGCCGGTGGCGTCGCCGCCGGTGTAGTCGATGTCGACGCCGCCGATGCGCGCCTTCAAGCTGCGCATGGCCGCATGCAGCGTGGCGCGCGTCAGGTTGCGCCCGGCGCGGCGCAGGCCTTCGGTGAGCACCAGCGCGTTCAGGTAGCCCTCGTAGACGTGGTAGGCCACCGGCACCTTGGCGGCCTCGCACTGCTTGCGGAAGGCCAGCGCGGTGGCGTCCGATTCGCTCCACGGGTAGGGCACCACCTGCGAGGTGGCCAGTCCGCGCAGCTTGGCACCCATGGCCTTGGCGACCTGGTCGCCGGCCACCACCGACATGCCGTAGAACGACGGCGATGCGCCGGCTTCACCGACCGTCGCCATCAGCTGCGCTACCGGCGGTCCGGCGATGAACATCACGATGGCCTGGGCATTCGCCGCGGCCAGTGCCTTGCCGGCCTCCACCGCGTTGCTGCCATCGTTCTTCACCGCGGCGGCACCGGCCAGGTCCTTGGCCTTGCCCTCGGCCAGCACGGCGGCCTTCACCAGCGCCAGCACTTCCTGGCCGCCGGGGTTGTCCAGGTGGGCCACGGCGATGCGGCTGATGCCGATGGCGCCCAGGTGCTTCACCAGCTTGGTGGCCTCGCGGCCATAGGTGGCGCGCACGAAGTAGGCGGCGCCCTTGGCCTTGTCGCGCACCGCATCGGACAGCGCGAAGTTGCCGATCAGCGGCGCGTTGCTTTCCTTCAGGATCGGCGCGGCCGCGGCAATGGGGCCCGAGCCCACGCCGCCGAAGAAGGCGAACACCTTGTGCTCGGCCAGCAAGGCCTTGTAGTTGGCGACGGCACGCTCGGGCTTCAGTTCGTCGTCCAGCGAGATCAGCCGCAGCTTGCGGCCGGCGATGCCGCCCTTGTCGTTGGTGTCGTCGAAGGCCAGCTTCGCGCCGGCGTTGAAGCCCTGCAGCGACACCCCCAGCGGGCCGCTCAGCACGGCGCTCTGGCCGAGCAGGATTTCGCTGTCGCCAACGCCCGATTCAGCCGCAAAGATCGAGGAGGCCGAGCCGGCCAGGGAAGCCAGCAGCAGCTGGCGGCGCTTGTTCATGAATGTGTCTCCTTGCGTGGGGCCCGGCATCAGCCCGGTATCGACCCGGTATGGCCCCCTGATAATCGGCACGATGGACGCCGTTCTTTACCTCATCGACTTCATCCTCCACGTCGACCGGCACCTGCGGGTGTTCGTCGAGCACTATGGTGGCTGGGTCTATGCCTTGCTGTTTCTGATCATCTTCGTCGAGACCGGGCTGGTGGTGATGCCCTTCCTGCCTGGCGATTCGCTGCTGTTCGTGGTCGGCGCGCTGGCCGGGGTGGGGCTGATGAACTATCCGCTGGTGATGGCGCTGCTGGTGGCCGCCGCGGTGCTGGGCAACCAGACCAACTACGCCATCGGCCGCAAGATCGGGCCGCGGGTGTTCCGGTGGGAACAGTCACGCTGGTTCAACAAGCGGGCTTTTGACCAGGCGCATGCGTTCTACGAGCGGTACGGCGGGATCACGATTGTGTTGGCGCGCTTCATGCCTTTCGTGCGCACTTTCGCACCGTTTGTCGCGGGTGTCGCGCAGATGACACGGCGCAAGTTCACGTTCTACGACGTGACGGGCGGCACGCTGTGGGTGGTCAGCATCGTCACGGCGGGCTACCTGTTCGGCAACATCCCGTGGGTGGTGAAGAACCTCAACATCATCATCTGGGCCATGATCATGGTGCCCGGGCTGATCGTGCTGATCGGTGCGCTGCGCGCACGCTACACCCAGCGCGCTGGCCTGCCGGCCAACAGCCGATAGGCCACAAGCGATAGGCCTCAGCGCGCTGAAGACCCCGCCATCGTTGGTTTCTTTTCGGGCTCGGTCTTGACCTTGCCATGATGGGAAGCTTGATCATCGCGTCATGACGCTTTCAAGCACCACCGGGACCGACATGAACTCCGCCCTTGCCGCTCACGCCGCACTCGGCCAGCCCCAGGCGATCACGCTGCAGATCTCCGGCATGACCTGTGCCTCCTGCGTGATGCGGGTGGAGAAGGCGCTGAAGAAGGTGCCGGGTGTCTCGCAGGCCACGGTCAACCTGGCCACCGAGCAAGCCACCGTGCAGGGCCTGCCGAGCGTGACGCTGCCCGCGCTGAAGGCCGCCGTCGAGCGCGCCGGCTACACCGCGAGCGATGTGCCGGCGGTGCCGGTGAACGAGGGCCGGCCAGCGCAGACCTGGTGGCCGGTGGTGCTCAGCGCGCTGCTGACCCTGCCGCTGGTGGCGCCGATGCTGCTGCAGCTGTTCGGCCTGGACTGGATGCTCGGCGGCCTGTGGCAGCTGGTGCTGGCCACGCCGGTGCAGTTCATCCTGGGCGGCCGCTTCTACATCGCCGGCTGGAAGGCGCTGCGCGCCGGCAGCGGCAACATGGATCTGCTGGTGGCCATCGGCACCTCGGCGGCCTATGGCTTGTCGGTGTACCTGCTGCTGCGGCACGCCGGGCACGGCATGCCGCACTTGTACTTCGAGGCTTCGGCGGCGGTGATCACGCTGGTGCTGCTGGGCAAGTGGCTGGAGGGCCGGGCCAAGCGGCAGACGGTGGACGCGATCCGCGCGCTGAACGCGCTGCGGCCGGCCACCGCGAGGGTGCGCCGCGACGGGGCCGAGCTCGAACTGCCGGTGGCGCAGGTGGTGGTCGGCGACCTGGTGCTGGTGCGGCCCGGCGAACGCGTGCCGGTGGACGGCGACATCACCGAAGGCCGCAGCCATGTCGATGAATCGCTGATCACCGGCGAGAGCCTGCCGGTGGCCAAGGCGGTGGGCGACAAGGTCACCGGCGGCTCGGTCAACGGCGAGGGTGCACTCACCGTGCGCACGCTGGCCATCGGCGCCGAGACCACGCTGGCACGCATCATCCGCATGGTCGAATCGGCGCAGGCGGCCAAGGCGCCGATCCAGCGCATCGTCGACCGGGTCAGCGCGGTGTTCGTGCCGGTGGTCATGGGCGTGGCGCTGCTCACCTTCATGGGCTGGATGGTGGCCAACGGCGACTGGGAGCAGGCGCTGGTCAATGCGGTGGCGGTGCTGGTCATCGCCTGCCCCTGCGCGCTGGGCCTGGCCACACCCACGGCCATCATGGCCGGCACCGGTGTCGCGGCGCGGCAGGGCATCCTGATCAAGGATGCCGAAGCGCTGGAAGTGGCGCATGCGGTGACCGTCGTGGCCTTCGACAAGACCGGCACGCTGACGCTGGGGCGCCCGTCGCTGGTGGCCGCCGAGCCGGCCGACGGCACCAGGCGCGACGCGCTGCTGAGCCAGGCCGCCGCGCTGCAGCAGGCCAGCGACCATCCGCTGGCGCGGGCGGTGATGGCGGCCGTGCAGGCCGAAGGCCTGGCCGTGCCCGAGGCGCACGAGGCCCGGGCCCTGCCGGGCCGTGGCCTGGAGGCCATCGTGCAGGGCGAGCGGCTGGTGCTGGGCAGCGCACGGCTGCTGCAGGAATTGGCGGTTGCGGCCGGGGCGCTGGCCGAGACGGCCGAACGGCTGCAGGGCCAGGGCCGCACGATCTCGTGGTTGATCCACCCCGGAGATGCTGACGGACAAAGGACGCGTCTGCTGGGCCTGCTGGCCTTCGGCGACAGCATCAAGCCCTCGGCGCGCGCGGCGGTGCAGCGCCTGCATCAATTGGGCGTCAGGACGGTGATGCTGACCGGCGACAACCACGGCGCCGCACAGGCGGTGGCGCAGGAGCTGGGCATCGACGAGGTCCGCGCCGATGTGCTGCCGGCCGACAAGGCGGCCGCCGTGCAGGCGCTGCGCGCTGCCGGCGAAGTGGTGGCGATGGTCGGCGACGGCATCAACGATGCGCCGGCGCTGGCCGCGGCCGATGTCGGCATCGCGATGGCCACCGGCACCGATGTGGCGATGGAAACCGCCGGCATCACGCTGATGCGCGGCGACCCGCGGCTGGTGGCCGATGCGCTGGATGTGTCGCGCCGCACCGTGGCCAAGATCCGGCAGGGGCTGTTCTGGGCCTTCGCCTACAACGTGCTGGGCATTCCGCTGGCGGCGATGGGCTGGCTGAACCCGGTGATCGCCGGCGCGGCGATGGCCTTCAGCAGCGTCAGCGTCGTCAGCAATGCCTTGCTGCTGCGGCGCTGGCGTGCGTCGGCGCGGCAGTCCATCCCAGGTGAGAGCGAACGATGAACGTGATGAACATCGGCCAGGCCGCCCAGGCCTCGGGCGTGTCGGCCAAGATGATCCGCCACTATGAAAGCGTGGGCCTGTTTCCCGAAGCCCAGCGCACGGAGGCCGGCTACCGCCAGTACGGCGACAAGGCGCTCAACACGCTGCGCTTCATCCGTCATGCACGCGACCTGGGTTTTTCGATCGAGCAGATCCGCGAACTGCTGGGCCTGTGGCAGGACCGCCGCCGCTCCAGCCGCCAGGTGAAGGCGCTGGCGCAGGCGCACATCGACGAACTGGAGCAGAAGGTGCAGGCGCTGCAGGCGATGAAGTCGACGCTGAGCCACCTGGTGCATTGCTGTCATGGCGACGACCGGCCGGACTGCCCGATCCTCGACACGCTGGCGCAGGTCCAGGGCGCTTGAGCCGCATCGTCAGCGTGCTAATCTGGACCGTCGTGAAACACATCCGCCCGATCCTGCTGATCCTGCTGGCCTTGCTGCTGCCCTTCCGGGGCGCGGTGGCCGCGGCCATGCTGTGCTCGCCGGCGAGCGTGGGCCAGGCGGCGTCCAGCCATGAGCACGCCCGACATCATGCGCAGGCGCATGTTGATGCCGGCCACCAGGTGCATGCCGACGCTGGCCACCAGGCGCATGCCGGCGCTGGCTTTCAGGCGGACGCGGCCGCCTTGGCGGCGCATGACAAGTGCAACGTCTGCGCGGCGTTCTGCTCGCTCACGCCGATACTCGGCAGCCCGCCGGTGATGGCAGTGCCGCCGGGCCTGTGCGCGGCAGTTTTCCCAGCCTGGTCCGCACCGCCGCCGAGTTTCATCTCGGACGGCCAGGAGCGGCCACCCCGAAGCCGCTGACCCCGCGAGGCCTGCACGCGCAGGCCTGCCAGCGCTCGTGCGTGCAACGCACGGGAATGGCCGGCGGGGGCTCGCCTCCGGCCGGTGAATCAGATGGCTAGGATCCATGAAGAATACCCTCACAGCCTCGGCGACCGCCGGGATGCTGCTGCTCGGCAGCTGCGCCTCGTTCTCGCCGGATGGCGGCTTCGGCCCGGTGGCCGACATGACACGCGAACGCAGCGGCCAGGCGGTGGCCTGGCAGCGCGACGCCGCACAAACCCAGACCGCCCAGGCGCGCGTGGCCGAGCTGCTGGCCGCGCCGCTCAGCGCTGACCGTGCGGTGGAAGTGGCGCTGCTGAACAACCGCGGCCTGCAGGCGCAGTTCTTCGCGCTCGGCATTGCCGAAGCCGACCTGGTGCGCGCCGGCCGCCTGGCCAATCCGAGCTTCAGCTTCGGCCGCCTGAGCGGCGGCGGCGTCACCGAGATCGATCGCTCGATCATGGTCAATCTGCTGGGCTTGTTGACGCTGCCCGCCGCCAGGCAGGTGGCGCAGCAGCGCTTCGCGCAGGCGCAACTGCAGGCCGCCTTCGACGCCGTGGGGCTGGCCAACGAGGTGCGGCGCGCGTTTTTCTCCGCCGTTGCGGCGCAGGACCTGCTGCGCTACCACGCACAGGTCAAGCATGCTGCCGAAGCCACCAGCGAACTGGCCCGGCGCATGCTGCAGGCCGGCAACTTCAACAAGCTGGCGCAGATGCGCCAGCAGGCCTTCGATGCCGATGCCACGGTGCAACTGGCCCGCGCGCAGCACCAGGTGCTGGCCGAACGTGAGCGGCTGGTTCGCCTGCTGGGCCTGTCGGGCGAGCAGCTGCGCTTCATGTTGCCTGAACGCTTGCCCGACCTGCCGGCCGAGCCGCTGGCGCTGCAAGGCGCGGAGCAGACGGCGATGCACAAGCGGCTGGACGTGCTGATGGCCAAGCGCGACACCGAAGCCACCGCGCAGGCGCTGGGGCTGACGCGCGCCACGCGGCTCGTCAACATCCTGCATGCCGGTGTGACCGACAAGCGCCAGACCGGTGAAGCGCGGCAGCGCGGCGTCGAGATCGAGCTGGAGCTGCCGCTGTTCGACTTCGGCCAGGCCCGCTCGGCGCGTGCCGAAGCGGTGTACATGCAATCGGTGCAGCGCGCCGCCGACGTGGCGATCACCGCAGCGTCCGAAGTGCGCGAATCGCATGCCGCTTACCTCACGGCCTATCAGCTGGCGCGCCACTACCGCGACCAGATCGTGCCCTTGAAGCAGCGCATTGCCGACGAAAACCTGCTGCGCTACAACGGCATGCTGATCGGCGTGTTCGAACTGCTGGCCGATGCGCGCGAGCAGGTGGCCAGCGTCACCGGTGCCATCGAGGCGCTGCGTGAGCACTGGATCGCCGAAACCCAGCTGCAGACCGCCTTGACCGGACGCTCGCCGGCCGGCGGACTGTCGTTGTCGCCTTCCTCTTCCTCGCGCCGGCTGGACGCCGCCGGCGACGCCGCGCACTGAAAGCCCTGGCCATGAACCCACGCAGAAACTTTCTTCGCAACGCGGGCGCCACCGCGCTCGGCGCCGCGGCCGTCAGCCGGGGGGCGCTGGCCGCGTTGCCCGAAGCCGCGAGCCAGGCCTCGCCGGCCACGCAGCCGCCCGCAGCACCGCCCAGCGGCCGGCCGTTCAACCCGGTGGTCACGCTCAACGGCTGGTCCTTGCCCTGGCGCATGAACCAGGGCGTCAAGGAGTTCCACCTCGTCGCCGAGCCGGTGGTGCGTGAGTTCGCGCCCGGCATGAAGGCCCGGCTGTGGGGCTACAACGGCAGCAGCCCGGGGCCGACGATCGAGGCGGTGGAGGGCGACCGCGTGCGCATCTTCGTCACCAACCGGCTGCCCGAGCCGACCAGCGTGCACTGGCACGGCATCCTGCTGCCCTCGGGCATGGACGGCGTCACGGGGCTGACGCAAGGGCCAATAGCGCCGGGCAAGACCTACGTGTACGAGTTCGTGCTGAGCAAGTCCGGCACGCACATGTACCACCCGCATGCCGACGAGATGCTGCAGATGGCGATGGGCATGATGGGCCTGTTCATCGTGCACCCCAAGGATGTGCGGCAGCACAAGGTCGACCGCGACTTCGCTTTCCTGCTCGCCGCCTACGACATCGAGCCCGGCTCGGCCACGCCCCAGGTCAACACCATGCTCGACTTCAACCTGTGGAGCTGGAACAGCCGCGTCTACCCCGGCATCGACCCGCTGGTGGCGCGCACCGGCGACCGGGTGCGCATCCGCGTCGGCAACCTGACGATGACCAACCACCCGATGCACCTGCACGGCCACACCTTCGAAGTGACCGGCACCGACGGCGGCTGGGTGCCGAAATCAGCGCGCTGGCCCGAAGTGACGACCGACGTGGCGGTGGGTCAGATGCGGGCCTTCGAGTTCGATGCGGTGGCCGGCGACTGGGCCTTCCACTGCCACAAGTCACACCACACGATGAATGCGATGGGGCACGACGTGCCGACGATGATCGGCGTCGATGCACGTGGCGTGATCGACAAGATCACGAAGCTGGTGCCGGACTACATGCACATGGGCGACAAGGGCATGCACGAGATGGCCGAGATGGAGATGCCGCTGCCCGACAACACGCTGCCGATGATGACTGGCACCGGGCCTTTCGGTGCCGTGGGCATGGGCGGCATGTTCAGCGTGCTGAAGGTGCGCGACGACGTGAAACCTGGCGACTACCGCGATCCCGGCTGGTTCAAGCAGCCGCCCGGCACCGGCGCCTACGAGTTCAGCGGCGAACCGGCGCCGCCGGTGCGCAGCCCGTCGCCGAAGGCCGATGCCGGCACCGGCACGGCGCGCAAGCCCGGCGGCCACAAGGGCCACCACTGATCCGATTCCGACAAGCTGAAAGGACCCCTCATGAACACTGATTTCAGACGCTCCGTTGCGGCCACCGCGCTGCTGCTGGCCTGTGCCACTGCCCTGGCACACGGTGACCAGGACCATGCCGCACCGGCGCGGACCTACGACCCGACGAAGGTGGAGGAAAAGGCCTTCGGCCGTGAAGGCGATCCGAAGAAGGTGGTGCGCACGATCGCGCTGATGGCGGCGGACACGATGCGCTTCACGCCCGAGACCATCACCGTGAAGCGTGGGCAGACCGTGCGCTTCGTCATTCGCAACCAGGGCAAGCTGCTGCACGAAATGGTGCTGGGCACGACCCAGGACTTGCAGGCGCATGCGGCGCTGATGAAGAAGTTCCCGGAGATGGAGCACGAAGAAGCCCACATGGCCCATGTCAAGCCGGGTGCGCGGGGCGACATCGTGTGGCAGTTCACCCAGCCGGGCGAGTACCAGTTCGCCTGCCTGCTCCCGGGGCATTTCGAAGCCGGCATGGTCGGCAAGGTGATTGTCAAATGAGGATCAAGACCATGCTTCGCGCGGCGTGCCTCGCCGCGGCGGTCGCTGCCCATGCCGGCAGCCCCGCCCAGCCCGCTGCACCCGCGGCATCGGCCGCGGCCACCCCCCTGGCCAGCGGTGAAGTGCGCAAGGTCGACAAGGACGCCGGCAAGCTGACCTTGCGCCATGGCCCGATCCAGAACCTGGACATGCCGGCGATGACGATGGTCTTCCGCGTCGCGCAGCCGGCGATGCTGGACAAGCTGAAGGAAGGCGACAAGCTGCGCTTTGCCGTTGAGCGCGTGAACGGCGCGTTCACCGTGACGCATATCGAGCTGGAGAAGTAGTCCGCGGGCCTGCGCTGACCTACAAAACCCGCTGACGCGCCAGGGGTGGATTGCGCGCGAAGTAGCGCCGGATGCCGGTGAACAGCGCCTCGACCAGGCGGTCTTGGTAGCCCTCGTCGCGCAGCCGCGCTTCTTCCTCGGGGTTCGAGATGAAGGCCGTCTCGACCAGGATGCTCGGGATGTCCGGCGCCTTCAGCACTGCGAAACCGGCCTGTTCGACCTGGCGCTTGTGCAGCGCGCCGACCTTGCCGATGCGCTCCAGCACCTCGCGGCCGATCTTCAGGCTGTCCTTGATCTGCGCGGTGGTGCTCATGTCGAGCATTGCGCGCAGCACCTGCGCGTCCTTCACGCCCATCGTGTTGGCGCCGCCCACCAGGTCGGCGGCGTTTTCCTTGTTCGCCATCCAGCGCGCGGCCGAACTGGTGGCGCCGGTCTCCGACAGCGCGAACACCGAGGCGCCCTTGGCCGCCGGCGTGAAAAAGGCATCGGCATGGATCGACACGAACAGGTCGGCCTGCACGCGGCGGGCCTTGCGAACGCGCTCGTGCAGCGGCACGAAGAAATCGGCATCGCGGGTCAGCATCGCGCGCATGCCGGGCACGCTGTTCAGGCGGTCGCGCAGCTTCAGGGCCACGGCCAGCACCACGTCCTTCTCGCGCAGGCCGCTGGGGCCGATGGCGCCGGGGTCTTCGCCGCCGTGGCCGGGGTCGATCGCGACGATCACCAGGCGGTCGATGCGGCGCTGCTCTTCCGGCGGAATCACCGGCGGGCGCTCGGGCACGCGCTCGGGTGCCGGCGTCATCATCGGCGGCACCGAGGCGCCGGGCGCGGGGATCGTCGAGCGCTCGACGATCAGCGGTCCGGAGGCGGCCGGCGCCGGGGGGTGAATCGGCTGCACCGGCTTGTCGCCCGGCTTGGCGCCGGGTTTGTCGATGCTGCCGATGAACTCGCCCAGCGCGTCCTGCACGCTCTTGGCGGCTTGCGACTCGGCGCGCTCGCGGTCGAGGATCAGCGCGAGCAGCGGGTCGCGCTCCTGCGCGGGGTGCAGGTCGAACACCAGGCGATGACGGTAGGCCGCCACCGGCGCCAGCGTGAACTGCTGCGGCGCCACCGCCTGCTTCAGGTCGACCACCAGGCGCACCACGCGGGGCAGGTATTGCCCGACACGCACGCCGGCGATGTAGGGGTCGTCGGCCTGCACCTTGCCGACCAGTTCGCGCAGCGCCGGGCTGAGTTCGAGCTGGTCGATGTCGACCACCAAGCGCGGCGGGTTGTCGGTGAGGAAGTGTCGCGCCGCCAGTGCCTGGTCGGACTCGATCGTCACGCGGCTGTAGTCCGATGCCGGCCAGACGCGCACCGCGACGATCGCCGCGCCGAAAGCCAGGTCGCGGCCCGCCAGCAGCAGCGCCAGCGTGCCCATGCGGCGCAAGGCGCTGCGGCGGGACGCAGAAGGCAGGGCCGGCGTCATGCGAGCAGCCCCACGCCACGCGGCGTCAGCGCGGCGATGCGCACGGCGCGCGAGTCGTCATCCAGCGTGTCGATGTCCAGCCGCAAGTCCGGCAGCGGCAGCAGCTCGCCGGCCTTGTCCGGCCATTCCGACAGCTTCAGGCCGGGGGCCGAGAACACATCGCGGAAGCCGGCATCCAGCCATTCCCGCGGATCGTTGAAGCGATAGAAGTCAAAGTGAGCGGCCGAGCCGCCGCCGGGCAATTGGTAAGGCTCCATCACCGCATAGGTCGGGCTCTTGATGCGGCCGCTGACGCCCAGCGCACGCAACAGGTGGCGCACGAAGGTGGTCTTGCCGGCGCCGAGGCTGCCGCGCAACTCGATGCTGGCGTCGGCAATGCCGGGCCGGGTTGCCAGCGAGCGGGCGAAAGCTTCGCAGGCCGCCTCGTCGGGCCAGTGCAGCAAGTGAGTTTCTAGAATCGGTGGATGCAGGAGCGTCACGACACAGGGCAGGAACAGCCGGATGCGGCCGAATGGCTGGCGCGCCTGCAGGGCTGGGCGCGTGAGTTGGGATTCTCCCAGATCGGTGTCGCCGACGTGGACCTGGCCGCCGCCGAGCCGGGGCTGCTGGCCTGGCTGGCCGCGGGCTTTCACGGCAGCATGGGCTACATGCAGGCGCATGGCCTGAAGCGTGCGCGGCCGGCCGAACTGGTGCCGGGCACTGTGCGCGTGATCACCGCGCGGCTGGACTACCTGCCCGGCAGCGTGCCGGAGGGCTGGCAGGCGATCGGATTCGACCGCTTGCAGCAGCCGCAGCAGGCGGTGATCTCGCTCTACGCCCAGGGGAGGGACTACCACAAGGTGCTGCGCGCACGGCTGCAGAAGCTGGCCGATCGGCTGCAGGCGGAGATCGGCCCCTTCGGCCACCGCGTGTTCACCGATTCGGCCCCGGTGCTGGAGGTGGAACTGGCGCAGCGCAGCGGCATCGGCTGGCGCGGCAAGCACACGCTGGTGCTGTCGCGCGAGGCGGGCTCGATGTTCTTCCTCGGCGAGATTTACGTTGACCTGGCGCTGCCGGTGACGGACGCCGTCAGCGCGCATTGTGGCCAGTGCGAGGCCTGCATCACGGCCTGCCCGACCGGTGCCATCGTCGCGCCGTACCGGCTGGACGCGCGGCGGTGTATCTCGTACCTGACGATCGAGGACGACGGGCCGATCCCGGTCGAGTTCCGTGCCGCCATCGGCAACCGCATCTACGGCTGCGACGATTGCCAGCTGGCCTGCCCGTGGAACAAGTTCGCCGGGCGCAGCACGCTGCCGGACTTCGATGCGCGCGAGCCGCTGCAGGCACCGACGCTGCTGGCGCTGTGGCAGTGGGACGAAGCCGCGTTCCTGAAGCACACCGAAGGCAGCGCCATCCGCCGCATCGGCATCCAGCGCTGGCGCCGCAACCTCGCGGTGGCACTGGGCAATGCCTGGCGCGACACCGGCGATCCGGCGATTGCCGATGCGCTGGCGGCGGCGCTCGCAGGCAGCACGCCACTGCTGCGCGAGCACATCAGCTGGGCATTGGAACAGCGCGCCTAGCGCTCAAAAGAGGCGGCCGAACGGCGCACTGCCGGCCTTCGGAGGGACCGGGCTACTGTTCGGCGAAAGCGCGCTCGATGACGAAATCGCCAGGCGTCGAGGTATTGCCTTCCTTGAAGCCGCGCGCTTCGAGCAGGTGCTTCAGGTCGCGCAACATGCCCGGGCTGCCGCAGATCATCACGCGGTCGTCGGTCGGGTTCATCTCGGGCACGCCGAGGTCGGTGAAGAGCTTGCCGGTCTCGATCAGCTCGGTCACGCGGCCCATGTTCTTGTAGGCCTCGCGGGTGACGGTGGGGTAGTAGCGCAGCTGGCTGGTCACCAGGTCGCCCAGGAACTCGTGGTTCGGCAAGTGCTCGACCAGCACGTCGTGGTAGGCCAGTTCATCGACCTGGCGCACGCCGTGCACCAGGACGACCTGCTCGAAGCGCTCGTAGGTTTCGGGGTCGCGGATGATGCTCATGAAGGGTGCCAGGCCGGTGCCCGTGGACATCAGGTACAGGCGCTTGGCCGGCAGCAAGTAGTCGATGACCAGCGTGCCGGTGGGCTTGCGGCCGACGATGATCGTGTCGCCGACCTGGATGTGCTGCAGCCGCGAGGTCAGCGGGCCATCCGGCACCTTGATGCTGAGGAACTCCAGGTGTTCCTCGTAATTGGCGCTGACGATCGAATAGGCACGCAACAAGGGCTTGTTGTTGACGCGCAGGCCGATCATCGTGAAATGGCCGTTCGAGAAACGCAGCGAGGTGTCGCGCGTGGTCGTGAAGGTGAACAGCCGGTCGGTCCAGTGGTGGACGCTCAGCACACGTTCTTCGTTGAAGGCGCTCATGGTCTAGCTCGGGTTTTGAGGATCATGCGATGCGGCGGCAGGCACAGCCGTCTCGACGGTGACATCGGGTGGATCCCGATTTTCATGTAGTGAAGGCTACATGAAAGTTGCGTGCACCGCCAAATGCGTTATTCTGCCCGTAACCAAGGGTTCACCCTGGCTCGCCGTCTTGAATGGCCGCACACGGCCACCCTGTTTTCAACCTGGAGGACTTCCGCATGACCCGACATTGGTTCGCCACCGTATTCCTGGCGGGCTTGAGCTCGCTGGCCGCCGCACAGGGCACGATCAAGATCGGCGAGGTCAACAGCTACAAGGTGCAGCCGGCCTTCCTGGAACCGTACAAGAAGGGCATGGACCTCGCGGTCGAGGAGATCAATGCCGCCGGCGGCGTCAACGGCAAGAAGATCCAGCTGATCACGCGCGACGACAACGGCAACCCGGGCGATGCGGTGCGCGCCGCCGAAGAGCTGATCTCGCGTGAGCAGGTGGATGTGCTGGCCGGCGGTTTTCTGTCGAACATCGGCCTGGCGCTGGCCGACTTCGCAAAGCAGAAGAAATTCTTCTACCTGGCCTCCGAGCCGCTGACCGACAAGATCGTCTGGGGCAGCGGCAACCGCTACACCTTCCGGCTGCGGCCGTCGACCTACATGCAGTCGGCCATGCTGGCGCCCGAGGCGGCCAAGCTGAAGAAGAAGCGCTGGGCGGTGGTCTATCCGAACTATGAATACGGCCAGTCGGCGGTGGCCACTTTCAAGGCCTTGCTGAAGGCGCAGCAGCCGGACGTGGAGTTCGTCGCCGAGCAGGCGCCGCCGCTGGGCAAGCTGGACGCCGGCAGCGTGGTGCAGGCGCTGGCCGACGCCAAGCCGGATGCCATCTTCAACGTGCTGTTCGGCGCCGACCTGTCGAAGTTCGTGCGTGAGGGCAATACGCGCGGGCTGTTCCAGGGCCGCGAGGTCGTCAGCATGCTGACCGGCGAGCCCGAGTACCTGGACCCGCTGAAAGATGAAACGCCCAATGGCTGGATCGTCACCGGCTACCCCTGGTACGGCATCCAGACGCCCGAGCACAAGGCCTTCTTCCTGGCCTACCACCGCAAGTACAACGACTATCCGCGGCTGGGTTCTGTCGTCGGCTACACGACGATCAAGTCGCTGGCCGCCGGCATCACCAAGGCCAAGAGCACTGAGACCGAGAAGCTGATCACCGCCTTCAGCGGCCTGGTCTTCGACACGCCTTTCGGCAAGTCGATGTACCGCGCCGAGGACCATCAATCGACGATGGGCGCCTTTGTCGGCAAGACCCTGAACGACAAGGGCAAGGGCACGATGGTGGACTACCGCTACCTCGATGGTGCGAAGTACCAGCCCACCAACGAGGAAGTGAAGAAGCTGCGCCCGGCGAACTGACCCTTGCCACAACCTTCCGGAGGACTTTCATGCAAACCGTTGACCGTCGTGTCTTTCTCGGTGCCTTGTCCGCTGTCGCGCTGCCGGCATTCGCCGCCGGCAAGATCAAGCCTGGCGCCAACAGCGCGCTGATCGTCGTCGATGTGCAGAACTGCTTCGTCACCGGCGGCACGCTGCCGGTGGCCAAGGGCGAAGAAGTGGTGCCGGTGATCAACAAGCTGGCCGCGGCCTTCGAGAACATCGTCGTCACGCAGGACTGGCACACGGCAGGACACGCCTCGTTCGCCAGCAGCTACGCCGGCAAGAAGCCCTTCGAGGCGACCAAGCTCAGCTACGGCAACCAGGTGCTGTGGCCGGACCACTGCGTGCAAGGCACCGACGACGCGGCGCTGCACAAGGACTTGAAGCTGCCGAGCGCGCAGCTGATCATCCGCAAGGGTTACCGCAAGGCGATGGACAGCTACTCGGCCTTCGAGGAAGCCGATCACAAGACCGCCACCGGCTTGGCCGGCTACCTGAAGGCGCGCGGCATCAAGACCGTGTTCGTCACCGGCCTGGCCACCGACTTCTGCGTCGCCTGGACCGCGATGGACGCACGCAAGCTGGGCTTCGAGGTCTCCGTGATCGAAGACGCCTGCCGCGGCATCGACTTGAATGGTTCGCTGGCCGCGGCCTGGAAGGCGATGGCGGCCAAAGGCGTCAAGCGCATCCAGTCCGCCGACATCGAGATGGCCTGAATGCGACGCGCCTGGCGGCCTCAGCGCAGCCAGGCCAGCATTGCCAGCGCGCTCGGCAGGCCGACCATGCCGATCAGCGTCGACACCGTGACCAGCCCGGCCACGTAGCTGCCATGGCCGCCCATGCGGGTGGCCAGCACATAGGCACTGCTGGCGGTGGGCAGGGCCGAGAAGGCCACCAGCACGGCCTGCTGCGCCGGCGGCAGCTGCAGGCCGATGGCCAGCAGGAGGGCCAGCGCCGGCAGCAGCAGGTGGCGGATCAGCATCAGCGCGGCGGCCAGGCCCGGCCCTTCGCGCAGCGCGCCGAAGCGCAGGCCGGCGCCGACGGCCATCAAGCCCAGCGGCAGCGCGGCCGCGCCCATGCGCGACAAGGTGATCGATGCCAGCTCCGGCAACTTCAGCCCGGCCAGGTTGGCCACCAGGCCGGCCAGCGTGGCAACGATCAGCGGGTTGCGCGCCAGTTCGCGCAAGTAGCCGTGGCCGCCTTGGCGCGCCAACGGCCAGACCGCGGCGATGTTGCACACCGGCACGCACAGCGAGAGCAGCAGCGCCTGCGAGGCCAATCCCGGCGCGCCGGCCAGGCGTTCGGCCAGCGCCAGGCCGACATAGGAGTTGAAGCGGAAGGCCGTCTGCGCGCCCGAGGCATGCAGCCGCTCGTCGACGCCCGGCACGTAGCGCAGCGCATAGGCCAGCACCACGCCGCAGCACACCACCAGCAGGCCGGCCCCACCGAAACTGAACGCGGTGCCCAGGCTCAGCGGGTTGCGCACGATCGCGTTGAACAGCAGCGCCGGGAACAGCAGGTAGTAGACCAGGCGTTCGGTGGCGTCCCACACCGGCCGGTCCAGCGCGGTGTAGCGGCAGATCAGGTAGCCGCAGACGATCAAGGCGAAGTCGGGCAGCAGCAAGAGCACGTCGGGCATGGGGGTAGTGTGGCAGTGGGTTCGTGTTCCTACGTAGGGCGCGCGGCGCAGAATGCGGCTTCAATCGGGGCCGCACCCCATTCCAGGAGTCGATAAGGCATGAAACAGCTGTTCAGCAAGTTCGCAGTCTTGGCCGTGGCGGCCGCTCCCCTGGTGGCTTTTGCCCAGGGCTACCCGAACAAGCCGGTCAAACTGGTGGTGCCGTTCGCCGCCGGGGGCACGACCGACATCATCGCCCGCGTGCTGGCCGACAAGATCCAGCCCGCGCTGGGCCAGGTGCTGATCGTCGAGAACAAGGCCGGCGGCGGCGGCATCGTCGGCGCCAACGACACGGCCAGGGCCGCGCCGGACGGTTATTCGCTGGGCATGGCCACCGTGTCCACCACGGCGGCGAACCCGGCGATCAACCCCAAGGTGCCGTATGACCCGATCAACGACTTCACGCCGATCATCAACATCGCCGCGACGCCGAACGTGATTGCCGTGCATCCCTCGTTCCCGGCCAAGGACTACGCCGGTTTCATCGCCGAGTTGAAGAAGAACCCCGGCAAGTACAGCTATGCCAGCTCAGGCACCGGCGGCATCGGCCACCTGCAGATGGAGTTGTTCAAGAGCTTGTCGAACACCTTCGTCACGCACATCCCGTACCGCGGCGCCGGCCCGGCGCTGAACGACACGGTGGCCGGCCAGGTGCCGATCGTCTTCGACAACCTGCCCTCGGCGCTGCCCTTCATCAAGGATGGCCGGCTGGTGCCCATCGTTGTTGCGGCACCCACGCGCCTGGCCGTGCTGCCGAATGTGCCGACCTTCATCGAGGTCAAGCTGCCGGCCGTCAACCGCATGGCCTACTACGGCATCTACGGCCCCAAGGCGCTGCCCAAGGAGGTCGTCGACAAGATCAGCAGCGCGGTCAAGACGACCGTGGCGCTGCCCGACGTGAAGAAGCGCATCGAGGAAACCGGTTCGCTGATCGTCGCCAACACGCCGGCCGAGTTCGGCGAGCAGATCAAGGCCGAGCTGGCGGTCTACAAGAAGGTCGTGGAGATGCAGAAGCTGAAGCTGGAGTGAGCGGCACGCCGGCCCGGGGTCACTGCACCACGCCGGTGACCCAGGCCTTGCGCACCAGCGCGCCGCAGTTGGCCGAATCGGCGGCGCCGATCAGGGATGCCCGCGAGACGACGCCATACCAGGTCTTGGTGGCATCGATCCAGGGGTAGAAGCCGAAGGCACCGAGGCTGCTGTAGGCACTGTCACCGCTGACCGGGTCGTCTTCGACCCAGTGCGCGATGGAGTAATGCCAGCTCAAGTCGGAAGGCGTCGGGGCCGATGCGGCGGTCGGGCAGGTCTTCGGGTTCGTGCACACCGGATAGCTGCCGAGCAGTGCGGCCATCTTCAGCTGCTGGTTCAGCAGCTTGCGCAGGAAGGTCGCGTAGTCGCGTGCGCTGGTGCGCGCGCCGCCGGCCAGCTGCGGCTGGCTATAGCTCAGGTTGATGTCGGTGCCCAGCACACGGCGGATCTCGGCGCCCAGCGCGCCATTGGCCAGCGGGCCCAGGTTCATGCCCGGCGCAGGCAGGCTGGCATGTTTTTCCATGTGGCCACCGCTGTAGTAGAAGCGGTCGATGTTCTCGGGCGACAGCACGCCGTTGTTGTTGCGCGCCACGCAGGAGGCCACGGTGTCGGTCTGGTCGCAACCGAGAAATCCGAAGTTGGTGTAGCCGCTGCGGAAGTTCAGGAAGCGGATGTCCTCGGCCGTCAGCGCGCCGCCGCGAACCTCGGCCACGTAGGCGCCGTACAGCCACTTCGACGCGGAGGCGATCTCGATCGTCGTGCCGGCATCGTAGACCGTCGAACTGCCGCTGGCGTTCACCGAACCGCCGGCCAGCCGCTGGGTCTTGTCGCCGATTTCCCAGTAGAAAGGGCGCACCCCGGAGCAGGTATTGCTGCTGCTCTGCGCGGTGGCCGTGGCCGCCGAGATGCGCGCGGCATTGTCGACAACCTGCGGTCCCGTGAGACTCAAGATGGTCAGCCGCCCGTCGGGATCGAGCCGTGCCTCGAGATTGCGGTAGGTCTGCCCGCCGACATCGATCGTCGGCACCCTCAGCACCTGCGATGGAATGTCGAAGCTGGCCTGGGCCATCGCGGCTGCCGTCATCGCGTACAGGCCGAAGCCGACGAGGACCGCCCCAGGGCGTGGATGATGTTTGCGCGTCTTCATGGAGTCAGGCGATTTTGTTTGCCGACAGTGGACTGTGAGCGTCAATTGTGAGCGTGGGTCAGGTAAAGAATCTTGTGCCATCTTGGGGAGGCGTGTCGGTAGACTCGCGCGACGCGCCTCCTGCCGGACTCATTGTGCCAAGTACATCCTTCGCCGTTTCGCGGGCGGTCCCTGATCCGCCCGCAGCCTTGGCTCCCAGCCGCGGGGTGATCGACCGTTTCGTCGATGCACTGTGGATCGAGGACGGCTTGGCGCGCCTGACGCTGGAAGCCTACCGCCGCGACCTGCAGCTCTACGCCACCTGGCTGGCCGCCGAGAACGGCCGTGCCATCGATGCCAGCACCGAGCCCGACCTGCTGGGCTACATGGCCGCGCGCCATGGCCAGAGCCGGGCCACGACGGCCAACCGCCGGCTCACGGTGTTCAAGCGCTTCTTCCGCTGGGCCGTGCGCGAGCACCTGATTCACAGCGACCCGACTTTGCGTCTGGACGGTGCGCGCCAGCCGATGCGGGTGCCCAAGACCTTGAGCGAAGCGCAGGTCGAGGCCCTGCTCGGCGCGCCCGACGTGCATGAACCGCTGGGCCTGCGCGACCGCGCGATGCTGGAACTGATGTACGCCGCCGGCCTGCGGGTGAGCGAACTGGTGGCACTGAGCACCGTGCGCGTGGGCCTGCGCGAAGGCGTGCTGAGCGTCGTCGGCAAGGGCAGCAAGGAGCGCATGCTGCCCTTCGGCGCCGAAGCCCAGGCCTGGATCGAGCGCTACCTGGCCGAGGGCCGCGCTGCCATCCTGCGCGGCCAGCAAAGCGACGCGTTGTTCGTCACCAGCCGCGGCGGCGCGATGACGCGGCAGATGTTCTGGAGCCTGGTCAAGCGGCACGCGCTGACCGCCGGCATCCATGCACCGCTGTCGCCGCACACGCTGCGCCATGCCTTCGCCACGCACCTGCTGAACCACGGTGCCGACCTGCGCGCGGTGCAGATGCTGCTGGGCCATGCCGACATCTCGACGACGACGATCTACACGCATGTGGCGCGCGAGCGGCTGCGGCAGTTGCATGCGCAACACCATCCAAGAGGCTGAGCCCCGCCGCGGGCCCATGGGACTCAGGCGATACTCCCGCGCATCTCGGCCCGAGGCCGCTACCCTGGGGACACTGCCACCATGAGCAAGTTGTTGAAGTCGATGCTGCTGGTTCTGGCCGCAGCGCTTGGAACCACGGCCGCCGTCCAGGCCCGCCCGATCGAACAGATCAAGAAGGACGGCAAGCTGATCGTCGCGACCGAAGGCCAGTTCTCGCCGTTCAACTTCTTCCAGGGCTCGAAACTCACCGGCTTCGAAGTGGATGTGGCCGAAGCGATCGCCGCCAAGATGGGCCTGAAGGTCGAGTGGAAGACCATCGGCTTCGACGCCTTGCTCACCGGCCTGCAGAACGACCGCTGGGACATGGTGATCGCCTCGCACGGCATCACCGACGAACGCGCGAAGGCGGTGACCTTCGGCGAGCCGCACTACTGCTCGGGCGGCGTGATCGTGGCGAAGGACCCGGCGATCAAGACCGCGAAAGACCTGGCCGGCAAGGTCATCGCGGTGCAGGTGGGCACCACTTACCTCGAGAACGTCAAGAAGGTCGCCGGCGTCAAGGAAGTGAAGACCTTCCCGCAGGACACGCAGTCCCGCGCGGCGCTGCAGACCGGCAAGGTCGACGCCTGGGTCACCGACAAGTTCCTGGCCTTGACGGCCGCCAAGGAAGACGTCAAGTACGGCTTCAAGCTCGGTGAATTCCTGTTTGTCGAGCGCATCGCGCCGGCAGTGTCCAAGGGCAATACCGGGCTGATCGGCGAGGTCAACAAGGCGCTGGCGGCGATCATGGCCGACGGCAGCTACGCCAAGATCTCGACGAAGTGGTTCAAGGAAGACATCCGCTGCAAGTGATGCGCTTCGCCACGATGACGGGAGCCGCATGGACCTGATGCGCCTGTGGCCGGCGCACTGGAGCCGCCCCCAGCGCAGCAGCGCGGCACTGGCCACCGGTGCGCTGCTGCTGATCATCGCGCTGTGGGGGCTGGGCATCCCGCTGGCCTGGGCGCCGGAGCCCATCGGCAGCAATGCCCAGCAGTTTGCCGAGGCCAGCCGCATCACGATGCTGCTGACCTTGGTGTCCGGCGGCTGTGGTGTGGTGCTGGGCATGCTGGCCGCTTTGGGCAAGCTGTCGCGTTTGATGCCCCTGCGCTGGCTGGCCGGCGGCTACATCTGGGTGATGCGCGGCACGCCGCTGCTGGTGCAGGTGCTGTTCGCGTACTTCGCGCTGCCGCAACTGGTGCCGGCGCTGAACATGAGCGAGTTCAGCGCGGCCTGCGTGGCGCTGTCGTTCAACGTCGGCGCCTACAACGCCGAGGCCATCCGCGCCGGGCTGCTGGCCGTGCCGCGCGGCCAGGTGGAGGCGGCGCGTGCGCTGGGGCTGAACCGCTGGCACACCTTCATCGACATCAGCTTTCCGCAGGCCATCAAGATTGCGCTGCCGCCGCTGGTCAACAACCTGGTGGCGCTGCTGAAGGATTCGTCGCTGGCCTACACCATCGGCGTGGTCGAGCTCACCACCATCGGCAACCGCATCCAGGCCGCCACTTTCCAGGCCACGCCGACGCTGGTGACCACCGCGCTGATCTACCTGCTGCTGACGACGCTGCTGACGCTGATGTCGGATGCGATCGAGCGGCGCTTCGATGTGGAGCAGCGACTCGGATGAGTGCCGCGGAGCCTCTCATCGTCGTTGACAAGGTCAGCAAGCGTTTTGGCGCGGTCACCGTGCTCAAAGAAGTGACCACGCATTTCAACGCCGGCGAGGTGGCGGTGATCGTCGGCGCCTCGGGCTCGGGCAAGAGCACCTTGCTGCGCACGCTGAACAGGCTGGAGAAGCACGATGCCGGTCGCATCGTCGTCGATGGCATCGAGGTCGACGACAACCCGCGCCACCTGGACGCGCTGCGGGCCGAGGTCGGCATGGTGTTCCAGCAGTTCAACCTGTTCCCGCACCTGACGGTGCTGGACAACGTGGCGCTGGCGCCGCGTCGCGTGCGCAAGCTCACGCGCGCCGACGCGCAGGCACGGGCCATCGAGTTGCTCGACCGCGTCGGGCTCAAGGCCCATGCCGCCAAGCACCCGTTCCAGCTCTCCGGCGGCCAGCAGCAGCGCGTGGCGATCGCCCGCGCGCTGGCGATGCAACCGCGCGTGATGCTGTTCGACGAACCGACCTCGGCGCTGGACCCGGAGATGGTCAAGGAAGTGCTGGATGTGATGAAGCAGCTGGCCAGCGGTGGCATGACGATGATCGTCGTCACCCACGAGATGGGTTTCGCCCGCGACGTCGGCCACCGCATCCTGTTCTTCGACAAGGGCTGCATCGCGCAGGACGCGCCGCCGGCGCAGTTCTTCGGTGCCCAGGAGAACGAGCGCATCCGCGCCTTCATCGGCCAGATCGGGCGTTGACGGCGCGCAACAGCCCCTGGAGGCCCCTGGCCGCCGCCGCTGTGCTTGGCTGATACTGCCCGGCACCGAAAATTCCCGCAGGAGGGCCAGATGAAGAAGACTGCCTTGGCGACCGCCGTCGCCGTATGTGTGGGCGGCGGCATGGCCGCGCCGGTGTGGGCGCAGGCCAGCGGCGCTGCGACCGACACGCAGACCGTGATCGTCACCTCGCAGAAGCGCAAGGAGGACGTCAAGCAGGTGCCGCTGGCGATCACCGTGCTGGGCGGCGACGCGATGAAGGACGGCCAGATCGTCAACTTTTCCGACTTGGCCCGCTCGGTGCCGAACCTGTCGTTTTCGTCGCAGGCCGGTGCCGGCCTGTCGACGCTGCAGTTGCGCGGCATCAGCTCGCAGGCGGGCTCGGCCACGGTGGCGATCTACCTCGACGACATCTCGCTGACGACGCGCAACCTGTACAGCCAGGGAACGACCGAGCCCAAGTTCTTCGACATCGAGCGGCTCGAGGTGCTGTACGGCCCGCAGGGCACGTTGTACGGCGGCAGCGCGATGGGCGGCACCTTGAAGTTCATCAGCAAGCAGCCGAACCTGCGTTCGCTGGAGGGCGGGGCAAGCGCCGAGATCTCCAGCACCAAGAGCGGCGGCCTCAACGGCATGCTGCAAGGCGTGCTGAACATTCCACTGTCCAAGGACGTGATGGCCCTGCGCATCGGCGTGCAATCGGGCAAGGAGAGCGGCTACATCGATCAAGTGGACGTGAACTCGCTGAAGGTGATCGAGAAGAACATCAACGAGGCCCGCTGGGACGTCGTGAAGCTGGGCCTGAAGGCGCAGATCAACAAGGACTGGTCGGTGACGCCGGCGCTGTTCTACCAGCGCTACAAGAGCGACGACATCGACGCCGCCTACCGCGCGGTGGGCGACTACCAGAGCGCCAACGCCGGCGTGGTGCTGCCGCAGTTCCAGACCAGCAAGATCGTGCGAGAGCCTGGCTCCGACACGCTGACGGTGCCCAGCGTCACGGTCGCCGGCGACCTGGGCTTTGCCGATGTCACCGGCATCGTCAGCGGCTACAAGCGCCGCTTCGATCGGCGGCAGGACGGCACGTACATCAACTCGGTCTACATCGGCGAGGTGACGACCGACCGTGACCTCGGCAACAACATCATCCAGTACCTGCCGTCGGCGGTGGACCTGAACAACCGGGTCAAGCAGACCGCGGTGGAACTGCGCCTGGCCAGCAAGGACTACGAGGCGGGCGGCAGCCCATTCACCTGGCTCGGCGGGCTGTACTCGGAGCGCCTCAAGACCGAGGTGTTCGACAACGAGCCGGTCTTCGGCATCACCGAGGCCTTCAGGACGGCCGGCTACGACATCAACAACCCGGCCCACCTGCTCGACACCTTCTCCGGGGCGTTCGCGGGTGACAGCTCGTATTACAGCGCGCGCCATTACAACGACCGGCAGAGTGCGGTCTTCGGCCAGCTGACCTACCACGCCAGCCCGAGCCTGCGTGCCACCGTCGGGCTGCGGGCGCTGCGTGCCAAGCAGCACTTCACACGCGAGGGCGATTTCTACTATGCCGGCGGCCCGACCACGGCGGTGTTCGACTTTTCCGAAAGTGCCACCACGCCGCGTCTGGCGATCAGCTGGGACATGAGCAAGGAGGTCAGCCACTACGCGAACGCCACCAAGGGCTTCCGCCTTGGCTCGGCCAACCGACCGGTGCCGTTGACCGAGATCGTCAAGCGCGACCTGGCCGAGATGGGGCTCCCGCAGACCATTCCTGGCTCCTACCAGTCCGATGAGCTGTGGAACTACGAGGTGGGCAGCAAGATGCGTCTGGCCAATGGCCTGTCACTCAACGTGGCGCTCTACTACATCAAGTGGAAGGACATCCAGCAGAACGTGCGGCTGCCCAATGCCGGTTTTGACTTCGAAACCAACGTCGGCAAGGCGGCCAGCTATGGCTTCGAGGTGGACGCGCGCTGGCGCGTGACCAGTGACCTGACGATCAATGCCTCCGGCAGCACGACGCACGCCACCTTCTCGGAGGACATGCCGGCGCTGGGCAGCAGCGATGACGGGCTCAACGTGCGCAAGGGCGACCGCATCCAGGGCGTGCCGAAGTACAACGCCAAGCTTGGCTTCGAATACCGCTTCCCGGCCATGGGCAACAGTGCCTTCGTGCGCGCCAGCGCGGACTGGGTGGGCTCCAGCAAAGGCAGCTTCGTGCGCAGCGACCCCGACTTCGTGCGCCCGGGCTACATGACGGCCGATGCCAGCGTCGGCGTGACCTTCGACAAGCTTGAAGTCATCGCCTTCGTCAAGAACCTGACCAACAACGACAAGGTCATCCAGCAGCCCAACATCCAGGGCGTGGACACGGTCTACCACCTGCGGCCGCGCACCATCGGCGTGACCGCGAACTACGAGTTCTGACCCAGGTAGTCCAGCTCGGCTTCGCTGAAGCCGGCGCTGCGGCGGGCCGCCAGGTTGTACGGCGGCTTCAGCCGCGGTGCCGCGTGGCGCTTCAGCAGCAGCGGGTAATGCGCGACCGGGTCGATGCCGTCCCGCTCGCACAGCCAGCGGTACCAGTGGTTGCCGATCGCGACATGGCCGATCTCGTCGCGCAGGATGATGTCGAGGATCTCGACCGCGCGTGAATCGCCGGCCTTGGCCAGCTTGGCCTGGATCGGCGGCGTGGCGTCCAGGCCCCTGGCCTCCAAAGTACGCGGCACCAGCGCCATGCGGGCGACGATGTCGTGCTTGGTGCTCTCGGTCATGGACCACAGGCCGTTGTGCGCGTCGAAGTCGCCGTAGTCGTGGTTCAGCGTCTTCAGGTGCTCGTGCAGCAGCGTGAAGTGCAGCGCTTCTTCGCCGGCCACCTGCAGCCAGTCGACATAGAACTTCTCCGGCATGCCGGCAAAGCGCCAGATCGCGTCCAGCGCCAGGTTGATCGCGTTGAACTCGATGTGGGCGATGGCATGCAGCAGCGCCGCGCGGCCGGCCAGCGTGAAGGGTGAGCGGCGCGGCACCTGGTCGGCCGGCACCAGACGGGGCAGGGCCGGCCGGCCGGGTAGGACTGCAGGCTCGGTCAGCGACGCCTGGACATCCAGGGCCAGGCCACCGGCCTGGCCCAGGTCCAGCAGCGCCCGTGCGGCGGCCGCCTTGGTGGGCGGATCGGCAATCAAAAGCACCTCGAGGGCGCGGGCACGCATCTCCATCCTTAAAATGATACGTTTGATAGCGGAGGCCAGGATGGCGATCTACCAGTTGGGGGAGCACGTGCCCCGCATTGCCACCGGCGCCTGGGTGGCCGACGGGGCCCAGGTCATCGGCCGCGTCACGCTGGAGCAGGACGCGAGCATCTGGTACGGCGCGGTGCTGCGCGGCGACAACGACCAGATCACCGTCGGCCGCGCCAGCAACGTGCAGGACGGCAGCGTGCTGCACACCGATGCCGGCATCCCGCTGACGCTGGGCAGCCATGTCACGGTCGGCCACCAGGTCATGCTGCACGGCTGCACCATCGGCGACGGCACGCTGGTCGGCATCCAGAGCGTGGTGCTCAACGGTGCGCGCATCGGCCGCAACTGCATCGTGGGCGCCGGTGCGCTGGTGACCGAGGGCAAGGAGTTTCCGGATGGCGTGCTGATCGTCGGCTCGCCGGCCAAGGTGGCGCGCGAGCTGACGCCGGAGCAGATCGCCCGCCTGCAAGGCATTGCGCTGCACTACATCGAGCAGGCGCAGCGGCACCGCACGCTGCTCAAGCGCATCGATTGACCGATTGGCGCCGATGGACCAGCTTCACAAGTTCCTGTTCGAAGGCCTGGCGGTGCGCGGCATGCTGGTGCGGCTGGACACCGGCTGGCGCGAGTTGCTGTCCCGCCGGGCCAGCCGCGACGACGGCGGCCATGCCTTCCCGGCGCCGGTGCGGGCGCTGCTGGGCGAGATGACGGCGGCCGGCTGCCTGATGCAGGCCAACCTGAAATTCAACGGCGCATTGATCCTGCAGGTGTATGGCGACGGGCCAGTGAAGCTGGCGGTGGCCGAAATCCACCCGGATCTGGGCTTCCGCGCCACCGCCAAGGTGGTGGGCCCGGTGCCGGCCGATGCGCGGGTGGAGGCCATGCTCAATGTGCATGGCAAGGGCCGCTGCGCGATCACGCTGGACCCGCGAGACCGGTTGCCGGGCCAGCAGCCCTACCAGGGCGTGGTGCCCTTGCACGGCGACCGGCGCGAACCGCTGCAAGACCTGAGCGCGGTGCTGGAGCACTACATGCTGCAGTCCGAGCAGCTGGACACCAAGCTGGTGCTGGCCGGTAACGACGAGGTGGCGGCCGGCCTGCTGATCCAGCGCCTGCCGATGAGCGGCGGGGCCAACCTGGCGGGCGGCGCTGCGGTGCAGCGCGATGAAGACCAGATCGGCCACAACGAGGACTTCAACCGCATTGCGCTGCTGGCCGGCACGCTGACGCCCGAAGAGCTGCTGACGCTGGACCCCGACGTGGTGCTGCACCGGCTGTTCTGGCAGGAGCACCTGGTGCGCTTTGCGCCGCAGACGCCGCGTTTTGCCTGCAGTTGCTCGCGTGACCGGGTGGTGTCGATGCTGCGTGGCCTGGGCCGTGACGAGATCGATTCGATCGTCGCCGAGCAAGGCCAGGTCGAGATCGGCTGCGACTTCTGTGGTGCGCAGTACCGCTTTGATCCGGTCGATGTCGGCGAGCTGTTCACGCCGGGTCGCGACCAGCCGCCGGGCAGCGGCGTGGTTCAGTAAGGCCAGCTCATTCCAGGCCCTGCGCCGCGGCGCGCGCCAGGCGCTGCGTCGCATGTTCGCACTCCGGCGAATCGCACTGCTCGCAGGCCCAGAGCCATGCAGGCTGCGCGGCGTCGCGCGCGGCCAGGCGGGTGAACAGGCCGTCGCGCGGCATAGCCCGCTGGCGCAGCAGCGGCGCGATGGCGTCGATTGCGGCTTCGACGCGGGCCTCGCCGAGGCCGGCCACCAGCGACCAGCGCAGCCCCTGGCCGATCAAGTGCTGGCGCAGCAGCGCATCCACCGGTTCACGCACATGCGGGCCGTCGCGCTGCAGGCCGTCGGCCACCCAGGGCAGGTCCAGCGCGGTCAGCAGCGTCAGTGCGCAGCGCTGCTGCCAGGCCAGCGCGGCCGGGTACAGCGAGGTGTCGCCGAACACCATCTCGCTGTAGACGCTGGTCATCAGCGGCGTGGTGTCGCACAGCACCAGCTCGTGCTGCAAGGCCGCGGCGTCGATCCGGCGGGCCTGCTCGGCGGCGATGCCCACCTGTTCGTGCTGCAGCGGCGTGCGGCCGCGCTGGGCGCACCAGTCGCGCAGCAGTTCGGGCACCCAGGTGCAGCGCAGGCCGGTGGCCTGGGCCAGACGCTCGCATGCGCTGCGCGCGAGCTGGGTCTTGCCGGTGCTCTCGGCGCCGACGATGGCGATGATCAGGGACTCGTTCATGCCATTGCCACGCCGGCGAAGGCGCGCAGGTCCTGGCCCCAGGCCGAGGCGGCGATCATTTCCGCGGCGCTGCTCATCGCGCGATTGTCAAGCGCAACCAGGCGCGCCAACCGGCCACGGCCATCACGGTGAACACGGCGTAGAGCAGCACGGTGAGCCACAAACCCTTGTAGGCGAACAGGCCGATGCTGACCAGGTTCACGATCACCCACACCGGCCAGTTCTCGACCAGCTTGCGGCCCAGCAGGAACTGCCCGGTGATGCTGCCGACGGTGGGCAGCGCGTCGAGGTAGGGCACATCGGTGTCGGTGACGCGTGCCAGCAGCAGGCCCAGCAGCGGCCAGGCCGCCAGCGTCAAGGCCAGCGCCTGCCAGCGCTGCGCGGCACGGAGCGTGTGCACGCGCAGCGGCTCACCCGCGGCGCCGGTGCCACGCAGCCACTGCCACCAGCCCCAGCCGGCAACCACGATGAACAGCAGCTGCAGCGAAGCTTCGCCATACAGCCGGCTGTTGGCGAACAGCAGCCCATACAGCAGCGAAGCCAGCATCGCCAGTGGCCAGGCCAGCGGGTTCACGCGCATGTTGCAGACCACCATCCACACCGACAGCACGCAGGCGACGATCTCCAGCCAGGTGATCGCGCTGCCCCACAGCACGAAGGCCTCGGTCAGCGCGACGCCGAGCAGCCGCTGCGCGGCATCGAGCCAGGCTTGGCCCACGTCAATGCCGCGTTATCTGGACGAAGATCTCGTCCGGCTTGATCATGCCCAGTTCGCTGCGTGCGCGGTCCTCGACCATCTCCAGCCCTTGCCGCAGATCTTCGACCTCGGCCACCAGGCGCACATTGCGCTGGCGCTGGGCCTCGTTCTGCTTCAGCTGCGCATCGAGCTGGCTTTGCAGCCGCTGCGTGTAGGGCATGCCGCCATCACCGAACCACAGCGAGCCATGCACCAGCCCCAGCAGCACCAGCAGTGCAAGGGTGATGAAGCGCATCGGGTTGGATCAGGCGGCCCGCGCGGTCAGCGCAGGTTGTAGAAAGCCGAGCGGCCCGGGTAGAACGCAATGTCGCCCAGGTCTTCTTCGATGCGCAGCAGCTGGTTGTACTTGGCCATGCGGTCCGAGCGGCTCAAGCTGCCGGTCTTGATCTGGCCGGCATTGGTGCCCACGGCGATGTCGGCGATGGTCGAGTCCTCGGTCTCGCCGGAGCGGTGGCTGATCACCGCGGTGTAGCCGGCGCGCTTGGCCATCTCGATGGCGGCGAAGGTCTCGGTCAAGGTGCCGATCTGGTTGATCTTGATCAGGATCGAGTTCGCGATGCGCTTGTCGATGCCTTCCTTCAGGATCTTGGTGTTGGTGACGAACAGGTCGTCGCCGACCAGCTGCACCTTGGAGCCCAGGCGTTCGGTGATGTGCTTCCAGCCGTCCCAGTCGTTTTCGGCCATCCCGTCTTCGATGCTGATGATCGGGTACTTGTCGACCCAGGTGGCCAGCATGTCGGTCCAGGCCGCGGCGCTGAGCTTCAGGCCGCCTTCGCCTTCGAGCACGTATTCGCCGTTCTTGTAGAACTCGCTGGCCGCGCAATCCAGGCCGATGGCGATCTGCGAGCCGGCCGAATAACCCGCTTTGTCGATGGCCTCGAGCAGCATCTGGATCGCCGCTTCATGGTTCGCGACGCTGGGCGCGAAGCCGCCTTCATCGCCGACGGCGGTGCTCATGCCCCGGGCGTCGATGATCTTCTTCAGCGCATGGAAGACTTCGGCGCCGTAACGCACCGCTTCACGGAAGCTGGGCGCGCCGACCGGGATGATCATCATCTCCTGCAGGTCGAGGTTGTTGTTGGCATGTGCGCCGCCGTTGATCAGGTTCATCATCGGCACCGGCATCTGCATGCCGCCCGCGCCGCCGAGGTAGCGGTACAGCGGCAGGCCGGACTCTTCAGCCGCGGCGCGCGCGACGGCCATGCTCACCGCCAGCGTGGCGTTGGCGCCCAGCCGGGCCTTGTTGTCGGTGCCGTCCAGGTCGATCAGCGTCTTGTCGAG
>NZ_DATILJ010000303.1:0-26893 GCF_035476535.1 Aquabacterium sp.
TTGATGGGCGAAGACTATTGGTCGTACGGCGTCGCACCGGCGCGCAAGACGCTCGAGACCTTCGTGCGACATCACCATGCGCAGGGCCTGTCGTCGCGACTCGTCCCCGTCGAAGAGCTGTTCCATCCCGCGACCTACGAAACCTACAGCATCTGATGCGGAGACCTTTGTGAATCGCTCGACGTTTATCGCGATCGGCGCGCTTGCCCTTTCCGGCTTGACGCTGTCCGGGGCCGCACGCGCGCAGGGCTTTCCGACCCAGCCCATCAAGCTGGTCGTGCCCTTTGCACCGGGCGGCCTGCCCGATACCGTGGCGCGCTTGCTGGCGCAGCGCCTGCAAGGCCCGCTGGGCCAGCCCGTGGTCGTGGAAAACAAGGCAGGCGGCGGCGGAGCGATCGCCGCCGCCGCCTTGGCGCAGGCGCCTTCCGACGGTCACACGTTGCTGATCACGGACGGACCGATGCTGGCGATCGCGCCGCTGATCTCCAAGAACGTGACCTACGACGCCATCCGAGACTTCGTCCCGGTGTCGCTGGTGGGGACGGCACCGTTGTTCATGGCTGTCAACTCCCAGGTCCCCGCCCGCACGCTCGACGAGTTCATCGCGCTGGCCAAGTCCAAGCCAGGTGCGCTGACCTACGGGTCGGCGGGCATCGGCAGCATCCACCATCTGACCGCAGAGGCGGCGAAGGAAGGCTTGGGCATCTTTGTGTCGCACATCCCCTACCGGGGCAGCGGCGCATCGGTTCCGGCCCTGATCGGCGGCCAAGTCGACATGGTGTTCGCCTCGCCACCGTCGCTGATGGGTTTTGTCAAGTCGGGCCAGGCCAGGCTGCTGGCCATCAACTCTGCCAAGCGTTCGGACCTTGCGCCCGACGTTCCGACGCTCGGCGAGAAGATTCCGGGCTTCGACTTCGCCTTCACGATCGTCGTGATGGCTCGCGCAGGAACGCCGCGTGAGGTGGTCAATCGGCTGAGCTCTGCGATCGCCGCAGTGGTCAAGTCGCCGGACATGATCGAGCCGCTGCGTGTGGCCGGCGTGGATCCGATCGGCGGCACGCCCGAGCAACTGGCCAAGGCCATGCAGACCGAATCGGCCCGCGTCGCCAAGGCGTCCCAGCGAGCCGGCCTCAAGGCCGAGTAATTGCCATGTCAGTGCAGACCCACGCCGACACGCAGATGCCGTTGCGCATTGTGCGTACCTCCATCGTTGCAGAAGGCATTCGCAGTTTCGAGCTGGTGCAGCCCGATGGCAGCGAACTGCCGCCATTCACCCCAGGCTCTCACGTCAAGGTGCAGACGCCTTCCGGCGCGGTGCGCAAGTATTCGCTGTGCAACGACCCGGCCGATAGTCACCGCTACGTGATCACCGTCAAGCGGGACGATGGCGGACAGGGCGGCTCGGTGAGCATGCACGACCAGGCGCTGGAAGGCCACACCTTGCCGACCTCGATGCCCGACAACGCATTCCCGCTGGTGACGCCAGCAAAGGCCTATCTGTTCATTGCCGGCGGCATCGGCATCACGCCGATCCTCTCGATGATCCGGTCGTTCGGCGAATTGCCGGCGGCGCCGTGGAAGCTGTTCTACCTGACACGCTCCCCGGAAACCACTGCCTTCGCCGACGAGCTTGCAGCCCTGGGCCGCCATGTCCGGATTCATCACGACCACGGCGATCCAGCGAACTCCTTCGATCTGTGGCCGGCCCTGGAGAAGCCGAATACCGCGCACGTCTACTGCTGCGGACCGCGCCCGCTGATGGAGGCAGTGCGCGACATGACCGGCCATTGGTCGCCTGGCAACGTTCACTTCGAGAGCTTCAACGAGGGTGGCGGCGTCAAGCCCGATGACAAGCCGTTCAAGGTCAGGCTTGCCAAAGCAGGAGCTGAGTTCGAGGTGCCGGTGGGCCAATCGATTCTCGCGACATTGCGCGAGCACGGCTGCTCCGTGGCCTCGTCCTGTGAGAGCGGCACCTGCGGGACCTGCCGCACGACCTTGCTCGAAGGCGAGGCCGACCACCGCGACATGGTGCTGATCCCCGAGGAGATGGCCACGCAGATCATGATCTGCGTCTCACGGGCCAAGTCGCCTCAGCTGGTATTGGACCTGTGAGCAGCGGTCGCGCGATCAGGCTCGGCGTCGCCGGACTCGGCCGGGCCTTCACCTTGATGCTGCCCACCTTCGTGCAGGACCCGCGTGTGCGGCTCGTCGCCGCATGTGACCCGCGCGAAGCGGCGCGCGCGCAGTTCGCGCGCGACTTCTCGGCACCGGCCTATGCGGACATCGAGGCTCTCGCGCGCGATCCGTCGGTCGAGGCCATCTACGTGGCCAGCCCGCATCAGTTCCATGCCGAGCACACAGCAGTCGCGGCCCGCCACGGCAAGCATGTGCTGGTCGAAAAGCCGATGTCGTTGACACTCGCCGAGTGCGACGCGATGATTGCCGACTGCCGTGCGGCAGGGGTGCATCTCGTGATCGGCCACTGCCACAGCTTCGACGCACCGTACCGCATGCTGCGCGACGTCGTTGCGGGCGGCAGCGTCGGTACGGTGCGCATGATCCATGCCGTCAACTACACCGACTTTCTCTACCGCCCGCGGCGCCCTGAAGAACTGCAGACGGAAGCTGGTGGCGGCGTGGTGTTCAGCCAGGCGGCGCATCAGGTGGACATCGTACGCATGCTGGCTTCCAGCGCCGTGGTGCGCGTGCGAGCCATTACCGGCACCTGGGACTCCCAACGGCCGACCGAAGGCGCTTATGCCGTCTTGCTGTGGTTTGCGAGCGGCGCCTTTGCCACGCTGACCTACAGCGGCTACGGACACTTCGACTCGGACGAGTGGTGCGACTGGACCGGTGAGATGGGCACCGCCAAACGGCCGCAGGACTACGGCCGCGCGCGCCGGCGCCTGGCGAGCCTTCCGGATGCGCTGGAGGAGGCGCGTCTGAAATCGGAGAGTACCTATGGCGGCCCTTCGTACGTGCCGGCCGTCGCAGACAACCCGTCGCGACACCAGCATTTCGGACCGATCATCGTGTCTTGCGACCGAGCGGATCTTCGCGCCATGCCCGATGGCGTGTGGGTCTACGGCGACGCGCAGCAAGAACGCCTGCTGCTGCCACCGCCGCCGGTGCCGCGCTACGAGGTGATCGACGAACTGCACGCGGCCATCGTCGACCAGGTCCAGCCAATGCACGACGGCCCCTGGGCCCGCGCGACGCTCGACGTGTGCCTCGCCCTGCTCCGCTCGGCGCGGGAAGGGCGCGACGTCGACCTGCGTGCCGGATGATCCCTGCTTGGCCCCAAGCCTGAATTCAGCAGAGTAGGTCGTTCACCTGGCTCAGTTTTGGCTCGGCATCTCCCTCAAAAGTGGCTCAGTTTTCGGTCGGCGCCAACACCTTTCAACCGCTTCGTCGCGCCGGGACAGGGGCGAGCTCGTTCACGTTGACGGCCTCGCCGCTCGGGGGCCGGCGCACACGTTCGCCACGGACAACAAACGAAACGGAGACCGGCGCCGACTGGCAACCGCACTGAAACATCCCGGCGAGAGAGTTGTGGCAACGCTAGGAGTACGCGCCATGTCTTCCAGTACCCAACCTGAGGTACCCCCTGATCCGTTTCGACAAGCTCAGGCGGTAGGTTCCGTGATCAGCGTCGGCGACACCCCCTTCGAGCGCACATGCGGGATGGCCATGTCTCTTGTGGCGGTGTGCATCGTCGTAGCGTTCGCGCTGCCGGTGTAGCCGCGCGAGCACAGCTAGCGCCAATCGACACCTTGGGCCACTGACCCTACGGTCATCTGTGGGCATGTCCGGCCCGACGTGGGCCACGGATGGGCCAAATGTGGGCCACAAAGCAAAACGCCGACTTGGAAGTCGGCGTTCGTCTATTCACTAAGTTGTTGTTATTGTTCGAGAATTCTTCTGTGTTCTTTGGTTGCGGGGGCAAGATTTGAACTTGCGACCTTTGGGTTATGAGCCCAACGAGCTACCAGGCTGCTCCACCCCGCGACTGGAAGACGGACTATAGCACGGTTGGGCGTCGTGTCGATGGGTTGCGCTCAACGCAGCGCTCACCCGCAGTTCGACCGATGCCCGAAGTCACGTTGCGCGACTAAGATTGAAAACAAGCGGTGGCCTGTTGGCTGCCAATTCGGCGGACCCTCCCGCCCACAACCGGGCACCCCGATGAGCGATTCCCGCAAGATCCTGCTGGTTGACGACCATGAGCTGGTCCGCTTCGGCGTCAAGACCATGTATGGCGAGCTGATGGGCTACACCGTCGAATGGATCGAGGCCGGTACGCTGCAGGAAGCCATCGACACCTACGCCGCGCATGGCGACATCAATGCCGTGCTGCTGGACCTGAACCTCGCCGATTGCAAGGGCCTGCAAGGCCTGCGCATGTTCCTGCAGGCGCACCCGAAGGCACGCGTCGCCGTGTTCAGCGGCACGCAGGACGAGTTCGTGATCCGCCAGGCCCGTGCTTTGGGCGCCGTGGGCTATGTTGGCAAGGGCACGATGATGACCCAGATGCGCGACACGCTGACCGCGCTGCTGTTCCCCAACGGCGTGGCCGAAGCGCGCGGCCCGGCGCCCAGCAGTGCGCTGTTCCCGCGCTTTCCGTCGTCGGCGATGTACGACCGCGTCGCTGAGCTGGGGCCGCGCCACCTCGAGATCCTGGAGCTGGTGCTGTCGGGCTGCACCAACCAGGAGATCAGCAACTCCACCAACCTGTCGCTGGGCACGGTGAAGAACTACGTGTCCTCACTGCTGCTGGCGCTGGATGTGCGGTCGCGCTCGCACCTGATCAGCCTGTTCCGCTGACCCATCGTGGCCAGCCCGCCGACGGACGAGGAGGTCACCCGGCCGGCCCCGCTGGGCCCACTGGACCCGTTGGATCCTCTGGACCCACCAAGTCGGGCGGCCACCGAAGCGCCGGTGGATGCCACCGCGCCGGGGTTCGAACCCGACTCGCCCGCACGCGCCGCTGAAGCCCTGAACGAACCCATCGGGTCGGTGGCGCGCCAAGCCGCCACTACCGTGCCACGCGCGCAATTCATCGCGGTGGACGGCCGTGCCGCACAGAACGAAGTCGACGCCAGCCTGCGGCATTCGGCCGAGCGGCGTGCCATCGACGAACGACTGGAAGACGCCGGCTTGCGCTCGACGCTGGCTGCCCTGCCAGTGTGGGGCGCGACGCTGGCCCTGTCCTGCCTGCCGATGGCTGCGGCGATCGGCCTGAACGCACCGCTGGCCGGGCTGCTGTGGGGGCTGGCCATGCTGCTGCTGGCCTTTCTGCTCTGGCAGCTGCCGCGCCGCACACGCCACCACAACGGCAAGCCGGGCCATGCCATCGAATCGCGCCGGCGCATCCATGCGCTGGTCGGCACCGCGGCGTTCGGCATCGCGCTGGCGCCCTGGCTGGGCGGTCCCGGTGCCGCCTTGGCCCTGCTGGGGCTGCTGTGCACCGCACTGGCCTTTGCCGGCGTGGTCTGCCTGGGGCCGCTGCGGCTGGCCGCGCTGGCCCTGGCGCTGCTGCCGCTGTCGGCCGGCTTTGCCGGCGCGATGATGTTCAACGACATGCCGCACCGCGCGCTCTACGGCAGCGCCGCGCTGGCCGCCGCGGCGACGCTGGTGGCCGTGGTCCGCCTGCGCCACCGCGCCTGGCGCCAGAACACGCGGGCGCTGATCGAGCAGAGCGTGCGCCTGCAGGCACTGGAAACCGAGCGCGACGCCGCCTGGGCGGCCGACCAGGACAAGAGCCGTTTCCTGGCCATTGCCAGCCACGACCTGCGCCAGCCGGTGCATGCGCTGGGCCTGTTCGCCGCCACGCTGCAAAAGCGCCTGCAGCACACGCCAGATGAACCGTTGGCACGCAACATGATGCGTGCGATCGACGGGCTGGAGCGCTCGTTCAACGCGATGCTGGACATCTCACGGCTGGACGCCGGCGCGCTGAGCCCACGGGTCCAGACCTTCCCGCTGCGCGACATGTTCCGCCGCCTGCACATGCACTACGCCGGCCAGGCTGAGCTGTCCGGGCTGGGGCTGCGCTTTTCGCCGGGCGGCAAGTCGGTCACCAGCGATCCGCAGCTGCTCGAGCGCATCGTCGGCAACCTGATCCAGAACGCCATCAAGTACACCGAACATGGCGGCATCGTGGTGTTGGCGCGCTCGACCAGCACACACATCAACATCGAGATCTGGGACACCGGCAGCGGCATTGCGCCAGACCTGCTGCCGCGCATCTTCGAGGAGTTCTACCAGGTCGGCCGCGGCGAGCGCGATCGCACGCATGGCCTGGGCATGGGCCTGGCCATCGTCAAGCGCCTGTCCAGCCTGCTGAACCACCGGCTGATGGTGTCGTCGCGGCCCGGCCACGGCACGATGTTCCGCATCGGCGTGCCGATCGGCGAGCTGCCCGGCATCCAGGAAGACATGGCGCCGGCCGACACCGTGCCGATGCTGCTGCAAAGCCCGCAGATGGTGCTGATCATCGACGACGAGGAACCCATCCGCGAAGGCCTGCGCCTGCTGCTGGAGGAGTGGGGCTTCCAGGCCATGACGGCGGCCAATGCGCAGCAGGCTGAGCATGCCGCCGCCGCGCTCGAGGGCCATGTCGACCTGATCCTGTCCGACCTGCACCTGGGCGACGGGCCCGACGGACTGGAAGCGGTGGCCAACGTGCGCCGGCTGTGCGGCCACGACGTGGCAGCCGTGCTGGTCACCGGCGACACCTCGCACGACGAGATCACCCGCATCACCGCCAGCGGACTGCCGGTGCTGTTCAAGCCGGTGCAGCCGAAGCGGCTGTACGAGGCGCTGAGGCAGACCCTCGGCTGATTTCTCAAGCACTGCGGGCCGCAGAGCAGGCCGCGCGTCCCTAAATCAGCGGAACTCCGCACACCCGGGGAGGGGGACCCCCGGCAGAGATGACTTTCGACCACTGTGCGGCGAGGCGCTGGCTTCTAGAGTCCGCTCCATTGCAGCTTCGGCCCACCTGTTGCCAGCCCGAAAGAACCTCATGTTGGACATCGAGTCGTTGATCAGCTCACTCGGCGAAGGCGCCCCCAGCGGCGATGACCTCGAGTACGACCCGGTGTTCGCAGCCCTCGAACAGGCCGGCGCCGGCAAGCCCGAACAGCAGTACGGCGACACCATCGTCGCCGCACAAGAGCCCGACTGGCGCACCGTGCATGAACACGCGATGGCGCTGACCAGCCGTACCCGCGATCTGCGCGTGGCGATCTGGCTGGTGCGCAGCAAAGCCCGCCTGCATGGCCTGGCCGATGCGGCCAGCGCACTGCAGCTGGTGCACGGCCTGCTGCTCCAGCACTGGGACACGGTGCACCCGCAGCTGGACGCCAGCGACGGCAACGACCCGACGATGCGCATGAACGCGCTGGCCCCGCTGGCCAGCGGCGAAGCCGCGCTGGCCGACCTGCGCGCCGCCACGCTGAGCCCCGAGCGCGGCAGCCTGACCTTGCGCGGCCTCGAACTCGGCCTCGGCAAGGCCGAGCCGATCACCGGTGAGTCGGCACCCAGCGAAGCCGGTGCCCTGGAAGCGCTGGGCACCGCGCTGACGCAACAGCCGGCCCTGGCAGAGGCCGTGGCCGCGGCGCTGCAAGCGGTGCGCGACAGCGCCAAGCTGCTGGACGAGCGAGTCGGCAGCCTGGGCCCCGAACTGACGCCGCTGATCCGCCTGCTGAAGACGGCCGACGACGCGATTCGCCGCACCACCGGCCAGGACGCGGCGGGCGCTGCAGCAGAAGATGGCCAGCCGGCCAGCGATCCAGGCAGCGCCCCGCGCGGCGCCGTGGCCACCCCCGGCGCCATCGTCACCCGCGATGACGCGGTGCGCGCCCTCGGACGTGTCTGCGAGTGGATCGAGCGGCATGAGCCGAGCCACCCCGCACCGCTGCTGATCCGCCGCGCCCAGCGGCTGATGAGCATGAGCTTCCTCGAAATCATGCGCGACATGGCGCCGGACGGCATGAGCCAGATCCAAGTGCTCGCCGGCCCCGAACCCGATAACGGTTGATTCCACCACCCACCCCCTTAGCGACGACAACAGGAGCTCAAGCCATGGCCACCAGCAGTCAGAAATTCATCGCCCGCAATCGTGCCCCCCGGGTCCAGATCGAATACGACGTCGAGCTCTATGGCGCCGAGAAGAAGGTGCAGCTGCCCTTTGTGATGGGCGTGCTGTCCGACCTGTCCGGCAAGCCCGAAGACGCGCTGCCGCCGGTGGCCGAACGCAAGTTCATGGAGATCGACGTCGACAACTTCGACGCCCGCATGAAGTCGATGAAGCCGCGGGTGGCCTTCCAGGTGCCCAACACGATGACCGGCGAAGGCAACATCGCGGTGGACATCACCTTCGACAGCATGGACGACTTCTCGCCCGCCGCGGTGGCTGCCAAGGTCGATGGTCTGAAGCAGCTGCTGGAAGCCCGGCAGCAGCTGGCCAACCTGGTCACCTACATGGACGGCAAGACCGGCGCCGAAGAGTTGATCGCCAAGGTCATCAAGGACGAGGCACTGCTGAAGTCCCTGGCCATGGCCAAGGCCCAGCCGGCCGAGGGCGACAAGCCCGCCGAGTAACAACACGCCCAGCCTTCACCGCACTTCGGAGCCTCCCACCATGGCCGACCCCACCCCATCCTCCGCTGCTTCCGCACTGCAAGGCGTCACCTTCCAGGGTGGCGAATTCGCCTCGCTGCTGAACAAGGAATTCAAGCCCAAGAGCGAAGAAGCCAAGTCCGCTGTTGAACAGGCGGTGCTGACGCTGGCGCAGCAAGCCCTGTCGCAGACCAAGCTGATCGGCAGCGACGTGCTGGTCTCGATCGAGGCGATGATCGCCGAGATCGACAAGAAGCTGTCGGAGCAGGTCAACTCGATCCTGCACCACAACGACTTCCAGAAACTCGAGTCCGCCTGGCGCGGCCTGCACTACCTCGTCAACAACACCGAGACCGACGAGATGCTGAAGATCCGGGTGATGAACATCACCAAGGTCGATGTGCACAAGACGCTCAAGCGCTTCAAGGGCACGGCCTGGGACCAAAGCCCGCTGTTCAAGAAGGTCTACGAGGAAGAGTACGGCCAGTTCGGCGGCGAGCCCTTCGGCTGCCTGATGGGCGACTACTACTTCGACCAGAGCCCGCAGGACGTCGAGATGTTGACCGAGATGAGCAAGGTCTGCGCCGCAGCGCACGCCCCGTTCATCGCCGCCGCCAGCCCGACGGTGATGCAGATGAACTCGTGGCAGGAACTCGCCAACCCGCGTGACCTGACCAAGATCTTCGGCACGCCGGAATACGCCGGCTGGCGCTCGCTGCGCGAGTCCGACGACGCGCGCTACCTGGGCCTGGCGATGCCGCGCTTCCTGTCGCGCCTGCCGTATGGCGCGAAGACCAACCCGGTCGAAGAATTCAACTTCGAGGAAGAAACCGGCGGCGGCGACCACAGCAAGTACACCTGGACCAATGCCGGCTATGCGATGGCGGTGAACATCAACCGCTCGTACAAGCTGTACGGCTGGGGCACCTGCATCCGCGGCATCGAATCCGGCGGCGCGGTCGAAGGCCTGCCGACGCACACCTTCCCGACCGATGACGGCGGCGTCGACATGAAGTGCCCGACCGAAATCGCCATCAGCGACCGCCGCGAGGCCGAGCTGGCGAAGAACGGCTTCATGCCGCTGGTGCACCGCAAGAACAGCGACTTCGCGGCCTTCATCGGCGCCCAGTCGCTGCAGAAGCCCTTCGAATACGACGACCCCGACGCGACGGCCAACGCCAACCTGTCCGCGCGCCTGCCCTACCTGTTTGCCTGCTGCCGCTTCGCGCACTACCTGAAGTGCATCGTGCGCGACAAGGTCGGCTCGTTCAAGGAACGCTCCGACATGGAAAAGTGGCTCAACAACTGGATCATGAATTACGTGGATGGCGACCCCGCCAATTCATCCCAGACTACCAAGGCCCAGAAGCCTTTGGCCGCTGCCGAAGTGATCGTCGAAGAAGTGCCCGGCAACCCCGGCTACTACACCTCCAAGTTCTTCCTGCGGCCGCACTACCAGCTCGAAGGGCTGACGGTGTCCCTGCGACTTGTCTCGAAGCTGCCGTCCCAGAAGCAAGCCTGATTAAAACCACTCTGTTGCCCCCCTCTCGTAGCACTCTGTCTCTGTCGTTCCCCCGTCCCCAACCAGCATCACCCCCCACCTGTCATTTAGGAGATTCACCATGAGTTCAGACACCCATATCAAGTTCGAAGGCGTCGACGGCGAAGCCACCCACAAGGACCACAAGGGCGAAATCGAAGTCCTGTCCTGGAACTGGAATGTCACCAACTCGAACGTCGGCGGCACGTCCGGCGGCGGCTCGGGCAAGGGCAAGGCCACGCCTGGCGATTTCTCGTTCACGCACGTTTTCGACAAGGCCTCGCCGATCCTGGCCAAGCAGGCGGCCGCCGGCAAGCACTTCGCCACCGTGGTGCTGACCGCACGCAAGGCCGGCGAAGGCCAGAAGGACTTCCTGAAGGTCACGATGAAGGAAGCCTTCATCACCGCCGTGTCGCCTTCGGGCGGCCACGGCGGCGAGATCATCGAGAACGTCGCGATGAGCTACAAGGACATCGAGTTCGAATACAAGCCGCAAGACGACAAGGGCGGCCTGGGCGGCGCCGTGAAGTTCGGCTGGAACATCGCCGACACCAGCACGCGCTGAGCGCCCAGGGCCTGGGGCTTGCTGCCGCGACGCCGCCGGACACGGCGGTGCCGCGGCGCCCCATGCCTTGCACGGGCGGCCTGCCGCGAGGCGGTCCGCCTCAGTGCCCGGCCTTCCTTCGCCCCGTTGACTTGAATTGACACCGATCGAGGTTCTGCCATGCCCATCGTCATGCCCGAAATGAGCGCCGCGCCCGGCGGGGCTTCGAGCGACATCTACCTGCACGTGCAGACCAAGCGCGCCGGCAAGATCAAGGGCGAATCCACGATCGCAGGGCACCTGGACGACATCATCGTCAACACCTGGCAATGGGGCCTGGCCGCCAGTTCGGCCATCGGCAGCAACCAGGCCACCGGACGACGTTCCTACACCGCATTGACGGTACAGAAAAGCATTGACCAGTCGACCACCGGATTGATGTCCGCGCTGGCGACCAATGACCTGGTCAAGGAAGCCCGGCTGACCATGCGCAAGGCCGGCGGCAGCCAGGAAGACTATTTCATCATCACGCTCAAGGAAGCCCGCATCACCGGTGTGTCCCACACCACCGCGGCGGATGGCTACACCAACGAGACCGTGTCGATCATGTTCACCAAAGTCGACGTCGAGTACCGCCCGCAGAAAACCTCGGGCGCTCGCGGCGGCAGCTTTACTTTCAACGACGAACTGGTCGAATCAGCCTGACCGACACACCCATGCCCACTGCCCAGGAACTGCTCGCCCAAGGCGACCCCAAAGGCGCACTCGCGCAACTGCAGCAGCAGGTCCGCAGCAAGGCTGCCGACCCCAAGCTGCGGGTGTTCCTGTTCCAGCTGCTGTGCGTGCTGGGGCAGTGGCAGCGCGCGCTCGACCAGTTGCAGGTCTGCGGCGAGCTCGATGCCGGCACGCTGGCGATGGTCAACACCTACCGCAGCGCGCTGCAATGCGAAGCGGTGCGCGAGGCCGTGTTTGCCGGCACCACCGTGCCGCATGCCTTCGGCCGACCGCAGAACTGGGTGGCCCTGCTCGCCCAGGCGCTGCAGGCTGAATCGCAGGGCGATGCGCCGCAGGCCGCCCATCTGCGCGCGATGGCCTTCGAGCAGGCGCCCACCACCAGCGGCAGCCTGGATGGCCAGGCCTTCGACTGGATTGCCGATGGCGATTCACGCCTCGGCCCGGTGCTCGAAGTCATCATCAACGGCCGCTATGGCTGGCTGCCCTATGGCTCGCTGCAGAAGATCAGCATCGACGCGCCCACCGACCTGCGCGACCTGGTGTGGGCCCCGGCGCTGATCACCTTCGCCAATGGCGGCGAAACCGTGGCCCTGCTGCCGGTGCGTTATGCCGGCACCGCGGCGCAGGCCGATGGCCAGCTACTGATGTCGCGCAAGACGGAATGGATCGAGCTCGCCGAGGGGCAGTACCGCGGCCTCGGCCAGCGCCTGCTGACCACCTCGGGCGCTGAAGTCGGCCTGCTCGAAGCGCGCGAAATCCTGCTCAATCCCGAGATCCCGGCGGAAGAAGAAGCCGACGAGGGTGATGAGGCCGGCGCCGCTGGCGCGGCCTCGGCCTGAGGACGACACGCCCATGGCCAACGGCGAGGTGCGTGACCGCCTGCAGCCGGCGCTGCTCGACCGCCTGACCGACGATGCACCCGGCCAGCGCGAAGAGCCGCTGGACCGGCGCGTGATGTCCAAGACGCAGATGCGCCAGGCCGTGCTGCGCGACCTGGGCTGGCTGTTCAATGCCACCCAGCCGCATGGCGCCTCGACCGAGCTGCCCCCGGCCGTCTCCGAGAGCGTGCTGAACTACGGGCTGCCGGCGCTGTCGGGCCAGCTGGTGTCGCGGGTCGACATCAGCCTGCTGGAGCGCGCCATCCGCCAGGCCATCCTGCGCTTCGAACCGCGACTGCTGCCCGAGACGCTGAAGATCGTCGCGCTCGAAGCCACGCATGTGCTCGACACGCACAACACCATCGAATTCGAGATCCGCGGCCACCTGTGGGCCCAGCCGGTGCCGCTGGAAGTGCTGCTGCGCACCAAGCTCGACCTGGAAGCCGGCCAGGTCGAGGTGCGTGACGCGTCCGGCGTCGCCCCATCGCGAGCGTTCTAGATGGATCCCCGCCTCGTACGTCTTTACCAGGACGAGCTGACCCACCTGCGCGAGGTCGGCAGCGAGTTCGCGGTCGAATTCCCGAAGATCGCGTCGCGCCTGGGCATGGAAGGCATGGAGGTCGCCGACCCCTATGTCGAGCGCCTGCTCGAAGGCTTCGCCTTCCTCGCCGCGCGGGTGCAGCTGAAGCTGGAGGCCGAGCAGCCCAAGCTCATCGCCCACATGCTGGAGTCGATCTACCCGAACTTCCTGGCACCGGTGCCTTCGATGATGATCGCGCGGCTGGGTGCCGACCCGACCGACCCGAACCTGGCCAAGGGCCACACCGTCGCCCGCGGCAGCGCACTGCAGGCCCAGCAAGCACGCGGGCAGGACACCTTGTGCGAATTCCGCACCGCGATGGACGTGACGCTGTGGCCGATCGAGCTGGTCTCGGTGCAGTACTTCGCCCATGCGCCGGACCTCGGCCTGGCGCGGCTGCCGCAGGCCAAGCCGATGAAGGGCGGGCTGCGCATCAAGCTGCGTGCCGGCGGCGGCCTGCGCTTCAACCAGCTGCAGCTGGACAAGCTGTGCCTGCACATCAGCGCGCCGGACGACGTGGCCTACCGCCTGCACGAGCTGGTGCTGGGCACCGCGCTGGGCAGCCTGGTGGCGGTGCCCGGCGCGGCCGGCGCCACCGACATGCCGCGCCAATGGCGCGATAGCCCCAGCATCCGGCCGGTCGGCTTCGCGGCCGACGAGGCGTTGCTGCCCGAATCGCTGCGCGCCTTTTCCGGCCACCGCCTGCTGCAGGAAGTGTCGGCGATGCCGCAGCGCCTGCTGTTCTTCGACATCACCGATCTGGCACCGCGCCTGGCCCAGGTGGCGGGCGACCAGGTCGAGCTGGTGCTGCTTTTTTCGCGCGGGGATCCTGCACTGGAAACGCTGGTGGACGGCGGGAGCCTCGCGCTTTTTTGCACGCCCGCGATCAACCTGTTCCCCAAGCGGCTGGACCGGGTGCCGCTGGGCCCCGGGGCCTGGGAATACCACCTGGTGCCCGACCGCACGCGACCGATGGACCTGGAGGTGCACAGCGTCGAGACCGTCATCGGCCACGGCAGCGGGCGCGATGCGCAGCGTGAATTCAAGCCGCTGTACACCACCCACCACCAGGCGCCAGCCGAGGGCCACGGCTACTTCACGCTGCGGCGCGAGGCACGGCTGCTGTCCGACCGGCAACGCGCGCAGGGGCCACGCTCGTCCTACATCGGCGAAGAGGTCTTCATGTCGCTGGTGGACGCTCATCATGGCGCCTATCGCGACACGCTGCGCCAGCTGTCGGTCACCGCCTGGGTCACCAACCGCGACTTGCCGGCGCTGCTGCCGCAGGCCGGTGCGGCCGGCGCCAGCAGCTGGAAGCTGGACACGCCCGGGCCGGTGTCCAGCGTCGAATGCGTGCGCGGCCCGACGCGGCCGGTGTCGCGCCGCGCCTCCGGCGACATCGGCTGGCAGCTGGTGAGCCAGCTGACGCAGAACCACCTGTCGCTAGCAGGCACGCCGGCGCAGACCGCCGCCGCGCTGCGCGACACATTGCGTCTGTACGGCCCGCCGGGCGACCTGACCTGGAGCCACCAGGTCGATGGCCTGCTGACGCTGCGTACCCAACCCATCGTGCGGCGGCTGCCGTTCAAGGGCCCCTTGAGCTTCGGCAGCGGCATCGACATGGTGCTCGAAGCCAACGAACTGAGCTTCCAGGGCGCCAGCGCCTTCCTGATGGCCTGCGTGCTGGAACGCTTCTTCGCGCGGCACGCGGCGATCAACAGCTTCACGCAGCTCACCTTGCGCAGCCAGCAGCGCGGGCTGGTCAAGGTCTGGCCACCGCGCACCGGCGAGAGGGCCACCTTGTGAGCCTCAATCGGCGATTGGGCGGCGACACGCGGCACCAGGCCGCCGATGCGGCCAACGACGCGCTGCAGCAGTTGCTGGCCCAGCTCGAAGAAGCGCCGTGGGACTTCGACTTCTTTGCGCTGATGCGCCGCATCGATGCCATGCGCCCGCACGCGCCGGTGCTCGGCAAGGGCCTGCGTCCCTCTCAGGAGTTATTGCGCCTAGGCCAGGTGCCGGAGCTGGACTTCGCGCCGGCGGCGCTGGCGAAATTCAAGCGCGACGGCCTGACGCCGCGCCTGGGCGTGCGCTTCTTCGGCCTGCTGGGCCCGCACGGCCCGATGCCGCTGCACCTGACCGAGTACGTGCGCGAGCGCCTGCACCAGCGCAACGACCCGACGGCGGCGCGCTTTCTCGACGTCTTCCACCACCGCATGCTGAGCCTGTTCTACCGCGCCTGGGCCGAGACCCAGCCGGTGGTGCAGCAGGATCGGCCCGGCTCCGACCGCTATGCCAGCTGGCTGGGCGCCACCTTCGGCCTGAATCGGCATCCGGGTGGGGCCCATGCGGCCGCCGACTCGGTGCCCGAACACGCCAAGCTGTTCCAGGCCGGCCTTATCGCCAGCCGCAGCCGCCAACCCGAAGCGCTGACCAAGGTGCTGCGCCAGTACTTCCGCGTGCCGGTGGCGCTGGAGCCGCATGTCGGCCACTGGCTGATGCTGGACAGGGCCGACCGCTCGCGCCTGGGCTTTGCGCGCAACCGGCCCGAACGTTCACAGATTCCCCATGCCGAACTCGGCCGCAGCGCCAATGCCGGCCACAAGGTGTGGGACCGGCAGTACCGCTTCCGCCTGCGGCTGGGCCCGCTGACGATGCAGCAGTACCAGGACTTCATCCCCGGCGGCAGCGCCTGGCAGCCGCTGTGCGACTGGGTCCGGCTGCTCGCCGGCCAGGACCTCGGCTGGGACACCCAGCTGGTGCTGGCCAGGCAGGAGGTGCCCGAGCCCCGGCTCGACCGCCGCCTGCGGCTGGGCCTGACCAGCTGGATCGGGTCCGGCGGCCGCCGCAACGGCCAACGGCGCCCGGCCATCGATCGTGACGAACTCAGGCTTCGGCCGAGTTCGTCTTTCCTCTTGCGACGTCTCGGAGCCACGCATGGCTGAAATCTCCCGCACCACCTTGTTCGGCAAGCTCAATCCCCTGGCCTACAAGGCCATCGAGGGCGCCACCGTGTTCTGCAAGATGCGCGGCAACCCGTACGTCGAGTTGCAGCACTGGCTGGCGCAGATCCTGAACACGCCGGACAGCGACCTGCACCGCATCATCCGCCAGTACGAACTGGACACCGCGCTGCTGGCCTCGGACCTGACCAAGGCGCTGGACCGGCTGCCGCGCGGCGCCTCGTCGATCAGCGATCTGTCCAGCTTCATCGAAAGCGCGGTCGAACGCGGCTATGTCTACGGCTCGCTGCTGTTCGGTGAACAGCAGGTGCGCACCGGCCACCTGGTCGTCGGCATGCTGAAGACGCCGTCGCTGCGCGGCGCGCTGGTGGCCATCTCCAAACAGTTCGAACGCATCAAGCTCGACGACCTGTGCGACCGCTTCGCCACCCTGCTGGCGCAGTCGCCCGAGAACCTGATGCCGGCCAGCGACTCCGGCGCCGCGCCGGGGGAGTCCAGCGATGCGATTGCGCCTGCCGCGATGGGCAAGCAGGAGGCGCTGAAGCGCTTCACCACCGACCTCACCGAGCAGGCCCGCGGCGGCAAGATGGACCCCATCGTCGGCCGCGACGACGAGATCCGCCAGGTGATCGACATCCTGATGCGCCGGCGCCAGAACAACCCGATCCTGGTCGGCGAGGCGGGGGTCGGCAAGACCGCGGTGGTCGAAGGCTTTGCGCAGCGCATCGCGCGCGGTGATGTGCCGCCGGCGCTGAAGGAAGTGGCGCTGCGCGTGCTCGATGTCGGCCTGCTGCAGGCCGGCGCCAGCATGAAGGGTGAGTTCGAACAGCGCCTGCGCTCGGTGATCGACGAGGTGCAGGCCTCGCCGAAGCCCATCATCCTGTTCATCGACGAAACCCATACGCTGGTCGGCGCCGGCGGCGCGGCCGGCACCGGCGATGCGGCCAACCTGCTGAAGCCCGCGCTGGCCCGCGGCCAGCTGCGCACCATCGGCGCGACGACCTTCGCCGAGTACAAGAAGCACATCGAGAAAGACCCGGCGCTGACCCGCCGCTTCCAGAGCATCCAGGTCGACGAACCCACCGAGCCGCGCGCGGTGCTGATGATGCGGGGCGTCGCATCGACGATGGAAAAGCACCACAAGGTGCAGATCCTCGACGAGGCGCTGGAAGCCGCGGTGAAGCTGAGCCACCGCTACATCCCGGGCCGCCAGCTGCCGGACAAGTCGGTCAGCCTGATCGACACCGCCTGTGCGCGCGTGGCCGTCAGCCTGCATGCCACGCCGCCGGAAGTCGACGACTGCATGAAGCGCATCGAGGCGCTGGAGGTCGAGCAAGGCATCATCGGCCGCGAAGGCGCGATCGGCATCGACACCGCCGCGCGCTCGGCCGATGTCGAAGCGCACCTGGTCAGCGAGCGCGCGCGGCTGGAAGGCCTGAATGCGCGCTGGCTGGCCGAGAAGGCGCTGGTCGAGAAGCTGCTCGACCTGCGCGCCAAGCTGCGCGGCGCCACGCAGCCGGTGGAAGGCACCGGCAGCAAGCTCGAAAAGAGCGCCGAAGCCCCGGCTGAAAAGAGCGCGGCCGAACTGGCCGAAGCGCAGCTACCACCGCTAACGGCCGAAGAACGCGGCGCGACGCTGGCCGAACTGAAGCAGGTGCAGGCCGAGCTGACAACCCTGCAAGGCGAGACGCCGCTGATCCTGCCGACAGTGGACTACCAGGCGGTGGCCAGCGTGGTCGGCGACTGGACCGGCATCCCGGTCGGGCGCATGGCGGCCAATGAGATTGACACGGTTCTGAAGCTGCCCACGCTGCTGGGCCAGCGCGTGATCGGCCAGGACCACGCGATGGAGATGATCGCCAAGCGCATCCAGACCTCGCGCGCCGGCCTGGACAACCCGAACAAGCCCATTGGCGTGTTCATGCTCGCCGGCACCTCGGGGGTCGGCAAGACCGAAACCGCCTTGGCGCTGGCCGAGGCGCTGTACGGCGGCGAGCAGAACCTGATCACCATCAACATGAGCGAGTACCAGGAGGCGCACACCGTCTCTTCGCTCAAGGGTGCGCCCCCCGGCTACGTGGGCTACGGCGAAGGCGGCGTGATGACCGAGGCGGTGCGCCGCAAGCCCTATTCGGTGGTGCTGCTCGACGAGGTGGAAAAGGCCCACCCGGACGTGCACGAGGTCTTCTTCCAGGTCTTCGACAAGGGCTTCATGGAAGACGGCGAAGGCCGGCTGATCGACTTCAAGAACACGCTGATCCTGCTGACCACCAATGCCGGCACCGACATGATCAACGGCCTGTGCAAGGACCCCGAGCTGATGCCCGACCCCGAGTCCATGGCCAAGGCACTGCGCGAGCCGCTGCTGAAGATCTTTCCGCCCGCGCTGCTGGGCCGGCTGGTGACGATCCCGTACTACCCGCTATCGGATGAAATCCTCGGCCAGATCGTCAAGCTGCAGCTGGGCCGCATCAAGAAGCGCGTGGAAGAACGCTACAAGATCCCCTTCAACGTCGGCGACGATGTGGTCAAGCTGGTCGTTTCGCGCTGCACCGAAAGTGAATCGGGCGGCCGCATGATCGACGCGATCCTGACCAACACCATGCTGCCGACGATCAGCCGCGAGTTCCTGGAACGCATGATGCTCGGCAAGCCGATCACGCAGGTGAACGTCGGCGTGCAGGAGGCCGACTTCCACTATGACTTCGGCTGAACCGCGCGTGCGGCGCTCGGCGGTGGCGCAGGCCGTCGCCGGCACCCCGCTCGCAGACGCACTGCAGCTCGCCATCGGCCACCTGCGCGCAGAGCGCATCGAGCCGGCCGAGACCGCGTTGCAGGCGGTGCTGGCGCGCTGGCCCGAACAGCCCGACGCACTGCATTTTCTCGGCGTGCTGCGCCATACCCAGGGCCGGCACGACGAAGCCGTGGCGCTGGTGCAGCGCGCACTGGCCAAGCTGCCGTCCCAGGCCGGCGCCTGGAACAACCTGGGCAACATCCTGCTCGGCGCCAGGCGCCTCGACGATGCTGCCCAGGCCTACGAACAGAGCGTGGCACTCACCCGGAACACGCCAGATTCCGCCGGTGCACTGAACAACCTGAGCGTCATCCACCGCAAGCGCGGCCGCTGGGCCGAGGCCGAGGCGGCCTGCCGCGCCGCGCTGCAGGTGCGGCCGGACTCGGGCGACAGCTGGTTCAACCTGTCGCTGGCCTTGATGGGCCAGGGCCAGGTGCATGAAGGCCTGATCGCCAACAGCCGTGCCATCGCGCTGTGGCCGCGCCTGCTGCAGGCGCGCAATGAAGTCATCCGCGCGCTGCTGATGCTGGGCGAACGTGAGCGGGCCGCCACGCTGTACCGCGAATGGCTGGCCGAGGATCCGGACAACCCGGTGGTGCAACACCAGCTGGCGGCCTGCCTGGGCGAGCACACGCCGGCGCGCGCCAGCAACGGCTACATCGAACAGGTCTTCGACACCTTCGCCGACTCCTTCGACGTCAAGCTCGAAGCGCTGCACTACGTCGCGCCGCAGCGCCTGGCACAGGCCGTGCAGCAACGCCTGGGCGAGCCGCAGGCGGCGCTGGACATCGCCGACCTCGGCTGCGGCACCGGACTGTGCGGGCCGCTGCTGCGCCCGTATGCGCGCCAACTGGTGGGCTGCGACCTGTCGGTGGGCATGCTGCGCAAGGCCAAGCCGCGACAGGTCTACGACACGTTGCACCGAGCCGAACTCGTGTACTACCTGGACACGCAGCCGGCCGCCTTCGATGTGCTGGCCAGCGCCGACACCTTCATCTACTTCGGTGTGCTGGATGACGCGATGGCCGCCGCAGCCCGCGCGCTGCGGCCCGGTGGTCGCCTGTTCTTCACCGTCGAGGCGCTGGACGACAGCGACGATGCGCCGCACCGCCTGCAGACCAACGGCCGCTACGCCCATCACCGCTGCTACCTGCAGGCCACGCTGGCCACGGCCGGCTTCGGCGCGGTGGAGATCGAGCCCTTCACCGTGCGCCACGAAGCCGGCAAGCCAGTGCCCGGCTGGGTCGTCAGCGCACAACAAGCGCCGTGCGATTCGTGAACTAAGCGCGCGGCGCATGACCTTAGGCGCTGGTCGGCCGCCGCGGCCGGCGCGACGATGAAGACAACAGGCCGATCAAAGGTTCCGACGCACCATGCCCGCCATTCCCATCTCGCTCAAGACGCCGCTGCCGGCGACGGACCTGCGCTTCGCTTCGATGACTTTTTCGTCCGGCTTGAGCGTGCTGGAGGAAACGCAACTGCAATTGCTGAGCGACAAGCCGGACCTGCGTCCCGAAGACCTGCTGGGCAAGCCGGTGGACGTGACGATCGAGCTGCGCGATGGTGAACAGCGCCATGTCACCGGTTATGTCGCGCGCTTCGGCCAGAGCCGGCACCAGGGCCGCTACTACGGCTACCAGGCCACCGTCGTGCCCTGGCTGTGGTTCCTGACGCGCCGCTCCGATTGCCGCATCTTCCAGGAGATGACGGTGCCCGACATCGTCAAGGAAGTGCTGAAGAACCACGCGGCCATTGCCAATGTCGACTACAAGCTGGTGCGCAGCTACCGCACCCGGACCTATTGCGTGCAGTACCGCGAGACCGATTTCAACTTCGTCGCGCGGCTGCTCGAGGACGAAGGCATCTACTGGTACTTCGAGCACAGCGCGGGCGAGCAGAAGCTGATCCTGGTCGACATGTCCAGCGCGCACGCGCCCGTGCCGGGTTATGAAGCGCTGCCGTACTACGCCAACATCGGCCAGGCCTCGCCGGATGTCGACTACATCTCGAACTGGTCCTTCTCGCGGGAAGTCGAGACCGGCAAGGTGGCCTTGACCAGCTACGACTTCGAGCGACCCTTCACCGCGCTGAAGGTCGGCCTGGCCCTGCAGCGCGACGCCGACCTGACCGACTACGAACAGTTCGACTACCAGGGCGACTACACCCAGGTGCCCAACGGCGAACAACTGCTGGACAACCGGATGGACGAAGTGCAGACGCGCTTCGAACAACTGGGCGGCAGCACCAATGCCTATGGCCTGGCCGCCGGCCACCTGTTCGACCTGACGCAGCACCCGCGCGACGACCAGAACGCCGAATACCTGTGCATCCGCACCTTCATCAGTGCGCAACTCAACGGCAGCGAATCGGGCAATGCCACCGGCGAGTATCAGTGCACTTTCGCGGCCATCCCGTCGCACCAGCAATACCGCCCGCCGCGCCGCACGCCCAAGCCCTTCGTGCAGGGGCCGCAGACCGCGGTGGTCGTCGGCCCGTCCGGCGAAGAGATCTTCACCGACAAGTACGGCCGCGTGAAAGCCCAGTTCCACTGGGACCGCTATGGCAAGAAGAACGAGACCAGCTCGTGCTGGATGCGCGTGTCTTCACCGTGGGCGGGCAAGAGCTTCGGCTTCATCCAGATCCCGCGCATCGGCCAGGAGGTGGTGGTCGATTTCCTTGAAGGCGACCCCGACCAGCCGCTGATCACCGGGCGCGTCTACAACGCCGATCAGATGCCGCCGTGGGACCTGCCGGCCAATGCCTCGCAGTCCGGCATGCTGACGCGCTCGACCAAGGGCGGCGCCTACATGAATGCCAATGCGCTGCGCTTCGAGGACAAGAAGGGCGCGGAGCAGATCTGGCTGCAGGCCGAGCGCAACATGGACACGTCGATCGAGTGGGACGAATCCCACACCGTCGGCCATGACCAGACCAACCTGGTGCTGAACCACCAAAAGACCAACATCAAGAAGGGCCGTGAGGTTTACGTCGAGGCCGACGGCGAGACCTATTACGTCAAGGGCAAGCGCACGATCTACGTCAAGGGCAGCCAGGTCCAGACGATCACCGAAAACTACGACACCTTCACGACGCAGAACCGGGGCGACTACACCGACGGCAAGCGCACCATCATCACCAATGCGACCTACTCGCACAAGTCGGGCGGCGCCACCAACTTCGATTGCGGGCCGCTGTTCGGCGTGCAGGCCGTCGACATCAAGTTCAAGCCCTCGGGCCTGTTCGGCGTCGACGCCGGTGGTGACTTCCATGCCAAGGCAGCGGCCTTCCGGTTCTCGGCCATGGGCAACATGGATTTCACCTGCAACAACTTCAACCGGGTGATCTTCCAGGGCAACGACACGGTGCTGGGGCCCAACACCAACACCTACATCGGCGTCTCGCGCGATGTGGCGGTGGGCCCGGCCACCGAGGTCTGGGCCGGCATGCACAACTCGGCCGCGGTGGGCATCGACATGTCGGCCTTCCTGGGCCTGCAGATCTCGAATTTCCTCGGCCTGTCGCTGTCCAACGCGGTGGCGCTGCAGATCTCGAACTCCGGCATCAACATGGGCATCACCGGCATCGACCTGACGATGTCCGGCATCGCGCTGACAAACAACGGCTTCCTGATGGTCAACAGCGGCAGCGGTTCGGGCGCCGGCGCCGGATCGGTCGGCCCCCTGGGCGTCGGCTCCGCGCTGGCCGCCGGCGTCTACGGGCTGGTTGCGATGGCCGCCGGCGCGGCCGCGGCGGTCAGCGCCGCCAGCGATGCCAAAAAGGACATCGACAAGCTGCTGAACGACCCGACACTGACACCCGCTGTGAAAGCGCGCCTGAAGAACGCGCTGACCTCGCCGTTCGCGCTAAACACCACCTCGACCGACGCGTTGGAGGCGCAGAACCAGAGCGAAACCGCCGCCCAGCTGAAGCAGCTGGGCGAAGTGCAGGCCAACCCGGACTTCGGCAAAGTGCCCGGTGCGCCGCCGACCATCCCGATCCCGCCGCCGGCCGATGCCAACCCGCCGGCCATCACCCCGCCGGCGACCCCGGGTGATCCGACCGCGCCTCCGGGCGGCGGTGCTGGCGGTGGCGGTGGGGGTGGTGGGGGTGGACCCGGCGGTGGTGGACCTGGCGGCGGTGCCGGCGGCGGTGGTGCACCCGGCGGTGGTGTTGGCGGCGGTGGTGCCGGTGGTGGTACCAGCGCGCCAGGCGGCGGCGGCGCGGGCGGTGGTCCGACGCCGGGTGGTGGCACCGGTGGTGGTGGCGCCGGTGGTGGTGCCGGCGGTGGCGGTGCACCTGGCGGCGGCGCCGGGGGTGGTGGTGCCGGCGGTGGTGGCGCACCCGGCGGCGGCGGTGCCGGTGGTGGTGGTGGTGCCGGCGGCGGTGCACCCGGCGGTGGCACCGGGGGCGGTGGTGCCGGCGGCGGCGGCGGCGGTGCACCCGGCGGCGGCGTGGGTGGTGGTGGTGCCGGTGGCGGTACCAAGGCACCTGGCGCTGGCGGGGCTGGTGGTGGTGCCGGCGGCAACGCCTGGTAAGCCTGAAACTGAGCGATGCAGACCATCAAACCCATGGTGCTGGGGCTGACCACGCGCCCCATCGAATTCCGCCGCCGACTCGGCCTGTCGATCACGACGGCGCTGTATTTCCCGTTCAAGCCAGCGGGAGAAGGCACGCTGTGGACCGAGCCGTCGATGTGGAAGTTCCTCGAGCAGGAAATGCCCGAGGGACCGTTCATCGACGAATGCATCGTCAAGCAGCGCAGCGAGTTCCTGGTGCGCGGCTCGGCCTACGCGCCGGGCGGCCCGGGCAGCAAGACGCTGGCGCTCGAAGTGAGCGTCAGCGTGGCCGGCGTGAGCAAGCGCCTGCACGTCTTCGGCCCGCGCCGCTGGCAGGGCCTGAGCGCCAGCGAGCCCGAGCCCTTCGAGCGCGTGCCGCTGGACTGGCAGCATACCTACGGCGGCCCGGACTATCCGGCCAATCCGCTGGGCATGGGCCGCGTCGGTCACACGGGAGGCAGCAGCAAGGAACCACCGCGCTGGTTGCCGCAGGTGGTCAAGCCCAACCACAATCCGCTGGGGCCGGACGAAGCCGTGCCGCCGACGGCGCTGGGCATCATCGATTGCATGTGGCCGCAGCGTGCGCAGCATGCCGGCACGTACGACGAGCGCTGGCTGAAAGAGCAGTCGCCCGGTTTCGCCAGCGACATCGACTGGCGCTACTTCAACCTGGCCGCCGAGGACCAATGGTTCGACACGCCGCCACGCGGCGACGAGCGCTTCGAGTTCATCAACATGCACCCGAGCTTGCCGCAGTTGCAAGGCCAGTTGCCCGGCTTCGTGCCGCGCTGCTTCATCGACCATGGCGACGGCATCACGCCGATGCTGCGCGAGGTGTCGCTGAAGCTGGCCACGCTGTGGTTCTTTCCACATGCCGAGCGCGGTATCGCGCTGTTCCAGGGCTTGTCCGAATGCCAGGAAGACGACGCCACCGACCTGAAGGCGCTGATCGGCGCGGTCGAGCGCCTGGGCGAAGCCAAGCCGCGCGAACACTACCTCGACGCGTTGAACAAGCGGCGTGATCCCGAGACCGGTTCGCTCTATGCCGTGCGTGAGAGCGATCTGCTGCCGACCGGCTTCAAGAGCACCGATGCCGACTTCGACGAGACCATCGCCGACTACCAGCTCGAAGGCCTGCAGGCCCAGGCCGCGCGGCGCGGCGCGGTCTTCGAAGTCCGCGGCGCGATCGACAAGGCGCGCGCCGCCGGTGTCGATCCCGCCAAGCTCGGCTTGGTGATCCCGGAGCCCGAGCCCACGCCGTCGCTGGAGGCCCTGCCCGAGTACCTGGCGAAGAAGCGTGCCGAGATGCTGAACGCGCAAGTGAGCAGCGCACTCGACGCCGCCGACCGGGTGAAAGCGGCCCGCGCCCAGATGGTCGCGGCCGGCATCGACCCCGAGTCGCTGGTGCACCGCGGTCCGCCGACCTACAAGGCCGGCGCCCACTTGCAGCAGCTGACGAGCCAGGTGCCCATCGGCACACCGGGCGTCGACCTGAAGGCGCTGGCGCCCAAGCTGCTGAAACTGGAGTCGATGCAGCGCATCGATTACCTGCAGTCGGCCCACGCCCAGCCGCCCGCGCACCCATTGCCGCCCGCGCGCGCCAAGGCCGTGCGCGAGGCCGTGATGCAAGGGCACGCGCAAGGCAAGAGCTTTCTCGGCGTCGACCTCACCGGCGCGGACCTCTCCGGCCTGGACCTGAGCGGCGCCGACTTCAGCGGCGCCTGGCTGGAAAGCGTGAACTTCACCAACAGCGTGCTCAAGGGCACGGTGTTTGCGCACGCCGTGCTGGCACACGCCAACCTCACCGGGGCCGATGCATCGCAAGCGGAGTTCGGCGGCGCCAACCTCGGGAAGGCGAACCTCAAGACCACCCGCCTGGTGCAGGCCGACCTGCGCGGCGTGACGCTGGTGGATACCGCGCTGGCGCAGACCGACCTGCGCGGCGCGAAGCTGCACGATGCCAAGCTGACCGGCGCGACCTTCGGGCTGGCCGACTGGCGTTCGGTACAGGCCAGCGGCCTGTTCTTCCACCAGGCGCAGCTGAAGGACATGGTGATGAACCGCTGCCAGCTGGATGCACCGACCTTCGTCGAGTGCGACCTGAGCGGCGTCGACTTTGCTGCCGCCGAATTGGTGCGTCCCACCTTCGTCAAGTGCACTGGCCACGGCACACGCTTCGCACGCGCGGTGATGGAAGGCGCGGTGTTCGTCGACGGCTGCGACTTTTCGTCGGCCGATTTCAGCGAGGCCCGCTTGAAGGGCTGCAATCTGCGCGGTGCCACGCTGCACGGCGCGCGCTTCGCCGGCGCCGACCTGCAGGAGGCCGACCTGTCCGAGGCCGATCTCACCGGGGCCGACTTCAGCAATGCGTCCCTGCGCAGCGCGCTGCTGATCAAGACCAAGCTGACCCAGGCGGTGATGTCCGACTGCAACCTGATGAACGCCATCGTGCAGCGGGCCGATCTGCGCGGCGCCGACCTGCGCAACGCCAACCTGTATGGCAGCGACCTCTCCCGCGTCTGGACCGACCCGGGCACGATGATGCTCGGCGCCGTGCTCGACCGCGCCAAGACCTACCCCCGCCGCGAGAACAAGAGCCCGGCATGACATCGCATCCTCCCGCCGGCGCTGCCGACCCGCCGCCCGACATCACCGACCAGGACCGCCTGGTCGCGCGCGTGCTGATGGGCACGCCGATCAGCGAGCTCAATCTCTCCGGCGGCCGCTTCTCCGAGTTGATGCTGGCCGGCGGCGTGTTCAGCCAGGTCGACTTCCGCCGCACCGATTTCAGCGGCAGCGACCTGCGCGAGGCCACGTTCGACAACTGCCAGCTGGATGGCGCGATCTTCGACAACGCGCAACTGCGCGGCGCGGTGTTCAACGAATGCAGCGCCACCGGTTCACGCTGGCACAGAGCGGGCCTGCGCAACGCCAAGCTGGCGATGTGCACGCTGGGGCAGGCCAGCTTCGCCGCCGCCGACCTCAACCTGGCGGTGCTGGTGAAGTGCCAGCTCGACGAGGCCGAGTTGCGTGGCGCGGCGCTGGACCGCAGCTCGCTCGTCGAATGCTCGGCGCTGAAGACGAACTTCGACCACATCGCGATGCACCAGGTTACCTTCCACAAGTGCGTGCTCGATGGCGCGACGATGGAGCAGAGCTCGCTGAACCTGGTCACCTTCAACGAAACGCCGCTACCTGGCCGCTCTTTCGCCGGCCAGCAATTGCTGGGCGTGCAGTTCACCGATTGCCCGCTGGATCAGGCCGACTTCACCGGCGCGCGCATCGAGAAGTGCAACTTCAAGGGCGCCACGCTCAACGGTGCACGCTTCCACCGCGCCCAGGGTGCGAATTCGCTGTACATGGAAGCCCAGGGCGAGGATTGCGATTTCTCCTCGGCGCTGCTGACCCAGGCGATATTCGTCAAATCCAGCTGGCAGCGCTGCCGCTTCGAGCGCGCCAACCTCTACCAGACGATCTGGACCGAAGCCAAGCTGCTGGACTGCAACCTGCGCGACGCGGAGCTGACCTATGCCGACTTCTCGCACGGCGACCTGAGCCGCTCCGATTTCGAAGGCGCCACGATGTTCCGCGCCAAGCTGCACAAGGCCCAGGATGCCGGCGCGCGCTTCAGCGACCGTGGCCGCGCGCTGGAAACCGACCCCGTGCTGGCCAAGGCCGAAG
>NZ_DATILJ010000304.1:0-12323 GCF_035476535.1 Aquabacterium sp.
GGCACCGAGCACGACCTCTACGGCCAGGGTGAGTTGGTCGAAGGCTTCGAGCGCAAGATCGCCGCGCTGCTGGGCAAGCCGGCCGCGGTGTTCATGCCCAGCGGCATCATGGCGCAGCTGGTGGCCGTGAAGCTGTGGACCGAAGCCGCCGGGCTGCAGCGCTTCGGCCTGCACCCCACGTCGCACCTGCTGCTGCATGAAGAGCAGGCGCACGAGGCCGTGATGCGCTGCCATGCCGTGCCGCTGGGCGATCGCCTGCGGCCGCTGCTGGCCAGCGATCTGCAGGCCTGCCGGCAGACGCTGGCCTGCCTGATCGTCGAGCTGCCGATCCGCGAATCCGGCGGCCAGCTGCCCAGCTGGGACGAGCTGGAAGCCCTGAAGGCCGAAGCCCGGCAGCGCGGCCTGCGCCTGCACATGGACGGCGCGCGGCTGTTGGAGAGCACAGCCCACTACGGCCGCAGCCCCGCGGAGATCAGCGCCGGCTTCGATTCGGTCTACGTGTCGGTCTACAAAGGCATCGGCGCACTCACTGGCGCGCTGCTGGCCGGCGACGAGGACTTCATCGCCCAGGCCCGCGTCTGGCGCCGGCGCCTGGGCGGCACGCTGTACCACCTGAGCCCGATGGTGGCCTCGGCCGCGATGCGCTTCGACGAGCGCCTGGCCATGATGCCCGCGCTGCAGGCCCGCACGCTGGACCTGGCGGCCGGCCTGGCCCGCCTGCCGGCGCTGCGCGTGAACCCGGCCGTGCCGCACACGCCGATGCTGCACCTGTACTTCGATGCCAGCGCCGAAGCGCTGATGAACGCCCGCGACGAGTTGGCGGCGCAGGCCGGCTGCTGGCTGGTCGACGGCGCACGGCCCACCGAGGTGCCGGGCTGGAGCGTCACCGAGCTCACCGTCGGCGACCGGCTGCTGCAGATCGACAACGAGCGCGTGATGCCGCTGTTTGCGCAGCTGTGTGCGCGCTTGTGTGCACATTCGTGCGATGCGCAGCAGGCGGGCGCAAGCCCCTCGCTCACGACCAGGACGCCTTCATGATCGAACACCACATCGACATTCCCAGCGCCGATGGCGCGATGAACAGCTTCGTCGTGCACCCGGAAGAGGGCGGGCCCTTTCCGGTCGTGCTGTTCTACATGGACGCACCCGGCAAGCGCGAGGAATTGCACGACATGGCGCGGCGCCTGGCCGCGGTCGGCTACTTCGTCGTGCTGCCGAACCTGTACTACCGCCGCTCGCGCGACTTCCGCGTGATCGAGCGCACCGAGGCCGCGCTGGCCGAGATGTTCGGCCTGATGGCCACGCTGAACGCCGCCACCACCGTGTGCGACACACAGGCGATGCTGCAGTTCGTCGATGCGCAGCCGCAGGCCGATGACCGCCGCATCGGCGCCGTCGGCTACTGCATGAGCGGCCCCTTCGTGATGTGGGCCGCAGCGGCCTTTCCGGAGCGCCTGGCCTGCATCGCGTCGATCCACGGCGCGAACATGGTCAGCGAGCAGCCCGATTCACCGCACCGCATGGCACCGAAGGTCCGCTGCGAAAGCTACTTCGCCTGCGCCGAGATCGACAAGTGGGCCTCGCCCGCCGACATCCAGCAACTGCAGGCCGCGCTGGAAGCATCGGGCACGCCGCACCGCATCGAGTGGTACCCCGGCGCCGAGCACGGCTTCGTGTTTCCGCAGCGTGGCGCCATCTACAACCGCGCCGCTGCCGAGCGGCATTGGGAACGCCTGTTCAGACTGTTCGAGCGCAGGCTGCGCCGTCGCTGACATCGTGCCGGGCGGATCGCCGATGCCCGCGCTGCTGAGCACCGCTGCTGCCTTCGCGCGGGCCGGCGAGGTCTGCTGGCCGGGTGACCCGGCCGCTGCGAGATGACGCGCCCGCTGCCTTGGCGGTCGTCCACGAGCCGCGGTGTCCAGGACTGGCGCGGCGCCGGCTGGTTCGTGCTGGCTTGTGGCGCAGTGGGGCTGGCGCTGCTCTGCTGCATTCCGCTGGCCTCGCGCCTCTCGTTGCTGCGGCATGCCGATGGCTACCTGCGCACGACGATGACGGTGCAGTCCGTGACGGCTGCGCGCGGCTCCGGAGTGCGGCGCTACAGCGCGCAGGGCCGTTTGCCCGATGGCACGACGGCCAGCATCGCCATCGCGCCGCTGGCCGACCGACCGCTGCGCACGCTGGCCGAGTTGGAGGCCTTCACCGGGCAGCAGCCCGTCGTGCTGGACGTCATGGTCAATGAGGCCTATGCCGGCAACTGGTTGAGGAGCTACCGTGTGCGCTTGTACGACCCGTTGTTGCGGCAGCACGAGGCTGTCAATGTGCTGAAGCTGCTGATGCTCATCGGCGTGTCGATCGGCGTGGCGGCGCTGGCGGTGCAGCGTTGTCGGTGCCGCCGCTGAGCGACCACCGCTGACATAGGCCGTGCCGCGCCGGATCGGCGCGCCAGTGGATACGATGCACTGACCACCCGGACGCTGCCTCACCCGATGTCACCCCTTCTGCAGACCGCCGCGAGCTTTGCACGGGCCCACGAGATCCCCTGGCCGCGGGACCCGGCGGCCTCACCCGCCCCGGGCGAAGTGCCCTGGGGTGTGCACCACGATGACCCACCACCGTTCAACCGGCTGCGCGGGCCGGTGCACCCGCGCGGCCCGCAGTCCGGCGTGGTCTGGCAGCACGGCCGGGAAATCGGCGCCTGGGGCGAGCCGGAGCGTGCCGACCAGACCTTCAGCGTGGCCAAGTCCTACCTGGCGCTGCTGGCCGGCGTGGCCCAGGGCCAGGGGCTGCTGCCGGACGAAGACGCCCCGGTGGCCACGCAGTTGCCCGGCATCGGCTTCGACAGCGCACACAACCGCGGCATCACCTGGGCACAGCTGCTGACGCAGACCAGCGAATGGGAAGGCAGCTGCTTCGGCCTGCCGGACATCGTGGACCGCTGGCGCCAGGTGGCCAACGATCCGCGCCCGGCCGGCGGTCCCAAGGGTGGCGCGCGGCCCTTGCAGGCGCCCGGCACGTACTGGGAATACAACGACGTGCGCATCAACCAGCTGTCGCTGGCACTGCTGCACCTGTTCCGCCAGCCGTTGCAGCAGGTGTTTCTGGACCACGTGCTGCGGCCGCTGGGCGGCGGTGATGGCTTTGCCTGGCAGGGCTATGACGATGCCTGGTTGGCGCTGCCCGGCGTGGGCCGCGTGCAGTCCGTGCCCGGCGGCACGCATTGGGGCGGCGGTGTGGCGATCAGCGCGCGCGACCAGGCCCGCGTCGGCCAGCTGCTGCTGAACCAAGGCGTTAGCAGCGGCCGGCAGCTGATTCCTCGCGCCTGGCTGGACAAGATGGCTGAGCCGAGTGCGATCGCGCCGTTCTATGGCCGCTTGCTGTGGCTGAACCCGGACGGCCGGGCCTTTCCCGGCGCGTCGGCACAGGCGGTGTTCATGCTCGGCGCCGGCGGCCACATGGTGTGGATCGATCCGGTGTTCGACGCGGTGGTGGTGCTGCGCTGGCTGGATTCAGCGCACGCGCCCGCGGTGATGGCGAAGATCGCGGCGGCGTTGATCGCCGGGTGAACTGCTGGCCCTCATCGGCGTGTCGTGCGCGCTGAGGGGGCTGGTGCGGCGGCACTGCCATCGTCATCGCGATCGGCTGCATCGAGGCGGGCCGCCAGCTTCTTCGGTGCCAGGTGGCGGTAGCTGGCACGCAGCAGCCCGGCCACTTCGTCCCAATCGGTGTCCTTGTCCAGCGTCATGCCGACGATGTCGGGAAACCACACCGGCCGGAAGAACGGCGCCCAGGTGTAGGCGAAGGCGTCGAAGGCCGGCAGCGGCGAGCGGAAGGTCAGCACACAGGCCGGGCCGTCGGCGCCCAGGGCCTGGGCATAGGCCGGGGGCCACCCCGAGGCCACGCACAGCACATGGGCAAAAGTCTGCTGGCGGATGCGCCAGCGCGTGCCGACCCAGGCCGCTTCTTCACGGGCCTGCGGCAGCGCCAGGCAAACCGGGCGCAGCCTGGCCAGGATCTCGGGCGGGACCTCGGTGCGCTTCATGGCCGACAGGCTAACCCATAGGCTGGCCGCCCCCGCAGTCATGTCGAAGGCGTTGAGGCGGACCTGAGGGGTACGTCGTTCCTCAGGGGGTGTGACGTCCACGATAGTGGATACTGCGGCAACTCGAAAGTCAAGACCATGCGCACAGACCCCACCGATGCGATCTCGGCCTCGCTGAAAAGAGAGCGTGCCGCCCGCGGCTGGTCGCTGGCCGAGCTGGCCGAGCGCTCCGGCGTGTCCAAGGCCATGATCAGCAAGGTCGAGCGTGGCGAAGCCAGCCCGACGGCGACCGTGCTGGGCAAGCTCTCAGGCGCCTTCGGGCTGGCGCTGTCGGCCTTGCTGGCGCTGGCCGAAGGGCGGGGCGAGCGCATCAGCCGGCGGGCTGCACAAGCCGTCTGGCAAGACCCGGAGACCGGCTACCTGCGGCGTGCGCTGTCACCCCGCGAGCAGGGTGCGCTGGGGCCGCTGGAACTGCTGGAGATCGAGTTGCCGGCCCAGGTGCGCGTGCCTTATCCCGCGGCGGCTTTTGCGTTCCAGCACCAGCAACTCCTGGTGACCGAAGGCCAGCTGCTGTTCCAGGAGGGCGACCAGACGCATCGCCTTGAGGCGGGCGATTGCCTGCAACTGGGATCGCCGATGGATTGCACCTTCATCAACCCGGGCAAGCGACCCTGCAAGTACCTGGTGGCGCTGGTGCGCCGCTGAACTTCTGTCAGGTCCCGCTGCGCCGATAGAACACCAGCGAGCCCGCCAGTGCCAGCAGGGCGCCGCCGCAGCAGCGGTCCAGCCACAGCACCGCGCGGCGTCGCAGCAGCCGGATGGCATGCGCGCCGACCGCGGCATAGCCGAACATCACGATGAAGTCCAGCGCCGCGAACACGATGCCGATCAGCGCGTACTGCGGCCATTGCGCCGCGGCGGGGTCGATGAACTGCGGCAGCAGTGCCGAGCAGAACAGGTAGCCCTTGGGGTTGGTCACGGCGACCGCAAACGAACGCGCAAACACCGCTCGCGGGCTGACCTGGCCCGGCACGGCAGCCGAGCCGGACAGGTCCAGCCCGCCGTGCGAACGCAGCAGGCGCCAGCCCAGCCAGGCCAGGTAGGCGGCGCCCACCCACTTCAGCACCGAGAACCAGAACTCCGACGCCGCCAGCAGTGCACCCAGCCCCAGCGCCACCGCGCCGACCAGCACGAAGTCCGACGCGACGGCCCCCAGCATGCCCGGCACGGCGCGCCGCAGGCCGATGCGCGAGCCGTTGGCCAGGGCCAGCAGCACCGTGGGCCCGGGGGTGGCGATGGCCACCAGGGCCACCAGCGAAAACGCGATCAGGGTGCTGGCGTTCATTCAGGATCCTGCGGCAGTGCAGCGACCCGGCAGCATAAGGCCGCCGGGAACGGGGCTTGCCCCTGTGGGGTTCCATCCGTGGAAAGGGACCTGAGCATGAACGCGCCCGATGCACTGAAGCCCGCCACCCACCTCGCTCGCCACGAGCGCCGCTACCCCGGCGAAAGTGCCGCCTACCGCGAGGCGCGCACGGCATTGCTGGCCGAAGAAGTCGAGTTGAGGCGCCACATCGAGCGTGTGGCCGTGCAGCGCCGCGCGCTGCCGCCCGGCGGCCAGCTGCCCGAGGACTACGCCTTCGAAGGCGAGCACGGCCCGGTGTTCTTGTCGGAGCTGTTCGGCGACAAGCAGACGCTGGTGACCTACAACTGGATGTTCGGCCCGCAGCGCGAGCGGCCGTGCCCCATGTGCACCTCGCTGCTGAGCGCGATGGACGGCCAGATGCCCGACATCCTGCAGCGCGTGGCTTTCGCGGTGATTGCACGCTCGCCGATCGCCCGCCTGCTGGCCTTCAAGCAGGAACGCGGCTGGCGCCACCTGTACATCGTGTCGTCGGCCGGCAACCACTTCAATGAGGCCTATGCCTTCGAGACCGCGCCGGACCAGGACAATCCCGCGCTGAACGTCTTCACGCGCCGGGACGGCGTCATCCGGCACTTCTGGGGTGGTGAGATGGGCCCGGAAAGCGCCGATCCGGGCCAGGACCCGCGTGGTGCGCCCGATCCGACGCCGCTGTGGAACATCCTGGACCTGACGCCTGAAGGGCGCGGCCACGACTGGTACCCGAAGCTCCAGTACGACGTTTGAACCGGCTCAGCGGGTTTGCGGGTGGCAACGAACGTTCTACTATAGTGGATGCCGTGCCAAACCTCATGCCGACCCGAAGGAGCTGCCCATGAACCTGCTGCCCTGCACCGAAGAGCGCCACGCCGGCGCGATCCTCGAGATCTTCAACGAGGCCATCGTCAATTCCACCGCGCTGTATGACTACCGGCCGCGCGCGCCGGAATCCATGGTCGGCTGGTTCGCCACCAAGCGCAGCAATGGCTTTCCGGTGATCGGCGTGGAAGACGACCACGGCCGCCTGCTCGGCTTTGCCAGCTACGGCACGTTCCGCGCCTGGCCGGCCTACAAATACAGCGTCGAGCATTCGATCTACATCCACCGCGAACACCGCGGCGCCGGCCTCGGGCGCCGGCTGCTGGAAGCCTTGATCGCCGCGGCGCAAGAGCGCGACGTGCACACGATGATCGGCGGCATCGACGCCGCCAACGCCGCCAGCATTGCGCTGCACACGAGCCTGGGCTTCGACCATGCCGGCACCATCCGTCAGGCCGGCTTCAAGTTCGGCCGCTGGCTGGACCTGGCCTTCTACCAGCGCGTGCTGGAGACGCCTGCGCAGCCGGTGGACGGCTGAGTCGCGTCACCAGGGCGGCTGGAAAGTCACGGTCAGGCGCGGCGGCTCCACGCCGCGCTCCGGCGTTTTCACCCGCAGCAGCGCGCTCGACGGCGCGGCGCTCGAACTGGCGCTGTAGGTCTGGCCGGTGAAGGCCTTCAGCGCCAGCTCATAGCCCAGCATCTGCGGCGTCAGCTCGCTGCTGTACGGGATGCCGAACTCCAGCGCGTCGGCATCGGCCGGTGGGTCGTTGCTGCCCTTGCCGCGCGCCGCGCGCAGCTTGCGCTCGGTATCCTGCCGATCGCCGGCCAGCGGGTTGTAGCGCACGTCGAAGCTGACGTTGCGCGAGACGGTGGCTGACTGCTGTTTGAAGATCGCGCAGAAGCCGGTGGGCGTGGCCTGCACCGCACCGGTCCAGCCGCCGTTGGGGTCGCCGGACATGCTGTCGCGGTAGTTGATGGTGTCGACGGGCTTGGCGCCGGTGGGCACGTCGACGCAGACCACCTGGTCGCGCACGCAGCCGGCGCGGCCGCAGGGCGCCACGGTCTGCGGGGTGCCCTTGACCAGCAGCGTGCGCTTGTCGTCCACCACCGTCGGTGCGCTGAAATCCTTCAGCACATAGCCCAGCGGCTTGCGCGGAAACAGCTCCAGGCCGAAGGGGAAGGTCACCTGCCGGATATTGGACTGCCAGAATTTCCAAGAGCCCTTGGGCATCACCGCGCTCAGCTCGATCGGCACATGCACCAGCGCACGCTCGCTGAAGCTGGTGGCCAGCGCCTTGGCCGGGATGGTCAGCGCCATGCGGTTCGGCGGCGTCACCTGCAGCCACTCGGCCGGCGCCGGCTGGCCGGCCACCGTGAGCGAATACGCGGTGGCGCCGGCGCTGGGCAGGTTGCTCTCGATCAGCAGCCGGTAGCTGCCGTCGTTGCGAAAGTATTGCGTCGCACCCTCGATGCGCCGGACCTGCGGCACGCCGTCACTGAACGGCGGCCTGGCCAGTTGCGCGCTGACATCGAGCACCACGCGGTCTTCGATGCGGCCGCGCTCACCACCGTCGGGTGGCGTGATCGCGGCCTTCTTGTCCAGCGCGCGCAGCAGGGCTTGCGGGTCGGCGGCCAGCTTGTCCCAGCGCTCGTCCACCGTGTCGCCCAGCGCCACGCGGGTGTTGGCGATCATCAGCTGCAGTTCACGTGCGGACTTCGAGGCCGTCAACGACCCATCGCCAATGGCCTTGCCGGCCAGGAAGGCGGCGCGCGCGTTGAGCTTGTCCAGCACGAAGCCGGCGGGGAAACCGGGTGCGGACACGGTCAATGCGTCGGCGGCCACGGCCGGCGGCGGGCCAGTCAGCACGGTGACGGCGCCCACGGCGCCAAGCTGCACCTTGCGAAATACGCTGCGCATCGTCATCGCCACCCGCCTTGCTGTCAGGAACTGCCGAACCAGCCCTGATCCTGCGCCCACTGCAGCCGGATTGCCAGTGCAAGCACCGCCGCTCAGGGGGCAGGCGCGACCCGGGCCCCCAGCCTCCGCGACAACGCCTCGCCGCAGGCGATCAGCAGCCGCGCGGCTTCGCCCTGGCGCGACGCATCGAGCATCGCGCTCGGCCCGATGGCGGTGAGCGCCAGCACCATCGTGCCGAAGCCGTCGAACACTGGCGCAGCCACCGCGGTGATGCCGGGCACCGTGCCGTCGGTGACGCTGGCGAAGCGCTGCTCGCGGATGCGTTCGAGCTCGGCTTCGAATGCAGGCTCCAGTCGCGCGGTCTTTTGGCCGGCTTCGGCGCGCAGCATCGCCAGCACCTGATCCCGCGAGACAAAGGCCGCGAACAGCCGGCCCGATGCCGTGCCCCGCACCGAAACCACCGTGCCGTGCCGCATGTTGACGTGCACTGCCGTCGGCCCTTCTTCCAGGCGCACGAAGGTCGGCCCGCGATTGCCCCAGATGGCGATGCCCACGGTCTGCCCGACCGCCCGGGCCAGCACGGGCAACTCGGCCGAGGCCAGCCGGATCGGGTCGACCTGCTGCAAGCTGATCAGACCCACCTGCAGCGCCAGCGGCCCCAGCCCGTAGTGGCCCGTCACCGCATCCTGCTCGATCAGCCCGATCTTGCCGAAGCTGGCCAGGTAGGGATGAGCCTTGGCCGGTGTCATGTCCGCTTCACGGGCCAGGTCTTTCAGCGGCATCGGCCGGCCCAGGTGCACCAGCGCACGCAGCAACCGGCCACCCACTTCGATGCTCTGGATGCCCCGTGATTCCCGCGGTTCCGAAGCCGAGGCAGGAGGCGATTTTCCAGTGCTGGTTTTTGCCATGGGTATTTTTACTTAACGGAATGAGTTCGACATTATCGAACTTATTGACTAAGATCAAGTCACTTTCACATTGTTGAACGGGTTCGCCATGAACAAAGCATTTGCCTCGCAAGCCGACCTGGAAGAAAAGCAGGTCAGCTTCACGAAGCTGTCCGACAACGCCTACGCCTACACCGCCGAGGGCGACCCGAATACCGGGATCATCATTGGCGACGACGCGGTGATGGTCATCGACACGCAGGCCACGCCGGTGATGGCGCAGGACGTGATCCGCCGCATCCGCGAGGTGACTGACAAGCCGATCAAATACGTCGTGCTCAGCCACTACCACGCGGTGCGCGTGCTCGGCGCCTCGGGCTACCGGCCCGAACACATCATCGCCAGCCGCGACACCTACGACCTGATCGTCGAGCGCGGCGAGCAGGACAAGGCCAGCGAGATCGGCCGCTTCCCACGCCTGTTCCAGGCCGTCGAATCGGTGCCGGCCGGGCTGACCTGGCCGACCATCACCTTCACTGGCCGCATGAGCCTCTGGCTGGGCAAGCTGGAAGTGCAGCTGATCCAGCTCGGCCGCGGCCACACCAAGGGCGACAGCGTGGTCTGGCTGCCCGAGCAGCGCATCCTGTTTTCCGGCGACCTGGTGGAGTTCGATGCCACGCCCTATGCCGGCGACGCCTACTTCAAGGACTGGCCGCAGACGCTGGACAAGATCGCCGCGCTGCAGCCGGTGGCGCTGGTGCCCGGCCGCGGCGCCGCGCTGACCACGCCCGAGCAGGTGGCAGCCGGCCTGGCCGGCACCCGTGGCTTCGTCTCCGACATGTACGACAGCGTGCAGGCCGGCGTGAAGGCCGGCAAGGACCTCAACGCGGTCTACAAAGAGACCTACGCGAAGCTGAAGCCCACCTACGGCCACTGGGTCATCTTCGACCACTGCATGCCCTTCGACGTGACCCGCTGCTTCGACGAGGCCACGCAGTACGCCGACCCGCGCATCTGGACGGCGGAGCGTGACGTGCAGATGTGGAAGACTTTGGAAGGCTGACGATGAAGCTGGCCGACCTGCGATCGACCGCAGCCGATGCGCTGGACTACCAGCACCTGCAGTTCGACTACCAGCGCAGCACGGATCAGGACGCAGTGCAGCCGGTGCGCCACCCGGTCGTGGTGGTCGGCGCCGGCCCGGTGGGCTTGTCGCTGGCCATCGACCTGGCCCAGCGCGGCGTGCGCGTGCTGCTGCTGGACAACGACAACACCTTGTCCACCGGCTCGCGTGCAATCTGCTTTGCCAAGCGCACGCTGGAGATCTTCGACCGCCTGGGCTGCGGCCAGCGCATGGTCGACAAGGGTGTGTCGTGGAACCTGGGCCGCGTGTTCTTCCGCGACGAGCCGATCTACAGCTTCAATCTCCAGCCCGACAGCGGCCACGAACGGCCGGCCTTCATCAACCTGCAGCAGTACTACGTCGAGGGCTTCCTGGCCGAACGTGTGGCCGAACTGCCGCTGATCGAGCTGCGCTGGAAGAACAGGATAGTCGGCGTCGAGCAGCACGCCGATCACGCGCTGCTGACGGTGGAAACACCCGACGGCAACTACCGGCTGCAGGCGGACTACCTGGCGGCCTGCGACGGTTCGCGCTCTGCTGTGCGCCAGCTGATCGGCCAGGAAAGCAAGGGCCGCGTCTTCCGCGACCGCTTCCTGATCGCCGACGTCAAGATGCACCTGGAGAACCAGCCCTCCGAGCGCTGGTTCTGGTTCGACCCGCCGTTCCATCCGAATCAAAGCGTGCTGTTGCACCACCAGCCCGACGATGTCTGGCGCATCGACTTCCAGCTCGGCTGGGACGCCGACCCTGAACACGAGAAGAAGCCCGAGAACATCATCCCGCGCGTCAAGGCGCTGCTGGCGAACTCGGCGATGAAGGATGCCGAATTCACGCTGGAATGGGCCAGCGTCTACACCTTCGCCTGCCTGCGCATGGCGGCTTTTCGCCATGGCCGCGTGCTGTTCGCCGGCGACTCGGCCCATGGTGTATCGCCCTTCGGCGCACGCGGCGCCAATTCCGGCGTGCAGGACGCCGAGAACCTGGCCTGGAAGCTGGCCGCCGTGCTGCAAGGCCAGGCGCCGGACGCGCTGTTGGACAGTTATGCAGCAGAGCGTGAATTCGCCGCCGACGAGAACATCCTGAACTCCACGCGGGCCACCGACTTCATCACGCCGAAGAGTGAAATCAGCCGCCTGTTCCGCGACGCCGTGCTGCAGCTGGCCAAGACCCAGCCGTTTGCGCGCAGCATCGTCAACAGCGGCCGGCTGTCGCTGCCGGCCACACTGGACGGCTCTGCCCTGAACACACCCGACGACGACGCCGACTTTGCCGGCCGCCTGCGGCCTGGTGCACCGGCCGCCGATGCACCGCTGCAAGACGCCGAGGGCCGTGCCCGCTGGCTGCTGCGCGAGCTGGGCGAGGGCTTCACGCTGCTGCTGTATGGCGAGCGGCACACGCCGGCACAGATCACCGCGCTGCAAGCGGCGGGTGAGGGTGTCGCGCCGCTCACGCTGTTGCGCGTTGGCGCTGCGGCGCAGGATTCGGCGTCGCCCTTGATCGACGCTCAAGGCCTGGTCGCTCAGCGCTACGACCTGCGCCCGGGTGATGCCGTGCTGCTGCGGCCTGACCAGCATGTCTGCGCGCGCTGGCGTCAGCCCAGTGCAGCAGGCCTGCGTGCCGCGCTGCAGCGCGCGCTGGGCCGCGTCTGAAGGAGCTTGTTGTCATGCCGCTGATCACCGAACCCCATCTCGACCACCCCGACGATTTCTACGAGGCGCTGATCGATGCGCACCGTGAGTTGTCCACCGAACACAGCCATGCCCTGAATGCCCGCCTGATCCTGCTGCTGGCCAACCACATCGGCTCGCTCGATGTGCTGCGCGAGGCCCTGCAGGCCGCGCGTGACAGCCAGCCCGCCTGAATCCCGCCTGCCCCTTTCGTCATTCACACCACCCGGAGATCACACCGATGACCCGCCCGATATTTGCCCGCCGCACCGCCTTGATTGCCACGCTGGCGCTGTCGTTTGCCGCCACGAGCGCCCTGGCCCAGGACACGCGGCCGATCGAATGGGTGGTGGGTTATGCCGCCGGTGGTGGCTCCGACATCGTCGCGCGCTCGGTCGCCGAGGCGATGAGCAAGACGCTGGGCCAGACCATCGTCGTCAACAACAAGCCGGGTGCGGCCACCAACAT
>NZ_DATILJ010000305.1:0-1547 GCF_035476535.1 Aquabacterium sp.
GGTCGTTCGAAGGCGGCCTGGCCGACGGCATCATGTTCGAACGCCGCATGTTCCACGCGCTCTTCGCCACCAGCGACCAGAAGGAAGGCATGGACGCCTTCGTGAACAAGCGCAAGGCGCAGTTCAAGCATCAATAGAAGCAGAAGCGCACGCGTGCCATGCCGAATTTGATCCGGCATCCATGCTGCCGCGCCGGCCCTATCGCCCGGTCAGGCGATTGACCTCGGCCTGCAGCGCCTGCAGCTGCGCGGGCTCCGGCTTTGCGACGAAGCTCGAGCGCTGCCCTGCGCGCAGCCGGGCCCACCGCACTTGCGCGCCCACCACTTCCAGAGCATCGACGGGCGCGCCCTGCTCGCTGAGCTCGATCTTCAGGGCGACAGGGCCTTCCAGCGGGTCCTCGCCCCGAGGCCCGCGCTCTATCGCGCCGAGCAACGCGGCCAGCCGGCCGGCCTGGCTTCTTTCGACTTCCACCTCACGGCCGCCGACCGATACTTTCGCGTGAGTCCAGCCGCTCGCCATCGCATCGCGTTGCGGCGCGATCACCGGCGCCGGTGCGGGCGCGGCCGGTGCTGCTTGCACAGGCGCCGCCGGTCTCGCCATGGGGGCGGCCCTGGGTGCGGCAGCGGTCCCGGCGGCAGCACCTACGGATCCCTGCAGCGGCGCGGTCGCGGGCGCCGCTGCTTCCGCTTGCGGCTGGGCGCTCTTGGCCAGCGCGCGCGTGTCCTCGTCGCGCAAGGATTTCGTGTCTGCACGACGCTCACGAGCCGGCTCGGCGCCACCTGCCGCTTCTTGCGCAGGGCCGCTTTGCCGCGCCGACAGCGCGGGCTCGCTCTTGCGTGCCTGTGCCATTTCCGCAGGCCGCGATTGGGCCGCACGGGTTGCAGCGTCCGTCGCCGGCTTCGCGGGTTTGATCTGCGCTGGTGCCGTTGTGGCTGGTGATGCCGTTTCGGCTGCAGAGGTCGGTGCCGGCGCTGCTGGCGGGACAGGAGGCGCAGGCGTGGCCGCGGACGGCACCGGCGCACCCGCCTGCGTTGTTTCCGGCAGCGGCCCCGGCACCTCGCGATCGAACCACAGCACCGTCACGAAGCCGGCGATCACCAGCGTGGCGAACGCGGCGTTCCAGGGCGAATTGCGGCGCCCCGCGCTTTCCCACAAGGCCTTCCACCAGGGCACCGCCGACGCAGGGGCGACGGCTTGATGGGCCTTCGCGAGGATCTCGCGGCGCACACGCTCGGCCGGCCGCATATCGCCGTCCGGCGCCGACTCCAGCGCCTTGTGCAGGCGAGCGTCGCGCAAGCCCGTCATGCCGGGGTCTCCAACACTTTAAGGTAGCGGCGCATACAGCCGCGCAGTTTCTGCAGCGCGTAACGCAGCCGGCTCTTGGCGGTTTCGAATTGCAGGCCCAGCCGCTGCGCGAGGTCCTCGACGCTCGCGCCGTCTTCGTGGTGCAGCAGGAACGCGGCACGCTGCGCCTCGGGCAACTCGTCCAGGCACTGCAGCAATTGCCTGCCGGCGGCGCGCCAGAAGGCCGTGTCCTCGCTGGACGG